>CAZDZY010000089.1:0-12280 GCA_964510055.1 uncultured Christensenellaceae bacterium
TTATGAGTTTTAACAGAAACCTCAGGGGAGCGAGGAGAAGCCATCCGGTACAGTAAAGCAGCGTAAGGCCGAGCGCGAAAAAAAGAACAACCTGGAAGTCTATCCCCAGCCCCATCTTAAAACGCCCCCTGAATCTTTGATACGAAATCCATATTATAAATATGAATCAGGCATATATTCTATACCATAGGAGGCTCTCTTTCCGGATAACAAAAAACCGGCGCCCGCATACGCTGACGCCGGTGTTCCCGCTATGGATATTATCAGGCCTTGCCCGCGCAGCCCAGCACGTTTTGTATCTTGTTTTTAACGAGTATCTTTATAGCTTCTCTCGCGGGCTTTAAATACTGCCTCGGGTCGAAGTGAGACGGATTATCGGCGAAATATTTTCTTATCGTGCCTGTCATCGCGAGACGCAGGTCCGAATCGATATTGATCTTGCAGACCGCGCTTCTCGCTGCCTTGCGCAGCATCTCTTCGGGAACGCCCTGAGCGCCCGGCATGTTTCCGCCGTATTTATTGATCATATCTACAAACTCGGGGATGACCGACGACGCGCCGTGCAGCACTATCGGGAATCCCGGCAGTCTCCTGGAGACTTCTTCGAGGATGTCAAAACGCAGCTTGGGCTCGCCTTTGAATTTGAATGCGCCGTGGCTTGTCCCTATCGCTATCGCGAGAGAATCCACGCCGGTCTTCGATACGAACTCCTCGACTTCTTCGGGCCTTGTGTACGAGCCTTCGCCCGCAGCAACTTTTACTTCGTCCTCTACGCCTTCAAGGCGCCCAAGCTCGGCTTCAACGACGACGCCCTTGGAATGCGCGTACTCGACGACCCTCTTCGTCTGAGCGATATTCTCTTCAAACGAAAAGTGCGAGCCGTCTATCATGACCGACGTAAACCCGCCGTCTACGCAGTCTTTGCACGTCTCGAACGAATCGCCGTGATCAAGATGCAGGCAGATAGGAAGCCCCGTATCCTCGAGGGCGGCTTCTACAAGCTTCCTTAAATATATGGGGTTCGCGTAAGCGCGGGCGCCCTTTGACACCTGAAGTATCAGCGGAGCGTTAAGCTCTTTGGCGGCTTCGGTTATCCCCTGCACGATCTCCATGTTGTTTACGTTGAACGCGCCTATGGCATATCCTCCGTCATACGCTTTTTTAAACATTTCCTTTGTTGTTACGAGTGGCATTTAAAACATCCTCCTTGATAAATTAATATAAACCGTTACTATGGAAAATTATATATCAGATCACGGGTTATTTAAAGAAAAATATTTATAAAGCGCCTGTTAAAAGCATTATTGCCGTTACCGCCGATGTCAGTTATAATTAAATAATGCTAAACATAGCCGTTGTAGACGCCCAGGGCGGAGGCCTCGGGGCGTCGGTAATAAAAAGCCTCTCGGAAAAATACGGGGATCGCGTCAGCATAACAGCACTGGGCACCAACGCCATAGCCACATCAGCCATGATGAAGAGCGGGGCGGCGAATTGCGCCACCGGCGAAAACGCGGTGTGCTGGAACGCCGGCCGCGCCGACGTTATTATAGGCGGCATAGGCATAATAGCTTCCTGCGGCATGATGGGCGAGATAACATCAGCTATGGCAAAGGCGATATCCGAAAGCGGCGCGGTAAAGATACTGATTCCCGTATCGAAGTGCAATATAGTTATACCCGGCGTGTCGAACTTAGGGCTTAAGGAACTTATAGATAAAGCCGTGGACGCCGTATCTTCACTGTTGTAAACTGCGTATCGCTGTTTTTGAAAGTATGCCTCTCACGCATTCCAGGGCGGCTTTTTCATTTGGCGCTATTACATATATCATCACCGTACAGCCGTATTCGCTAAGGTATTTCGCGTATACCCTGCCGTACAGGTTTACCGTGGCGAAATCTTCTTCCGCCTTTTCCGCAGGCGGGCCGTATTGCAGGTAAGGCGTTTTGTCGGATATGAAATTATGCGCGCATCCGCTCGCCGTGATCCGCGCGTCTATGAGCGTCCAGCCGCCGCTGCCCGCTATATAAGCGTTTTCTTCTATATTATAATCTTCGATTCTGAAAACAGGCTCCGCACACCCGAACGCGGCCAGCACCAGCTGCGTATAGTCGTATTCGACCGCAGCCGTTACCTCGCCTATATCGAGCCCTTTATCGCCGAAACCGAAAGCCCCGCCGTTTTCTTTAACGACATACGCGCCGTAAAAAGACGAATACCTGTCGCTGTCTTTGTCGTATATCGACGACGTGCGCGACCATACGTCGAACGCCCCGAAGGTGTACATTATGGACATATCGGCGTCTATATCAGACCACGCGGAAAACCCGGGCGCGTTATACGTCATGACGAACGGGTACCATCCCTCGCCCGAAGGCATATCAATCGAAAACCCGTTTCTTTTCATCACGCTCTCTCCGCTCTGCTGCCCGGAATATACGCTCATCACTATCATGCTGCGCAGCGGGTAGAAAAACCAGAATATGAGCAGCGCGGCCAGTATCAGCGCAAATACCGCATAAACAACTTTTTTCATACTGTTATTATATCACCAGTTCCGCTTAATAGGAAAACCCTTGGCGCTTGTCATAATTTTTATCCAAAGCTATAATTACAGCAATATCAGGAGGTAGATATATGTTAACAACTCATATCATTTTTAATGGGCAGGCACGGGAAGCAATCGAATTATATAAAAAAGCTTTAGGCGCTGAAGTAAAAACCGTCATCGACGATCCCGAAAATAATAAATATGTCATCCATTCGGAAATAACTATCCACGAACAGCTTCTCATGCTGAACGACTTTGGAGACAACGACGGCTTTACGAAGTCGGGCGGTTATCAATTGGCCGTCAGGTTCGACAGTGAGAAAGAGTTGAAAGACGCCTATTCATATTTCGAGGGGGATTGCATGGTCGTCTCGCCTATGCAGGCTTTTGACTACACTCCATGCCAGATAAGATTTATCGACAAATTTGGCGTAAGGTGGGGTTTTTACGTTTGATCCCGACTTTCGGTCCGGGGCTGTCTCTGGCCATGCTTTGTATGTAAACTGCTCACTTGCATCATTGCTCTTATAAAAAGTATAATGATCATATCTAAATAAAGGGAGAAGCGTTTTGCGGGAAAACAAGAAAACGCGGGTAGTCTGCGGCATGTCGGGGGGAGTGGATTCCGCCGTCGCGGCCTACCTGTTAAAACAGCAGGGATACGACGTGCTCGGCGTGTTCATGAAGAACTGGCAGGACGACGGGAAAGGCTGCAGCGCCGCTTCGGACTTCGAGGACGTAAAGAGCGTGTGCGCAGCAATCGATATCCCCTACTATACGGTCAACTTCGAAAAGGAGTATTACGACCGCGTATTTTCGTATTTCCTCGCGGAATATAAAAAAGGCCGCACGCCCAACCCCGACGTGCTGTGCAACTCCGAGATAAAGTTCGCTGCGTTCCTCGACTACGCGAGGAAGCTGGGCGCGGAAAAACTCGCGACCGGCCATTACGCAAGGACGGGCGGCGGATACGGCGCGAAGCTGATAAAAGCCGTTGACGCGGAAAAAGACCAGACGTATTTCCTTTGCATGTTATCGAAGACGCAGATAGAAAACGCCATGTTCCCCATAGGCGAAATGGTTAAAAGTGAAGTCAGGGAACTTGCTTCGAAACTGGCCTTAAGCGTCGCGGAGAAGAAGGACTCGACAGGCATATGCTTTATAGGCGAGCGCAAGTTCCGCGATTTTCTTTCGACCTTTTTGCCCGCGCAGCCGGGCGACATAATGACGCCGGAAGGCAATATAGTCGGCAGGCACCAGGGCGTGATGTATTACACGCTGGGGCAGCGCCGCGGCCTCGGCATAGGCGGGCTGCACGGCAGCACCGGCGGGCGCTGGTTCGTTGTGGATAAAGACGTTCAGAAGAACATACTGTACGTGCGGCAGGGCGAGACGGACGCGCTTTATTCAAAAGCGCTGCTCGCGACAGGCATGAATTACATAAACGGGCGGCCGGAAGCCGGCTTCGAGTGCTGCGCCAAATTCCGCTACCGCCAGAGCGACCAGAAAGTGTTCGTTTCCCGGCGCGGCGAAGGAGAATACATAGAGTTCGGCCGCAGCCAGCGCGCGGTGACGCCCGGGCAGTACGCCGCACTTTATATCGGGGACGAATGCCTCGGCGGAGGCGTGATAGACGAAGTATACTTTTAATAAACACTGATTGCAGAATTAGTGAGACAAGCCGTTGGAAAAGCCCTTTATGTCATTCTGAGCTTGCGAAGAATCCCATCTTGTGTGCTCATAGGATGGGATTCTTCAGTCGCTGTACTCCTTCAGAATGACAACTGGACACGATATCAAAAAGCTAATTGATTATGGAAATAATCATTGGCTTCGTTTAGGAGGAAAGCATGGCATACATCCCGTCGTGTAAAGAGGAAGAAGAGATACTGAAGAGCTACGACCCGTCCAAGTATAAAAACCCGGCGGCGGCCGCCGATACTGCTCTGTTCGCTGTAGACGGAAACGCGCTGAAGATACTTCTTATAAAGCGCGGGGATTACCCGTATAAGGGCAAGTGGGCTATTCCCGGGGGGTTCGTGAACATAGACGAGGATATCGCCGTCAGCGCGGCGAGGGAGCTTGAAGAAGAGACGGGGCTGTCCGGAATATATGCGGAGCAGGCTTTCGTGTGGGGCAAGCCCGGCAGGGACCCGCGCCAGCGGGTGATAACAATAAGCTATATAAGCGTCGCCGACTATTCGGCCGTAAAGCCCAAAGCGGGCGACGACGCGGCGGAAGCGGCATGGTTCGAAATAAAAGAATATAAAAAACGCGAGAAAGACGGGTTTTGTTATATAGACTATATACTCGAAGGCCCCGAGACTCTAAGGCCTTCCGTCAAATTTCCTTCAGGCCGCATGCAGCAGATAGAGCCAATAGAGAGCGGCGGCCTCGCGTTCGACCACGCGGAGTCGATAGCGTATTCATTTGAAACGCTGAGACAGCGGACAGAACACGGAACGTTCCTCGGGCAGGCGCTTGCCGATAAAGCGCTGAGGGAGAGGGCGAGAAGGGTGATACTGGGGATATAAAGTTACAGCGCTCCTTAACAGGGCGTTGTTTTTTGGCGATGTATAAAGATAATTGATTAAAAGAGGCCGTTATGTTAGAGAAAGGGTAAAGTGGTTGATATAAATATAAACGATCATAGTTAAAGACAGCTCGCTTTTTCAAAAAGGGTATCCGGAAGCATAAATGGTATTATTTTTATCGTTTTTAGAAGGGGAGAAATCATGAATGGTATAAATCTGGCTGTCACAAGCTTAAGTGATTTTAAGTCGGGCGAGCGCAGCGCGCTTGCCAATAAGAAATGTATCTTCCTGTCGCACCGAAGGGCCGATAAAGAAAAAGTCGAAAGAATAGGGGACTACCTGACTTACGCCGGATTCAACATATATATGGATACGGATGATAAAAGCTTTCAGGACGCGGTGCTCGCCGAAGACGCGAAAGAGGTAGACCTGCACATACAAAAAGGGTTCGCGTCCTCAAACTTCGTTCTGTGCATCATTTCGAGCGAGACGTTCGACGAAAAATCATGGTGGATCCCTTATGAAATAGGGTTGTCGGATAATTCCAAAAAAGAATGCTGTTTGCTCAAGCTCGATAACGTCAGCGGAGATTTCATCCCGGAGTTTCTGAAAATAAAAGAAGTGTTATATAACATTACGGACCTAAACAGGAAACTGAAACAATGGTGGCCCAAAATAGAAGAGTGGGTCGAAACATATAATTTTAAAAGATTCGGGGGACTGGCAGCCCCGGCTAAAGACCATATACTCATAGGCGCTGTTGAGAATAAGTAATTAAAAACATTTCAGCGTCCGAGAACCGGGCGCTGTTTTTGTTTGGTGATGTATAAAAATAATGGGATAAAAGGTATTATTATGGTGGAAACTAAAGATATGTGGTGATATAATATATTTAAGTAATTTGATTTTAACGAGGTGCGATAATGTGCTTAGTTGATGTAGGAAAATTATCAGAACCTGTAACAAAACTTATGGATGTTTGCAGTAAGGGTGTCGGAAAAGTATATGAGCCTAAACACATAAAGAGAATAAAAAAAGCTGAAGCTGATGGGATAAAAGCATTAGCAGAAGCTAGGGCCGCCGAGATTGAAGTAATATCTAAAAAAATAAGAGAAAATCCAGATATCCCAATTGTTTATTCAGATGGACATATCACTATTGATAATTCAAACGATGAGTTGCTAGTAAGAATGCAGAATCGTGTACAATTTCAAGAGCTTAAAAAACAGCAAAACATTGAAAATGTCATCGCAGCGGCATATCTACAGTTAAAAGATGAAACCGAGGTGTCACAAGAAAAAGTAGATGAGGATTGGATAAATCGCTTCTTTAATTCAGTTGGAGAGATAAGCAATGAGGATATGCAATATATTTGGGGTAGAATTCTTTCTGGAGAAATAAAAAAACCAGGATCATATTCAATAAGAACATTAGAAGCATTAAGAAGTCTTTCAAAAGATGAGGCAGAATTATTTCGTAAGATGTCATCATTATTAATGAAAATAGGAAATGAATTCTTTATTTATTGTGATAAAGATATAAATAAGACTGAGTATTTGAAGATATACGATATTGTAAGAATGACCGACGCCGGACTTATTAGTTCAGATCGACTTAGTCTTCCTTTAAAGATTGTTAACGATATTAATAAAAATCCTATTATTATATACCAAAGTAAAGTAATATTATTCGAAAAGGAAACCGATGGGGTAACCGAATTAACAATACCACTTTACAAAATGACAAAGGCTGGGGGAGAATTATCAACAATTACGGAAAAGAGTCTAAGATTAAATTATTTAAAGCAAATAGCATCACAAATAAAAAAACCAGGAATTAAATTATTCTATAGTGAAATAATCAACATTAATGACTCTGAAGTTGAATATGATGATGAAAAAGTAGAATTATAAAAGATTTGATACAAGATTTTCCGGTACAAGAAATGCCCCTATAATTATTTTCATCCTACTAATAAAGAATATTTGTTTATTTCATTTATTAAGTATTTTGCAAATGATTCTTTTAATCGAATTTTATCAGAGCCGAAATTCAAAGCACCAAGGCTTTTACCACCATTATAAGTAACTAATTCACTTGGATATTTTGAATGAAAGGCGGCACATAATTTATTTATTTGGGTATTATTATAAATCCACCACTTATCACTAAAGGACTTATTAAGGTTCTCACTTTCAACATACCACGGCCATCTTTTATTAGTGCCATCATTTATTGGCGTACTTAAAACTTTAAAGTATCCTAATAATTTCGTAGGGCCAACACCATAGCATATAATAATATCATTTATTCGTACTGATTTAGGTCTACGCTTAGAAAAATGCAGGTCTGATTCTACTTTGCGTTCTTTTGTAAAAGGATCTCCCGATACCCCTAATGGCTTTAAGAAAAATCTCGTATCCTTATGATACTTCAATATATCAGATAGATCTAATTCGGGTTCAACAATGGGTTCATAATTAATATGTTTAAAGTTATCTACTTTATTTGTTAAGTTTTTAATATCATTTAAATCAATTTCATATAAGTCAGGACAGGTAAACAATTCATTATACAAATCTTTTAATAAACTACTATTGTTTGTCTTTATGCCCCATTCGTGATTTATCCCCATACCTTTATCAGTTAAATTTGCAGAAGTTATTATTCCCCTAATGGGTTCACCTTGTTGTCTTGATAAATATACTTTACCATGAAGTTTATTATTTATATATATTCGATAATGAATATTAAATTTATTACATAACGAGACGAAACAAGGTAACGATTTGCTTTTATGTAAACATTCAGAATAGTCTTTTGGCAGGGTTGTAATTAATATAACCTCACTAATTTTAGAATTTCCTATAATCTGACTAAGAATATGTGTAAGATTATCTGCTAAAAAGGGGCTAACAAGTATTGCCTGATCTGCATCTGCAAAAAGGTTTTTTAAGGATAATGAATGGTTTGAATTAATATTACTTATTAGTTTCATTAAGTACCTCCTATTTATCCACTCCAGCCTTTACAATCCCAACAATCATCATCAACCACATAATCATTAACGTATTCAACTGTCAAAGTTAATCCCATTCTTATAGCTATACAAATCCTATGTTGTCCATCATCACACATATAATGACCGCATTTAAATTTATGTATCCGAGGTAGTAGGGCTACGATTTTATTGTTTTTCATTGCATAATACATGCTTACACACTTCGGATATTCTTTTCTAAATAAACTAAAATCATAGTCATTTCTATTTAATTGGTCTTTATAGGTATCCAAAGGACAAATGCCAGTATTAATCTTGTTACATGTGTCTTTAGTAAAGTTGAATTTTAAACTATATTGTGTTGGATCAAAAGTTTTTATTTTTTTCATATAATATCCCATTTAATAACAACATTATATATTTATTCTTATTAGTTGTAAATTAAAACTTTTGAGTTTTCATATGGAAACAATGCATCTTTATAAACAACTCTTTATTTAGATCTGTAAGCAGTTTTGTGCTTTTTCTAAATCTCTATAAATCAATGATAATTCTACTTCTCTCATCCCTCTTTCCTTCTCACCGCAAACGGCAGCGCGTTATATACCGCCGCGCAAACCGCCAGCCCCGCTATGCATAGACCGGGGTCGAGCGTCTTTATCGACGACAGCCACCTTGAGGGCAATATATATGTAAGCATATTGAGCGCGCCGCCGTCTGGCAGCTTTATCAGCATAGAGCCGAACATCACGTTGGCTATGGTTATAACCGATATCACCAGCATCATGGCCGTCTGGTTCGATATCTTCGAGACTAGCGCGGCTATGCCGCCGTACGAGAAAAGGTACAGCGTAAACATTACCGCCATGGGCGCTATAATATGCCCCGCCCCACCTATGCCGAAGGCGATAAGGGGTATGACTGCCGCGGGCAATATATATACCGTGTCGGCTATCGCCGACGCGAAGCGGAACCTCTCTATCGAAAAAGCGCGGCTTTTGAGCCTCGCCGGGAAGTCGGCGCCCAGCCTCATCACCGCTATGCCGGTGAGCATGAAGAAGCACGCAAGCGCGGCGAGCACATACAGCGCCTCGAACGCCGCGTCTATAATGGGCGTAACTTCACCGGTCTGCCCGGCTTCGTTCGTCCTCACCATGGAAAGTATAGGCGCATCTGTGCCGGCGTTCGCGTCGGCGAACACCTTGTTGTAGAGTTCGGCCCCGCCGTAGCTTTCGGCTTCCACTCCGCTGTAGCACGAGAGCCACAGCCTCATGGCCTCTCCCCCCACGCTCTCCGATATCACCCCCGCGGCGGTGCTGTAAGGCGAGCGCAGCAGCTGCAGGGTCCCGCTGTATTCGCCCTTCTTTATCGACTCCTCAAAGCCTTTCTTTATAACGAACACGCCTTCCAGCCTGCCCGTCTGCAGGTTGGCCATAAGCGTGTCTTCGTCGTCCCTTGTGACCCATACTACTTTGAGCTCTTCCACGTTTTTAAGCAGCAGCTTTGAGAACTCGGTGTTGTCTTCGTCTATCCAACCAATTGGCACGGGCGCGTCGGGTATAATGAGCCCGATGAACGGCGATACCGCCACTATCACGGCGAGTATAAGGAACACGAGCCCGTGCGCCGAAGTGAACAGGTTTTTAAGCCGGTATTTTATTGTGGATAAAAACAGCTTCAATCCGTTCTCCTTTGAAAGCTCTTTATGCTTAACGGCAGCATTACGGTTATGTATATAACGAATACGGCGATAAACAGCGGCATCCCCTCCGCTTCCCCGTCAAACAGCCCCGCGATGCCCATCTTCAGCGCCGCGGCGAACGGCGTGTAAAACGAAACGTCTCGTATTACGCCCGGCATATATGCCGAAGGTATAATAAGCCCGCCTAAGAGCGAGAGCGCTAATACGCTCATAAAAGCCGCCCTTACGGCGAACGAAGACGTGCCGGAGAGAAGCCCGGTGAGCATCATGCCGAGGCTGATAAAGGCGCTTAAGAGTACGCCGAACAGCAGCAGTATGAGAACGCTGCCCGAGAACCGCGCCGCGCCGCCCGCTATCAAACAAAACGCCGCGGTCAGTATTATATATTCTATGAACAAAAAGGCGCTCCCCGCGAGCCACCTCGATAAAAAACATTTAAAAGGCGTATTGCCGGAAAGCTGCTGCCGGAGGATAAGTCCGGTATTGCGGTCGTCCGCATTAAGGCGCGCTATGGGCATCCCCCCCAGAGCCACGAAAAGTATGAGGAAGCTTGCCGCGTAATATTCCAGCGGCAGCGCGCCCCCGAGGGGAGAAGTAAGATCGGTATCTTCATACAGCGCCGACCTCGAGAGCACATTAGAAAAAAACTTGAACGTAGTCTTCTGGTACTCCGCCGACGCGGTATCCTGGTCTACGCCAAAGTCCACGAGGTCGAAATACAGCACGTTTACCGAGTGCTGCGCGTGGCTTACGAGCTCGACCCCCGAGCTCAGCGTTTCAAAGAGGAGCGCGTCTTCGAGCGGCATGCTTTTGTTGCCAAAGTACGATATGGTTATGCTGCCCCCGCCCTGAAGCACCTCCTGCATGTTCTCCGGTATGTGTATATACGCGGCCGCGCCTGCCTTTACCGCCTCAAGGCCCTCCTCTTCGCTGTCCACAAACTCTGCGGCTATAAGGCCGCCGAGCGATTCGCTTTCGACGAGGCTTTTAAGTATAGAGGCAGTGATCGGGTCTTCGTCTTCACACCAAACGGCTACCGAAAAGTTGTTTGTGCGGACAGCCGCGAAAAAATAAGGCGCCACCGCTATCGATATGAACACGACGAGTATGAGCGGCGCCGCTATCGCCAGTATTATGGCCGCCCTGTTTTGCAGCAGCCTTTTAAAATCTACCGCGAAAAGCTTTTTCATCCGTCAGCTTAATGCCCCAAAACTGCTGCCGTTATCGTAATCACTGAAATAACCGCCGGAGAAGCCGGGTAAAAATGATCCGAACAGATCGTCGAGGCTACCCCATTCCTTGCCGTATATGCTTTTCCATTCCCGGTCTTCTTTAAGAGTGCCGAGCCCGCCGCCCAAGGCTATATTGATGTCTAACTTCATGCCTACATCCCCGCCGCCCCGCGGATCGAGCGCGCCGCTGCCAAAGCTGCCGTTTATCGTAAAGTCACAGGCGATAGAATATTCGTTTGCTCCGTCTTTGGAATATTCCGCCTCGCCCTCTATGAGCATCGTCGTGCCGTCCGCGTTTGTGCCCGAAGCAGATTTCGCCTCTCCGCTCATCTTTAACTTGTTGCCGTTCCAGTTATACTCATACTTTGTTTCGGATCTTACTCCGTTAAGTTCGGTCACTCCGTACAGAAAGCTGTCGTTTCCCTCATACTCCGACATATACGTGTATTCGATATTAGTCTTCTTAGTAAATAATTCGATGCTTATGCCCACATACTTATCGTTCCTTTTATAAACGCTCCATGACAACTTCTCTTCCGGATAAAGATCTCCCATGTCCAAAGTCGATTCAAATTCTTCGATAAGCTTGCCCAGATCCTGCTGCTCCAGACCCGCGAAAGCCGTAAACTTATTGGTGATATCCTGAAGCTGCCCGAAGAGTTCCTTATCGCCCTTTACCTTGCCGGTAAAGCTGAGCATCGCCTCCCCAAGCTCCTGCGGGCCGAGCGTGGTCTTTATTACATGCATCAGTACTTCTTTATCTTCTTTCGGGCTGTAGACAAAAGCCGTATCTTCCGCCGTATATTTATCGGGGACCGAGCCGGCGAATTTTTCGAGAAGCGACAAATATACCTCCTCTTCCGGCAAAAAGGGCAGGAAAGCCTTTACGCGCTCGCCTAAGCCCATGTTTTTCTTTATATCCGTGCCTTCGGGCAGTTTTACTTGTTTGCCGCCCGTCTTGCCCATATATGAGACCACGATGTTATCGTCTATTATGTAACCCGATATAACGTCCACCCCCATCGCGCCGACCCTTACGCCGAGATCTTTGAGGTCATATTTTGCGTAAATACCGACGCCTACGTTGCTGATAGGAAGCGAACCCTCCCGCATGCCGCCAAGGTCCACACTGGCAACGCACTCTATCTCGAAAGGCTCTTTCTTGAGCCTTTCTCCAAACTCCTTCATAAGCGGGCTCGTAAGTTTCTCCTGGCTCTCCTGCTGGCTTAAGAAAAAATCGTACGCGGCGACTACCCCCGC
>CAZDZY010000090.1:0-12191 GCA_964510055.1 uncultured Christensenellaceae bacterium
GAGCGAAGAGGGGCCGCTATTAATCGAAAACTATAGGTTGTGGGAAAAAGCGCCGCTGAAAAGCGGCGCTTTTATCATCCTGTCAGGGATAGATTCCGGCTGCGCCGGAATCTATTTTTTGTTGTTTTAAAAATTTGCATGATCCCCTTGACAAAATCAAGAATATCTTATAATATTGAGATATAAGATATCTTATATATATAAGACAATTATTAAAGAGGTAACGCTATGGATAGAAAACTGCTGGATGCCGAATGGATAATACTGCGCGCAATGTGGGGAAAAGAGCCACAGACTATGGGCGAGATAATATCAGCCGTACAAAAGCAGCAGCCGGAAATCGGCTGGCAGTATAAGACGTATCACTCATACCTGCGTATAATGCTGGAAAAAGGGCTGCTGTGCTGCAAAGAAAAGAACATGCGGGACAAGTTGTATTACCCGGCCATAACCCGCGAAGAAGCGCTGAAAGCCGAGAGCGAGACGCTGCTCGCGCGCATAAGCGCTTCTTCTATGGGCGCTCTCGTCGCTGCCATGGTGCAGAACGTTTCAATATCCGAAGACGATAAACGCTCGCTGAAAGAAATAGCCCAGAAGCTGGAGCATGCGAAAGAAGGCGACAACAATGACGTATAAGATAATCTTGTCGCTGCTCGTGAACACCGCGGTCTTCTCAGTATTCTTTTGCGCAGCGCTGCTGATCAGAAAAACCGCGGGGAGAAGGATATCGCCGGCACTTAAGCTCGCGTTGTGGGCTGTCGTGCTGATAAAGCTGGTAATGCCTTTCGGGTTTGAAAGCGGCCTGAGCATACTGCCGGCAACGGCGGCAGTTGAAAACCGGCCGTTCGAACAAACCCGGGCAGCCGACGGCACAGCGGATGCTTATGTTGAAACAAACGACACTTTAGTGCCTGAAAGCTATAGCGCCGATACCCCCGGCATACAGCCGGAGCACAATAACGAAACGGCCGCGGAAACGGACGGCAGCCGGCCTGTAACGGCAGCCGGCATCGACTGGACTGTGATCGCTCTTTGCGTATGGGCTGCGGGGGCAACGGCCGTAAACCTGATATTGTTTATGAGTTCGGTAAACTTAAGAAGGCGCATCAGGCATGCGCGCATGGAAACGCCGCGGCATATAACCCAACTGGCGGAGCGGTGCCAAAAAGAGCTGGGCATACGCCGGGAAGTAAAAATAACGGTACAATCGGCTCTCGACAAGCCGGTAATAATGGGGGCTGTAAGGCCAATGCTCGTATTGCCGGATAACGCTGAACTGCTTGATGGAGAGGCCTTAAGGCACGTGCTGCTGCACGAACTGACGCATTTTAAAGGAGGCGACCTTTGGGCTATCAAGCTTATGAACATACTGCGGGCTGTTTACTGGTTCAACCCGCTTGTATGGGCAGCTTTAAGGTTGGTACGCGAAGACATAGAGCTGGCCTGCGACCAGAAGGTGATAAAGGCATTGGGGCAAAGGCACAGGCTTTCGTATATAGAGACTGTATTGAGTTTCGCGGGACACAGCCCATCGGACAGGTTCGCCGCGGCGATGGGGCTGTTTGACGGGCGCCCGTCTATGGAAAGGAGGATAAAAGGTATGTTCGGAAAGACGAAAACAGGTATAAAGGGGAGGGTAACCGCAGGGTTCATGGCGGCCCTCATACTGGCCGTAAGCGCATTAACGGCATGCCAGCCGGTAACGACGGGAAATGCAGTGAACACAGAACGGAAATATGAGAAATGGGAATACAACAAACAATACGGCACGGGCAACGCACTGAATGTAGATGCCGCAGTATATAGCGTTGATACGGAAACCCTGTCGACTTTGACAGTCATTCCGAAACCGTTTGAAAGCGGGGAAAAGATAAAGGCTATTACAAAACTATTTTGCCCGGACGAAAAGATCTATGATCAGGGAGACAACATCAATCTGCAGTTTCCGATAGCTCCCGGAACTCTGAAAGAAACAAGATATCAGCTTAGAACCGTTGAAAACGGCAGCATGCAGGTGAATATGGTTGCCGAATCGGACGATTCGATAAGTTACGTCGATTTTGTTAATTGGGGTAATGATCTTAAAAAACAGGATTCTGAAAAAGGCTCCAGTTTCTTCTATGACTCCGGAAAGTTCAATTATGATATCAGCGAAACGCGCGATGTGCTTGTAACTCCTGAATCTTTGAATGGGGACAGCGGTTTTCTGGAGGCAAAAGAAAAGGCGGACGAATACGTAAAAGGAATGGGTATAAACTACATGGCGCTTAGTTCCGTAAGCAGGGGGGAAGGGAGCTATAACTTCTACTACACACGGATGTATGACGGTCTGTCCGAGACATATGTACAAACAAGTACGGGGACAAATGTAACGGCTGTAGACGGAGGCCCGACGATAATTTTGTGGGATGCGGAGTCTCTGTGTATAAAAATACAGAACGGCATTGTCGTTAAGGCCGGTTGGACGAACCCGTCCGAGATAAAGAGCGTAGATAACGGAAATTCAGAGATGCTGCCCTGGGAACAAATAAAACAGATATTCCTGAGCGCTATGGAGGATATTATGACGCTGAAGCCATATGAAAAAGCGGCAGGAACTAATGCATACGCCCGTCCTGAGGGGACGGAGGTCGTTATCAACAGGGTAGAGCTGGGGTATACAAAGCTGCTTACTGTTGGTACTACTGATGATTACAAACTGATCCCAACATGGATGTTTATGGGATACGAGAAATATGGGGAGCATCGTCCAAAGGAAGGCGTGAATACGGGCGCGGAGATGTGTTTTGTAACTATCAATGCAATTGACGGAACTGTAATCGACCGGGGGCAGGGGTTGTAAACTATTATGGTTCGCTTAAGACAATAAAGTAACGTGCATAAAAACAAAAGCGCCGCTAAAAAGCGGCTCTTTTGTCATGATTTACGCCTTCGGTTTGGGGGGCGTATTTTTTATTATTTCTTCCCCGTGCGTTTCAACGTATTTACAGCTCGGCTCGTTTCCGCACTTGCGGCATTTAAGGTCGTAAGCGGAGTTTATAGCGCCGCACGAACAGGAATAGTTTTCAGTCATCTCCTCAAACCACGTTTCCCAGCCCGCTTCCTTTATGCGCTGCTGTGCGCTCCATAATTCTATGCGGTGCGGGCGCGCCGCCTGGAACTCCTTAAGCTCGGCGCAGGGGTACTCTTCGCAGCTGCCGCAGAAATCTATTCCTTTCCCGGCAGCGCACTTTTTCATCTTGCACATCGTCCTGCAAAAAAGGTTGAGCCTCTCCGAGCGGCACCCGTCGCACTCCATATCTTTTACGGTGGCGTTAAAACGGGCGGCCATGGCTTTCAGCTTTTCGGGGTCTTCATGCGTCGCGATATAAACATGGCATGAAGGGCAGAACAGCCCGCAGACGGCGCAGAGTCTTTTGTCGGGTTTTATCGAATTGGTTTTGCTCGTACGATCACATTCCTTCCGTGAAAAAAGTAACAAACTTTATAGTGATTATTCTACATAGATACCGTATTTTCCTTTAAAATTCGCGTATGTTTCAGATCTGGCCGATTCAGCCTATCAGCATAATAAAAGTAAACCAGAAAAAGACAGATTAACATTGACGCATGCGGGCTGTGGTGGTAGAATACTCGAAATAACAAAAGACCATAAGGGGGGAAGATCATTATGAGCGATTCCGTATACAACGAGATATTGGCGATGCTTGAGAGCGATGCAAAAACGAGCGTCGAAGACATGGCGGCTATGGCCGGTATTTCCGCCGCAGAGGTAAAGAAGGCGATAGAGAAGCTGGAAAGCGACAAAGTCATAGTCAAGTATACCGCCATTATCAACAGGGAGAAGACAACAGAAGAGGAAGCGGAAGCGCTCATTGAAGTTAAAGTAGTGCCCAAGCGCGGCCTCGGTTACGACGACCTCGCCGAGCGGATATATAAATTCGACGAAGTAAAATCCGTATACCTCATGTCGGGGACATTCGACCTTTCGGTCATAGTGCGGGCGGTTAACATGAAGCAGATATCGCAATTCGTGTTTGAGAAGCTTGCGGTGCTCGAGGGCGTAGCGAGTACGGTGACGCACTTTATTATGAGAAAGTACAAAGAGCATGGCGTTATACTTGCCGAGAAAGAAGAAAAGGAGAGGCTGGTGATCTCTCCGTGAATACAGAAAAATATGTTTCGGCCATAGTCAGGGATGTGCCGCCTTCCGGGATACGAAAATTTTTCGATATAGCGAGCGAGATGAAGGACTGCATATCTCTCGGGGTAGGCGAGCCTGATTTCGATACGCCGTGGAACATACGCGAGAGCGCCATATACGCGCTCGAATCAGGGCGCACGCATTATACGTCGAATCACGGCACGACGGACCTTCGCAAAGAGATACTGAAATACCTTGAGCTGCGGTTCGGGCTCGAATATGAGCTGAATCAGGTCGTCGTCACGGTAGGCGCCAGCGAGGCGCTCGACATCGCTTTCCGGGCTATAATGAACCCGGGCGACGAAGTGCTCGTTCCCGCGCCGTCCTACGTATCGTATATGCCGGGCGTCAGTTTCGCGGGCGGCAAGCCTGTTCCCATGATGCTGAAAGAGAGCGAGAATTTCCGCCTGCGGCCCGAGAGCATTGAAAAAGTCGTAACAAGCAGGACCAAAGCCATAGTAGTTCCCTTCCCAAATAACCCGACCGGCGCTATCATGACGAAGGAAGACTACGAAAAGATAATTCCCCTGATAGTAAAGCACGATCTGCTCGTGATAACCGACGAGGTATACTGCGAACTCACGTACGGCGGGGAGCATTGTTCTATAGCCTCGCTGCCCGGTATGCAGGAGAGGACTATCATAATAAACGGGTTCTCGAAGGCTTTCGCCATGACGGGCTTCCGCCTCGGGTACGCCGCGGCGCCTAAACCGCTTATAGACGCGATGGTCAAGATACACCAGTATTCGATGCTGTGCGCCTCGGTATTCAGCCAGGACGCCGGCGTGGAGGCGATACGCTATGAATGCGGGAACGGGTTCCCTAATGTGCGCAAGATGAACGAGGAATACAACAGGAGGAGAAGGCTCATGTATTCATCGCTCAACGAGATGGGACTGCACTGCTTTGAGCCTTTGGGAGCGTTCTATATTTTCCCGAACATAAGCAGCACCGGGCTCGACGCCGATACGTTCTGCAAGCGGCTGCTGTTTGAGAAAAAAGTGGCGTGCGTGCCCGGCACGGCGTTCGGCGAAGGCATGGAAAACTACATAAGATGCTCGTACGCTTCGTCGCTTTCCAACTTAAAAGAAGCGCTGGCAAGGATAAAGAGCTTTATTTCGACCCTATAAACAGCGGGAATGGATACCCGGAATTTTAATAAAGACAGTAATATAGGAGGCTGCGGATGCGCGGCCTCCTATATCTTTTAATTCAAAATATGCAGACCATATTTATATCAAGGGTTGCGCATAAAGGGCAGTTGGCTGCTAAGAAGACTGTTATAAACAGAAAAGTGAGAATTCACGGGATAATCGTCCAAAATTCACGATTTGATTTAATAAACTCAAATAACAGCCGTATCCCGGGGATAGTAGCCGGAAAAGCAAAGATTTCAATTGCACCTGACTTTGACTATCTTTGACCTATATGATATCATTCAATCACAGAAAAGATCAAAACAGCGAGGAGGTTTATGAAATGACGCTTGTAAGATATGAAAGGCCGTTCGGGATGCTGGGGAATTTCTTCGGGGATTGCGCGGTTCCCGCGATGAAAACGGACATAAAGGAAACCGACGAGGCGTATATCGTCGAGGCTGAGATGCCGGGAGTAAAGAAAGAAAACGTGGAGCTCATCTGCGAAAAAGGCGTTCTTACGATAACCGCGAAGACAAACGAAGAGAAGACGGAAGAAAAGCAGGGGTATATCCGCAAAGAGCGCGTTTCCGGGGAGCTGACGAGGCGTTTTGAGATCGAGGACATCGACGAAGAAAAGATCTCGGCAAAGATGGAAGACGGTATACTTACCGTAACGCTTCCCAAGTCTGCCGAAAGCAAAGAAAAACGCATCGCGATAGAATAAACATAACTGCATAAAGGGGCTGCCCAAAGCTGAACCTTGTAAGGTTCAGCTGAAGCGGCTCTTTTTTTATACTGTTTTTTTCCCCAACAAAGCATTATAATGTTCCTGTATTTTTCAGATCATATCGATTAGGAGCAAAGTGGTATTTAAGTTCATATGTATCTGAGAAATCGTGAGGAGAGTTTATGAGAAAGACAAAGATAATATGCACGATAGGCCCGGCGACGTCGTCTGAGGAGATGATGCGCCGGCTTATAGAAAACGGCATGAACGTTGCGAGGCTGAATTTCAGCCACGGTGAGCATGCCGCGCATAAAAAGACTATTGAGCTTATAAAAAGGCTGCGCGAAGAATACGGCAAGCCTGTTGCCATACTGCTCGATACCAAAGGCCCTGAGATAAGGTTAAAGAAGTTTAAAAACGGCGGCGCGGAGCTTGTGCCCGGTAATACGTTCATACTGTGCGCCGCGGATGTTGAAGGCGACGATTCAAAAGTATCCGTTACTTTCCGCAATCTCGCGAAACACGTTAAAAAGGGTACAAAGATACTTTTAGACGACGGGCTCATCGAGCTTGAAGCCCAACTGATAAAAGGCGGCGACGTACTTTGCCGCGTGGTAAACGGCGGATACCTTAAGGATAACAAATCGGTAAACCTGCCGGGAGTAGATATCGATATGAACTATGTCAGCGAGAAAGACAGGGCCGATATAATGTTCGGCATCGAAAACAGCGTTGACTTTATCGCGGCGTCGTTTTGCAGGACTGCCGCTGATGTTCTGGATATAAGAAGGATACTGCTTCAAAACGGAGGCAGCCAGATACTCATAATAGCTAAAATAGAGAACCAGAGCGGCGTTGACAACATAGGGGAGATAATAAAGGTAAGCGACGGCATAATGGTAGCGAGAGGCGATATGGGGGTCGAGATAGACATAGTAGACCTGCCGAAGATACAAAAAGAGCTGATAAAGAAAACGATCGCCGCGGGAAGGATGGTCGTTACCGCAACGCAGATGCTCGACTCGATGATACACAACCCGAGGCCCACAAGGGCCGAGACCACCGACGTCGCCAACGCGGTATACGACGGCACGAGCGCCATTATGCTTTCGGGAGAGACCGCCGCCGGGGCGCACCCTATAGAGAGCCTTATAATGATGTCGAGGATAGCGACGCATACCGAAGGTGATATAAACTACAGAAAACGTTTCGAAAGCACGCCGCCCGAAACGAGCGCAAGCGTTACGAGCGCAATATCGCACGCGGTCTGCGAAGCTGCGCACAGTTTAAACGCAAGCGCCATTTTAGCCGTTACCAAATCGGGGCGTACCGCGAGGATGGTGTCGAGCTACCGCCCGGCAGTGCCGATATTGGCCTGTACACCGAGCAAAAAGACCTACCAGCAGCTCGCGCTGTCGTGGGGCATATATCCCATACTTACAGAAGAAAAAGAAAACACCGACGCACTTTTCGAGCATGTGGTGGAGCGCGCGAAAGCGGCGGGGCTCGTTAATCACGGGGAAGTAGTCGTCATAACGGCGGGCGTGCCCATAGGTATAAGCGGAACTACGAATACGCTTAAAGTGCAGATAGTGGGCAACGTGCTCGTAAAGGGCGAAGGCATAAACAACATGGCGATAAGGGGCAAGCTCTGCGTATGCGGCAGCCTTGACCAGGCTAAGAAGGTATTCGAGCCAGGCGATATCCTTGTAGTCGCGAAGACGGATAACTCCATGATGGAAATATTGAAAGAGGCGTCAGGTATCATCACAGAACAGCCGGGCCTCGATTCCCATGCGGCAATTGTCGGGCTCTCGCTGGGGATACCGGTGCTGTGCGGAGCTGAAAACGCCACTAAGATACTGAAAACCGGTACGGCGGTAACTCTCGATACCGGCCGCGGAATGGTTTATACGGGCATATCCGAGCAGTGAGGCTAAAGTGGAATTCATATTAAATGAGCGGCCGGGGCAGGAAGATATAGACGAAGTCCGCATTAAACTGCATGAATATAACCTTCCGTTCTTCGAAAACGCAGAAAAGCAATCGTTTGTATTGAAGGCAAACGATGAGGCGGGCGGCATGGCCGGGGGTATAGCGTTCGAAGTCTGGGGAGAATGGCTTAATATCAATTTGCTTTGGGTCGACGAAAACTTAAGAAGGAATAAACTCGGCTCTGAACTGCTTTTAAAAGCAGAAGAAACGGCGAAAAGCAGGGGATGCGATATGGCTTATCTGACTACGTTCAGTTTTCAGGCGAAGCCGTTTTACGAGAAGCACGGGTATAGATTGGTTTACGTTCAAAGGAACTTTCCGGCAGGCATAGTGAAATACCATATGAAAAAAAGCCTGAAATAAGCCGGATCGTTCGGGGGGGCTGTTATGGCGAAGGAAAAGACCGTATTTGTGTGCAGCGAGTGCGGATATGAGTGCGCAAGGTGGCTCGGGCAATGCCCTTCGTGCAAGGCGTGGAACACGCTGCTCGAAACGCAGGCGATAGAGCCCGTAAAGAACGTGAAGGCGCCGGCTGGCGAAGCCGCGGTCTATTTGAAAGACGTGTCGCTCGAACGCTCGGACAGATGGCCTACGGGTTTCGCGGAGCTCGACCGCGTACTTGGCTCAGGCATAGTCGAAGGCTCGGTGGTGCTTGCGGGCGGCGAGCCGGGCATAGGCAAGTCTACGCTGCTGCTGCAGGTCGCGGACGCGCTGGCGAAACAGGGAAAAAAAACGCTTTATATCTCCGGTGAAGAATCGCTGCGGCAGGTCCGCCTGCGCGCGGGCAGGCTCGGGACGAGCGGAGACATACTCATGCTTGCCGAGACCGAGATAACGAACTGCATAGAGCGGATGCGCGAGACCGCTCCCGAATTTGTGGTAGTGGATTCCATACAGTCGATGTACTCCGCGAGGCTGTCGCCTTCGGCGGGCAGCATAAGCCAGATAAAGGAATGCGCGTCGCTGCTTACGAGAGAGGCTAAAACGAGCGGGGCGGCGGTTTTCATAATAGGCCATGTTACGAAAGAGGGCGCCATTGCAGGCCCCCGCGTGCTGGAGCACATGGTAGATACGGTGCTTTACTTCGAAGGCGAAAGGCAGGGCACTTTCAGGATCTTACGCGCAGTCAAAAACAGGTTCGGCTCAACTAACGAGATAGGCGTGTTCGATATGCGCGAAGACGGCATGAAAGAAGTGACCAACCCCTCCGAGCTGCTGCTCGGCGAGAGGTCGGCAGGCGTTTCCGGCTCGTGCGTGTACCCGGCTATGGAAGGGACCCGGCCTATGCTGCTCGAGATACAGGCGCTCGTTTCGTCAACGTCGTTCCAGATGCCGAGGCGCATAGGCGCCGGGCTAGACTATAACAGGATGGCGCTTATAATAGCGGTGCTCGAAAAGCGCATAGGTTTAAAGCTTTTCAATCAGGACGTTTATCTAAACGTCGCGGGGGGCCTTAGGCTCACGGAGCCCGCGGCGGACCTCGCTATGGCCGCCAGCATAGTATCGAGCTTTCGCGACAAAGCGGTAAGCGATATCGTGGCTATGGGCGAAATAGGGCTTACCGGAGAAGTAAGAGGTATAGGGCAGGTGGAGAAGCGGCTCTCCGAATGCGCCCGCATGGGCTTTACAAAGGCAGTCGTGCCGAAGACAAATATGAAAGGCATAACTGTTCCCAAAGGAATGTCCGTAAACGGAGCGGGCAGCGTTTTCGAGGCGCTGGAGATACTTATATAAAAATTCAATCAGCTTTATTAATTTAATTAAAAAAACAACGAAGCAGACGGGCTTTATCAGCGGTCTGTGTGACTTTGCCGCTGTTATCCGGGTTTATTTTTCATAAAATAAACCAAAGGGAGGATAATGGTGGATATGAGCGACAAAAAGAAACTGATGGTATGGAGCGTTATCGGAACGTTTATAGTATTCCTGCTGGCGGGCGGGTGGCACTTCTTGTATAGCGACGTACTGAAATCAGGAGTAACCGCGGCAATAGCGCCGGTAAACGAGAGCCCGTGGGAGCATGCGAAGCTGTTCTTCGTTCCGGCGGTAATATGGTATGTTATTCTTTACTTTATAGCAGGCAGGAGGTTCCCCAATTTTGTGTTTTCGCAGGCTTTAACACTGCCTTTAATGCCTGCCCTGATGCTGGGGCTGTTTTACGCGTACCAACTGTTCATTCCGCATAATCTGGCAGTTGATTTAACGATCTCATACATCATAGTGGCGCTGGGGCAGTTTATAGCGTATAAACTCACAGTATCGAAACGGGATCTCTCGGGACCAAGGTTTACTGCCGCGGCTATGGCGATAGTTTTAGGCCTGCTGGCTTTATTTATCGTTTTTACTTACAGCCCGCCGCGTTTCGATATTTTTATGGATCCGAAAAGCGGGAGATACGGCATATAGCGGTCCATAACGGAAAACCGGCGCGGCCGGGCTTAATGTAAATAATTTATGAAGTATTCACTTATATGCTATTTACTGCCGCCGTAAATTTGATACAATAACGGCGGTATATTTATTTTGTATTTATATGGATTTATGGGCGCCGGGAACGGTTATATATAACGGATCAATATTTTACGGAGGCAGCGTATTAACAATATGAATAAAAAGAGAAGTAAGAAAAGGATCATAATACTCGTGGTGGTGCTGGCGGTTGCCGCGCTGCTCGTATTCGGGTATTTGAGGATGCGCGCGGCCGCGGCTGAGAGCGCGAAAACGACGTATGGCATCGTGGGCGTGCAGAGAGGCAGCATAGAAGTAAAGGTTAAAGGAGCGGGCACCGTTGAGCCGCTGAGCGACGAATCGGTCTACGCCAAATCCGCGGGCACTGTTGCGCAGGTATTCGCCGAGAACGGGGACACGGTATCGGCTGACGACGTTATAGCGGCTTTTGAGAGCAGCGACCTCGAGGCGCAGAAAGATTCGCTCGAATCGCAGATAGACGACCTTGACGCTTCGATAAACACGCTGCGCAGCATGACGGGCAGCGATTATATAAAGTCGCCGGTCAAAGGGACGGTGATGGTTGTATACGCGGCCAAAGGCGACAGCGTGGACGCCGTTATGGATAAGTACGGCGCGCTTGCGGTAGTGAGCCCCGACGATATGCTTCAGGTTATTATCCCGGGCAGCGAAAACATCGCGCAGGGAGACGAAGTTACCGTTACGTCGGGCGCAAGGAGCGTTAAGGGAGTCGTGACCGGCATCGACGCAATAGCGGGCGAAACGACCGTACAATTCGAGGGAAGCAGATTAAAGGCGGGCGATACGGCTACAGTGACCGCTAAAGAAGGGTCGAGCCTCGGCGAGAGCGCTATAGAGGTAGCGAGCCCGGTATATATAACAGGCAGGGGCGGAACGGTAAAAAAGGTGTATGAAAAGGCAGGCGGCGATGTGTCGAGATTCGGCAACCTGTTCCGCTTGAGCGGCGAGATACTCTCCCCTTCGCTGTATTCAAAGATAGACAAGCGCGCCCAGCTTGAAGACGACCTTAAAGACGTAGAAGAAAAGCTCGATTCTCTAACGGTAAAAGCGGGCGCAGACGGAGTTGTTTCCGGTCTGCAATTAAGCACAAACCAGATGGTGCAGGCGGGCGCAAAACTGTTTGCCGTAAAGAGCAATAGGCAGGTCAAGATCGACGTTGAGATAGACGAACTCGATATAGCGGATATAGAGATAGGCCAGGCTGCCGCGGTAACATTAGACGCGCTGCCTGAAGAGGAGTTCACCGCGACGGTAAGCAAGATAGACCCGATAGGGGTATCGCAGAATAACGTGACGAAATTTACCGTTACCCTGCAATTAGACGCGGCGGACGGCCTTATGCTCGGCATGAGCGCCGACGTGGAGATAGTATCGCAGAGGGCGGACAACGCGTTGTATATACCGATAGAGGCCATACAGGTGATAGACGGCGGGAAATACGTGGTGCTCGCCGGGGACGTCAACAAAGACCTCGATTATACCCCGGCTACGCATAAGGTGACAACGGGCATTACGGACGGCGTCAACATCGAGATACTCGAAGGGCTTTCGGAAGGCGACCAGGTGGCCGTGCCGCAGGTAAAGCAGCTGAGCCTTCAGGAGCAGCAGATGAAGATGTGGGGCAGGATGAACAACG
>CAZDZY010000091.1:0-3785 GCA_964510055.1 uncultured Christensenellaceae bacterium
TCGGTTTATATATTATTAGGAGTATACATTCCCTGTTTATGATTCATAGTTCAACTGCTCTGATGTAAAGTTTAAGGAGGAAGAAATGAAAAGATCCGCGCAATTTTTTATCTGTATCGTCGTCCTTATCGCCGCATTGACGTTAGGGATTTCAGTATTATTCACTCCTGCTCCGAAAGAGGGCATTGACACAGAATTCTCCGCATACAGGGCTGCGAAGCATATCAGTGAGCTGTCAAAAGCTCCGCATACGGTGATCGACAAGGCGGAACTGGAACGCATCAGGGAATATCTTAAACAGCAGCTTGAATCGCTTGGCTGTATGGTCGAATTTAAACCATATACTTTAGAAGGCGTCAATATAACGAACGTATTCGCGGTTATGAAGGGAACGTCGGACACCGAGGCATTGCTGCTAGTCGCGCATTACGATTCCAACCCCGGAGAGGGAGCAGGAGAGGCGCCCGGCTCGCACGGCGCCGCCGACGACGGATACGGAGTGTCGGTGATACTCGAGACTCTGCGCGCGGTTAAGGCTGCGGGGGAAATTAGAAACACTATATACGTGCTGTTCACCGACGGCGAAGAGAGGGACATGCTGGGCGCGCGGGCGGCAGCCGGGGATAAAGGCTTCCCGGGCCTTAACGCAAAAGCCGTGATGAATATAGAATCGAGAGGCATGCGCGGCCCGGCGATAATGTTCGAGACCAGTAAAAACAACGGAAAGCTCTTCGATTTTTATATAAGCAGGGCCGGAGCGTGCGCCACATGGTCGCTCGCATCAGACGTTTACAGGATAATGCCCAACTATACTGATTTCACGTCGTTCATCGGCAAAGGGATGCCGGGGCTCAACTTTTCCAACCTTGACGCCATGAGAGAAAACCACACTCCGCTCGACAATTACGGGAACATCAGCCTTTCGTGCATACAGGGGTACGGCGACCAACTGCTTCCCGTAATAAAAGGCTTCGCGTTCGAAGACCTGCCGGGCAGCTTTGCCGCGCAGGGCGACGTTACGTTCTTTACGCCCGCGTACGGTATGTCGGTGAGTTATCCGGCGTCTTTGAACTACGTGTTTCTCGCGCTGTCAATAGCCGCTTTAGCTGTTTATATATTATTGGCGGCAAGAAAAAAGAGCATTAAACCTTTAAGGCTGATGTTTGCATTGACTGTGGTCGGCCTTGCATTGGCGGCAGCCGCTGCGGGCGAGGTAATAGCTTTCCTGCTTTCGCTTATATTTGCCGTGCCATTCAGCCCTACGAACATGCCGCAAGTCCCTTTCCAGGGAGGCATCGCGATAATAGCCGTCGCGCTCCTTGCGATAGCGTTGTTCTTTATTATACGCTCGCTGATGAAAAAAGGCTGGCGGTACGAGGAGCTTACCGGAGGGACGCTCATAGCGTTCCTCGCGATGCAGGCGGCCTTCACGTTTGCCCTGCCCGGAGGGACGTTCCTGTTCAGCTGGGGCTGCCTCATCGGCGCGTTATTTGCCATAGCGGCGTTATATCTGCCGGGGATAATGAGGCCGTTTACCGGATTTGCCGCCTTGTGGATAGCTGCGCCGGTCGTGGCGCTGCTGCATACCGCGCTCTCCGTCGGTGCGCTGGGAGCTGTAATGCTGTTCGCGGCATTCCCGCTCATCCTCTTCCTGCCCGCGCCTGCAGCGGCGACATTTCCGCCTCAAAAAGCATACTGCTTATCTAAAGAGTAACATAGCGGTAAATAACAGCCCCGGCCTATCCGGGGCTGTTACATCGATATTTAAATCCTGCGGTTCCTATTTTTGAGTGCCTTTTCTCCTGACTGCCAATACGATAACGATAACGATGATCACTATTGCTAAAGCTGCCAGCACTCCTATTATTACCATCACCGGCGCAGAAGTGTTTCCCGTTCCCTGAGCCGGAATGGCTGACAGCCCGGAGACCGGCGATACCGCGGGCTTCGTGGGTTCTGTCGCCGACGGTTCGGCGGCAGGCGACTCGTCAGGCGCCTGAGTTATGACAGGAGCAGGCAGATCCAATACGCCGTAATCGCCAAGGTATGTATTAAGCGTTGCGCGTCCGCCCGTAGCCCAATAGAAAGGCGCCAGGCAGGAACGATTAGGATCCGGGTTCTGATGGCCCATCAATTCCTTCGACATAAGTGAGAAATATGCGTATGCCGCGTCATTATAAGGCAGGTCCTGAGTGACGATAAACGCCATATTGAATTCCTTCTGGGAGTCGGCCGAGGATGGTACGCGCTCGCCGCCCGCGCTTTTAACGATCTGCTCGGCGGTGATGGTTTTGAACGACCTGGCCGTGATATGTTCCGGGTCGGTAAAGTCAGGTTTCTTTAATATGTGTATATCCGGTACTTCCGAGGAAGGTATCAAACCCATAAGATATAGCTCAAGAGGAGAATACGGTTCGTTCTGGTCATTTCGTATCAGGCGCCAGGTTCCGTCTCCGTTGTACGCAAAATGGCCGACGTTACTCCCGCTAAAGTGATAGGCGCCCATTTGCCCCTGCATATCGGCCATATCGTTCCAATGCAAGGGGTCGTCTTTATCGACAAATCCCAGATTACTGCCGATATTGACTCCCCAGGTATGGCCGAGTTCATGGTCTACGATATCAATAGTTCCGAATGAATGGTAGACAACGGATTTCAGTCTCCCGGCCGATCCGAACTTTTTAGTATGGTCCATAATGGGAAACCCTATATGCTCTATATCGTTGGATACGGGCACATCGTAAGGAACGTTTTCACCCATGCTGCCGGGACGGAAGATCTGCATACCCGGCATGAGCGTTATGAAATCGAATATATCCGGGAAAACGGTGTAAAACTTTTTATAGGCTTCATAATTCTTTTTGCCGCAGTAAACTTCGGCGACCGGGTAACTGTTAAAGATCTCATGGCCGATGTCCTGTATGAAGAAAGCGTAGGGCGTAGCGGAAAGGCCGTTGCCGAAGTCCTGAACAGGGAAGGCGTTTTTATATTTCGGATCGACCATTCCGACGGACATGCCGTAATTGTTGCCGAGCCGGGTGCCGTTTTTGAGTTCCACCCGCAGGAAACCCAGCCATCTATTATACCCGCTTTCAGGCATATAGCCGGAAAGAACGGCATCCGCCAGAGTGAATACGTTATCGCCGGAAACCTTATCGCCGTGTGTGCCGTCGTCGAACAGTTCATCGTTATGTTCAGTGGATTCGTAATTTGCCAGCCAAACGCGTTTTACGTCTTTCCTCCCGACTATATGCACTTCGAGGGTAGTCGTGGATTCAGGGTCATTACACCAGACGACTGAGGGGGTTGCCTGATACCATGCGTTTTTTTGAGGAAATACTCCGTAATCTTCAGACGCACGGGCGGCGGGTATGGGGGTAAGCGAAAGAACGATAATAAAGGTCAAGATTACGCCGATAAACCGATATTTCTTCATGTCGTTCACTCATCCTTTCTTTATCGAACTCTTTACGTGGCGTAGGTTTATTTCCGCTTGCTGCTCCTTCTCTTATTTACCGATATGATTACGGTTATTGCTGTTGCTAATGCCGCCAGCACAACTGCTATGATAAGTACCGGTACAGTCAAATCACCGGATGCCTTTACGGGCACAGCCGATGGTTCGGGGGCCGGAACCGCTGGTTTCGGAGCCGGTGCTTTTGTTGCCGGCGGTTCGGCAGCAGGTGACTCATCGGGCGCCTGAGTTATGACGGGAGCAGGCAGGTCCAGAACGCCGTAATCGCCAAGGTATGTATTAAGCGTTGCGCGTCCGCCCGTAGCCCAAT
>CAZDZY010000091.1:3885-12170 GCA_964510055.1 uncultured Christensenellaceae bacterium
GTAAAGTCAGGTTTCTTTAATATGTGTATATCCGGTACTTCCGAGGAAGGTATCAGGCCCATAATATAGAGCTCAAGCGGAGAATATGGCTCAACTGTGAGGTTTGGTATCAAACGCCATGTCCCGTCTCCGTTGTACGCGAAGTGGCCGACGTTACTCCCGCTAAAGTAATAGGCGCCCATTTGGCCCTGCATATCAGCCATACTGTTCCAATGCGGATCGTAATCTCCATTGATGAGCCCGAGTTTTTCGCCAATGGCGGACCCCCAGGTATGGCCGAGTTCATGGTCCATGATATCGAGGCCGCCAAATGAGTGGAATGTAACAGACTTCAGCCTCCCGGCTGATCCAAATTTTGCCGTATCATCCATCATCGGAAGCCCTATATTCTTGATATTGTTGGACACAGGATTATTGTACGGAACGTTCTCAGCCAGATCTTTTGGACGGAAGATCTGCATGCCGGGCATGAGCGATGCGAAATCGAACTCATCCGGGAAAACACTATACAGCTTTTTATAGGCTTCGAAATTTTCCGTGCCGCAATAGACATCGGAAATAGGGTAACTGTCGATGACCTTGTGGTCGCTGTCCTGTATGAAAAATGCGTAAGGCGTGGCGGAAAGGCCGTTGCCGAAGTCCTGAACAGGGAAGGCGTTTTTATATTTCGGATGGACCATTCCGACGGACATACCGTAATCGTTGCCGAGACGCGTGCCGTCTTTGAGTTCGACCCGCAGGAAGCCCCACCAGGTATAATACCCGGTATCAGACATAAAGTATGAACGGTCCGGGAGGAGAACGACATCTGCCAGCGTGAAGACGTTATCACCCGAAACCTTATCGCCGTGCGTTCCGTCGTCAAACAGCTCTTTTTCGCCTTCAGGCTCTGAAGACCCGAGCCTCGTTATAAAGACGCGCTTTACATCTTTCCTCCCGACGATATGGACTTCGAGGGTAGTTGCCGACCCGGGGTCGTTGTACCAGACAACTGAAGGGGTCGCCTGATACCATGCGTTTTTTTGAGGAAATACTCCGTAATCTTCAGACGCACGGGCGGTGGGTATGGGAATAATCATAAGAACTATAATAAATAATAAAAAGATGTTGATAAACCGATACTTTCTCATGCCGTTCACTCTACCTTTCTATATAAGTCATGTATTTACAGCAAGGGTGCTTTAAGTGAGGAACATTGGGATTCCGGTTTTGTTCTAACTGCTTTGTAATGATTATAAAACTTATTGGAAATATAATCAATATCCCGGGCCGCTTACAAAGCCGGGCTGCTGCGTTGTTTCTCTGCCGGGCGCTGGAATTGACGTACGTATAATAAATATGATTGCATAGTCTTTACCGATTGTAATGCCTGACAGCGCCGGGGCGCTTCTGCCGCAATGCTTGAGATGCCTTGTATTTCTTGCCCCGAAAAGCTTTAGCTTTTCGGGGACGTTGTTTTGGGATTTTTCAGGCGGCCTTTGTTTAGAAGAACACCAATACAATGCCAAAAATAATTTGTCATCAAGCTGGGATAATATATTAATATTAATTCGCTGCTTTTGAATAGGTTCTCGGCTGTCTCCGCTTATTCTGTTATTTTGTCAAGGGTAACCATGAATGCGAGGTTGCCGTAATTCATCCTATGGTGGTACCAGACCCACGTATAGTTAAAAGTAAGCAGAGACTTGCGCGAACGCCCGGGGTCACTGTAATATATCGTATTCCCTTTATATCTGCATGCAACTATAGCATGGGCACTTGTGCCTCTTCTGAAATAGCAGATCACTCCTTCGGGGTGCTTGTTAAGGGCTTCCTGAATGGCTGCAATGGCGTTTGCCGAAGGGTCTTTTATATACGTTTCGAATCCTTCATATCTTTCCAGATATGGAGAGCAAAAGTCTGTTGCGCACACCGCCTTTACACCGTAATTCTCGGCAAGCCCCTCGGGGCTGACATAGGTAGTGTATCCGTTCGTTTCATAAAAAGTTTTAGGGTTAGTATCTATGCCCATATTGTTTATAGTTATGGAGTATGAGCACATCAGGCACGCCTTATGTCTGACTTCGTCGGGGAGCCCCCATTGCGGGTCGCTCTGGTAAAGTATCGTGAAAATGGGCTCCGCAATAACTGATGAGGGAAAAGCAAAAGCCGTCTGCGAATACCCGCTGTATACTTTTTTCGATTTCAGCATGCCGTAAGCCCTTATTTTATAATAGTACTTAACGCCTCTTTTAAGGCCTTTGTCCGTAAAAATAACGCAAGGCGCCGATGTCGAGGTATATATCTTTTTATATCTTCCGTTAGGCGACGTGCTTTTATAAAGCTCGTAACCGCTGACGCCGGGCAGTGCGCTCCATGTAAGCCGTATACTTGACCTGGAGGCCGAGACGGCTTTTAACGCGGGAGCGGTAAAGGAAGCCTTGATGGTCTGTATGGCTGAGTAATCCGAATAATATGTTTCGCCGTAGATCTTACGATAGGCCCTGACCCTGTAATAATATACTTTGTCGGTTATAAGACCGTAGCCGGTATAAGAGGAAGCTTCGGGATACTTAAGATCACATACCCTCAAATATGACCCGCCCTGCGATGTAGAGCGGTATACTTCGTATCCGCTCGCGCCCGGTATATATTCCCATGAAAACCTGACGCTTTTGTACCCGCCAAAAACCGCGGAAACAACAGGAGCCGGTATTTCAGCCGCCGCTGCAGCCGGCCCGGCAAAGTCCCCGTAAGTCAGCGCTGTTTCGCAGGCGCAGAAGGCGCGTACCTTGTAATAATATTTTCTGCCCGTTTCAACGCCATGGTCGATCCGGCTCAAACGATCGGAAGGGTCCGTGTACATCAATGAATAATCTCCGTCCTGCTTATCGGAGCGGTAGACCTCATATCCGGATGCCTGGTCAACGGGGGTCCAGTTAAGTATAACGCTGTTATAGCCCGACGATGCGGTGCTGAGCGAAGGCGTGTCTATAGGAGCGAACTCGGCAATAAAATCCGCATTAACGGACGCTACCAAAGAAACGACCGGATCCGGGGAGCCTGACCCAGCCCAGCGCAGGAACCTGTATCCTTCTTTGGGCGTTGCGTAAAGCGTTACCGGGGCGCCGCTTGCGTAATCTCCTCCGCCCGATACATCTCCGGCCGAAGGGTCGGCCGCGGATGCCGATATGGTATAAATGTCTTTCCACGCCGCGTAGAGCGTGATATCGGCCGTAACGATATCGGTTTCAAAGTTCCACTCGTTTATGCAGTCTTCCTCCTTGTACCATCCGGCGAGCGCATGCCCCGGGAACGAGGGGTCTGCCGGCCTGGCCAGACCCATGCCGGCCTGCACTTCGGTACCGCCGACAGAAGAGCCGCCCATACTGTCAAACGAAACGGTATACGATACAGCACCTGCAGCGAAAACGATAACAGGAAAGAGTATGAGAATGATACTTGCAATGATTATTATCGATATTTTCTTTTCTTTAGACATAACAACTTCTTTTAAAACATAAATGGCTTTATGCTTTGCGATTTTTATATAGCCGGTTGATCTCAAAGACTGCCATTAATAAGGATAATATACCACGATACCCTAAAAAATCAAGGATGAATTCGCCGATGATGTTGAAATATGTATATAACAATAGTAATATGTAGGTATATACTGCCAAATACGAAAGGGGAAGACAATGAACATCTTTGTATACAATTCACAGGATCCTCAGACAGTTGGCCAGAAAATAGCGGAGATAGCAGGGAAAGAACTGAACATGAGCGCGCCCGGATTTGAAGTTGAAATGCCGGATTCGCCTGTGAAGACAAGCGCTAAAACCGTTATTGGAGATCTCGGCCGGTCGTTATTTTCGGGGGAAAGACGAACAGCCTTTTTTCAGTTATCTTCAAACTTGACAGGCCGCGTCCTTTTGAAGTAAGAGCCAATGTAATCAGGTCGGGGGCGGGCTGTGCCGTCAGCTATCTGCTCTATTCAACACAGCTTGGTAAAGAAGTTGACGCCGAAACCTCTCTCGGGGAACCTAAGGTTTTCGGAGCGGCGAAATTCACAGGAGGAGAGGCGGCGCAAAAATTGAACGCTAACGCCGAATTTATCAAACGCGCAAATAAACTTGCACGCAGCGAGTCGAGTTACGGACCGCTTTCATTAAAGATCCAAAGGATGTTTACGCTGCTGCAGAAAGAGAAAGGATCCGCAATGCTCGCGGTAGGGACGCTTGCAAGGCCGACCGCAATGGGCATGAGCGTATCTATGGACTTAAAGGAATTTACCGATCTCGCAGATATGATAGAAAAACTGCTGTAATTTTAAAAGTAAAAAGAAACGGAACAGGTCTTTTTACGGCTGATATAAAAGAGCCGCCCGTGAGGGCGGCTCTTAACCTATGTAATAGGGTAATTATTTGGAGCCCATGTACTCTGCCATCAGGTAGATAAGCGGCGAGTTCCAGTATACCGTTACCTCGTTTGTGGAGAAACTCTGATCGTTATCCACATAGCACTTCGCGGGGGCTTTATCCAAAAGCACAGCTTTTGCGTACGGGTCTTCAAGGTTGCTGTTCGGGCCTCCCGCAAGCATTCCCGGCATCTCGGTCCCAAGGGCTAACGACGGGCGGTGATGCGTATGTATTGGAGATAACGAGCCGAACCCGGTCACATAGCAGGTCGACATCGGGTTCGCTCCGAATATGTAGTCGAGATGTTTGTCGGCAGCGGCGGCGTATTCCTCGTTGCCCAGCAGCCCGGACGCGTATATAAGGAAATTGGCGTTATCGCATACCGTCATATTGCTTCCCCACGGGTATGTCATGCCGAGCGACATTCCATAAGCGTCGGCCTTTGAATACTGAAGATACTTATCCGCAGTCTGCTTTATTGCGTCTTTTATTTTCTGCACATATTCGGGGTTCGTTGCCGAAGGGTCGAGGGAGAGGTATATCTTATTGCCGTATCCGCCCACCCGGGTCCAGCCGTAACCGTCGAGAATGGCTGTTTTGACCCATAAGATCCTTTCGAATTCATCGATATATTTCTTATCTCCCGTAGCGTTATATAAGGCGGCCGCCGCCCAGTAACGCTCGTCTGAATTGTCGTTGTCGCCGTACTCGCCGGTAAGCACGTCCGAAGGGTTTTTGAACGAAGCGCCGTAGTTGTTCTCAAGATACACCCACGCTTTTTTGGCAGCTGCAAGGCATTTGTCCGCATACTTTTTGTCGGATCCCTTGAAGACGTTATAACTCATTGCCATGACCGCCGCAAAGTCGCCTGTCGCGGTATCCGAAACCGGCATTATATACAGCTGGTCCGTTTCCTCGGTAGGCATTACAAAACCGGGGAACGCAAGGCATGTTACCTTATGGTATACGCCTCCGCTTTTATCCTGCATCTTAAACATCCAATCGAGCTCGTACCTTGCCTCGTCAAGTATATCGGGCTTGCCGTTGCCGCTCTCGGGGATGCCCAAATCGTCGCGGCCCAAAGCCTCCTGATTATCCTGGTATGCCAGCAGCAGGTCAGCTACCGCTTTTGCGCCGCTTACGACATACCGGCCGTAGTCGCCCGCGTCGTGCCAGCCGCCCGATACGTCTTTCTTCTGGGCTGTTCCGTAGATTACAGCTTTGCCTGTGTGGCATGCGTCGTGCGCGAAGCCGGCCGCATATTCTGCAGGCAGCGCGCTGCCGCAGCGCTGCAGGTACAGCATCCTGAATATTGCCTTGAACGCGTCGTCATAGACTCCCCGGGCGATCTTAAACTCGTAAGACTGCGCGCTGCCGCATTTCACAGTGTATACGCCCTCGGCAGTAAGTGCGCTGAAATCCGCAGTGTAGTTCGTCTCGCCCGACGGCTCGCTCGTGATCGGGCCGGAAAGCGGACCTTCGAATGCTACGCTTCCGTTTGCGTCTAACACCTGGAACGTATCGCCGGCGGCCTCGCCGCGCAGTATGGCGATCTTTTTATCATCCGGTTCGTACCCTATCTGGTTCACATTGATATCGGGGCGCTCGGGCTCGGGCTCGGGCTTCACTAAACCGGAACCGTCCGTAAGAGTTACTTCTATATTGTCGAAATAGACCTTATTCGGAGGCAGACCGCTGCTGCTTTTCGGGGTCCCGAGGTTAAACGCGAGCCTTGGCGCCGGGTCGGTGCCCTTATCCATCGTAAAGTCTATCTTGAATGTTTGCATCTCGCCGGTAAGGTTGAAAAATCCTTGAGCGTAGGCTGCGTAATCCCCGCCGTTCACCTGAAGCCGCGCTTCTATCTCGCGATCGACGTCGCATTTTGCGTCGAACGCGAAAGTGTACTTACCGCCCGTTTCCAGTTTAAATCCGTCGTAATAAAGCTGCACAGAGTATTCGGCGCCGCCGCACGATGTAATGTCAACGCAAAGCGCTCCGTCTACGGCTGAATACGTCGATGCTCCTCCCGCCGTAATGAACGTATGCCAGTTTTCAGAGCCTGCAGAGAAATCTCCGTTTTTTATCATATTACCGTCCTGGGGCTGGGGTGAAACTTTTACGACCTCAGGAGTAGTCTCGGGATGTTTTGTCGTCTGTATGGCCGCAGAAGCGCTCGGGTTTATAGGAGTGGCCGTCGAGCTGCAGCCCGCCAATACCAATATTCCCGCCAGTAAAATCAATATTACTTTTCTCATACTGAAACCTCCGTTATTTAATCGTGAAAAGCTGATAACAAACCGTTTGCTTTATACGTTGGGGAGTTTAGTGGTCCATCTTTGCATAAGGCTTAAGGCTGCCGCAGATGACGGCGGCTCTGCCGGGTTCGTTACATATCTTAAAAATTATACCAGATTATTATTTGTAACGGTAGTGTATTTCACAAATAATTACCGTTTGTTCCATATATGATTAAGGCGCGTTTATCGGGGGTATGCCTGTATGCCCGGCATGCTTTTTGCCGCTTTATTGCCTTTGCCCGGAGACTAGATTTTTTTTACCGTACCGCCCTCAACGAGCTGCCCTGGAACGATGACCTGTTCCGCAGTGTACGCTTTCGGGTTCTTAATCGCTTCTATAAGCTTTTCAGCGGCTTTGCGGCCTATAGAGCCAGTATCCTGCTTCCATGTTGTCAGGCCCGGCCGCAGCACCCTGGAAAGATATATGCCGTCGAATCCCGCTACGCTTATGTCGTCGGGAATGACGAGCTCTTGCATTTCCAGTTCGTTCCTGCCGCCTATGAACGAAAAATCGTCAGGATACAGGATGCATGTGGGCCTCACTTGCAGAGCCAGCAATTGCCTTGTAGCCTCCGCGCTCGATATAGGGTCGTGGTATAACGCCGGCTTTACGTATTCGCCGGGAACGCGCAGCCCAAGCTCTTCGCATGCCGTATAGAAACCTGTTAAGCGTTTATCCGTGACCGCAGTCTTCTCGCCGTGTATCATCGCTATCTTCCTGTGGCCGCGGCTGTACACGAAATTTACAAGATCGCGTACGCCGTTTATATTATCGGAGAGGATCGAAGTGCGGTTATCGAATATATGATCTATCGTTACTACAGGTATATCGCTGTTTACGAGTTCTATTACCGCAGGGTCATCAAAATTGACGCATGCTATTATCACTCCGTCGACATTGCGGTATTTGCAATGCTCGGCGTAACTCATTTCGAATGTCCCGATATTCTGGCTTATAAACGTAATATCGAACCCGAGCCGTTCGGCTTCGACTTTAAGGCTGTTTAATACGGAAGAAAAGTATTCGTGGGCGAGGCCGCTCTGCATCTTGTCGATGAACAGCACTCCTATATTATTTGAACGGTTGGTTTTTAAAGCTCTTGCGGTAGCGTTCGGCAGGTAGCCCATTTCTTTCGCCGTCCTGCGGATAAGCTCGGCAGTATCCTCGCCGATATCCCTGTAGCCGTTTAAAGCCTTGCTGACAGTTGCGGAAGAGACGCCGCATCTTTTTGAGATATCCTTGATTGTAACCATGCCGGCCACCCTCCATTAGCGATTTCTCTGCCTGCTCCCATAGATATGATCAGAAATGTATATAAATTACCTCAAACGATTTCGTGAAATAATTATATGCAAATGGATTTTATAAGTCAATACACATTTTTATATAGTATACCTTAATATATTGCTCGTATTATGTACAGGAAGGCGTGTTTTTAATGCATTTTACAAATATCCTTTGCTTTTTGATATGTTATAGTATACAATGTTGACAAATAACGAAATCGTTATCGTAGACTTTGCTTTTTTTGGGAGAACCAACATGAAATACGGATATTTTGATGACGACGCCAAAGAATATGTTATT
>CAZDZY010000092.1:0-12098 GCA_964510055.1 uncultured Christensenellaceae bacterium
GAGAGCGCTTAAATATACTACCAAATCTCATGCTCTCTTGTCAACACGTTTTTATATACATTTTGCGTTTTTATAAAATAATTATGTACATTATAATAAAAGGCCGATAAAGCATTATCCGACGCTTGCTTTTTCGGCTCAAATTTCATTTATACTTGATAAATGATTGCCTAAATAACTCTTTTTGTTTTCGAGTAACTTTTTATTTGTCTTTTATTACTTTAAACCTAATGATTGTTTGCAGTTTTTCCCGTAATGTTCTCCTCGCGTCCGACATGTATATCTCATGATGGCTTTTCTCTATCCGCCGGTAATAGTTTTCTTCGCAGTATTTCATCATTCTCTCAAACGACGCGGGTTCGGAATCGTACGGGCCTATATGCATCATCTGGCAGCATAAACCTTCCTCGTATGTTTCAAATCTTACACGGCGCAGCGCGTCGATGCCTTTTTTCTTTGCCTGCTCGCTGCGGACTTCTTCAAACAGCTCCTGTGTCACAAACCCAGGCTGCATTATCATGAGCGTCCATACAAACTTATCCTTATTCATAAGCGTATAATATACGCCCGGCGGCATGTCCCAAAACCCTTCGAGCGCCGAGACCCTATGGTCAAAATACCCTTGCGGCGGCGCTCCCTTTTTGGGCAGGAATTTGATACCGTAAGAGACGGCATGAAGCGCGCCGACAGCGTCCTGGAAACCCTTGCTCGTATTCGGATCTCCCTGCCCGTCTATCATCGCGAACGGCATGGCTGGTACGGAGATTATTTCCGCCGTATTTACAGACGGTTTGTACAAAAAATTTATGATACCTGCGTATTCCTCGGCATTCATACATACACCTCGCATTTTTTATATATTATACCGCCCGGAATAAGACAGCTGTATGTCATGTTCAAAAACACTATTATTTGCAGACGGGATTCTATCTTCTTTTTTTGAGGATGCCCATCGATGTGAGTACTTCTTCATTCTTTTCGGATATCAGCTTTTTTATGGCGGGCACGGTGTTGCCGATATTGCTGACGTATGGCCTGTGCCGGTTTACGCGGATATGCTGTTTAAAGTCACAATAACAACGTTTATTAATCAGCCCTGCAAAAGCGGGGCTGTTTCTCGTATTCACATGACCTCGTTATGCAGCGAAAAGAACCCCCCCAGCATGACGGCCAATATAATAAGCAGTACCGTTAAAACGATTTCCAGCCATTTCGGCCTCTTTACAGCCGCAATGAGCGGGTATAGTATTGCCAGCCCCATAAAATATCTTAACCCGGAAACCAAAAACGCCGAGCTGAAAATAACATATATATAAGCGACAGAATAAACGCTGTAAGAGACCTTGTTCTTCCTGCATATGAAGGGCAGGCCGATCCCTGCTGCCAGCATCAGAATAAACTGAGGTATCCATAATAGTATCCTGATGCGCGGTTCGTTAGGGTTTATGAAAGCGTTATTAAAGTTATCGTACAGCGTTTTCGCGTAGCTCCCGAATCCCTGAAACCAATACTTTTTTTCGTATTCCAAAAACGAAAACGCGCTGCCGGTTATAAAATAGTTCATCAGCAGGTAGATACACGTTCCAAGCGGTATCATGAGCAGCCACGGCGCGTTCTTCCAAAATTCTTTCGACTTTATCCTGTAGCCGTTTGCGGCCAGCATTTCGAAAAATACCAGCGCTGCCAAAAGCACCCCCACATTTCTCGTCAGTGCCGCCAGCATCCCGGCGGCGCAGGCTGCCCAATATTTTTTTATCTTCGCGTAATATATGCACGCAAAGCACAGCATCAAAAACATCGATTCGCTGTAAGGAGCGCCCAGGAAAACTGTAACAGGAAAGATGAGCAGATACTTTATCGCCCGCCATGCCGTTTTCTCGTCGTAATCCAATAAGACCAGTTTATACAGATAGACGCAGCCAACCCCTAAGCAGACCCACGAAACCAACAGCAAAGATACGAGCGCGTCGCCCGTAACAAGGCTGAAAAACCACGCGGTCGCCGGATACAGCGGTAAAAAGACAATGAGCCTGTAGTCATTTTCCCAAAAATACCCGTTCTGCGCTATGCGCAGGAAATTCGGGGCGTCCCACGTATTCCATACATCTTGTAAGGCCCGGGGGTATCCCGCTAAATGCGTGAATCTCCAGCAAAGCAGGTAAAGCGCGGCGCGCGACAGGAATACGACTGCAAATATTTTTATTATGACATTCTTATCTACAGTTACTCTTTTTATCGCGGGCAGGTTACCGCATAATAAAGACTCACTGCCCTTCATGGGTCCGGCGATATCTCTTTTCTTTATTATGTTAGATATTATAAAGAAAAGAGAAACGCCGAAAGCCGTATAGACGAATATCTCAAACACTGTTTTCATAAACGCATTATATCATAACTTAAGTTATGTGTGCTTCATACAGGCAGTTAACTGATAAAGAGAATATTGGGTAAGGCCTGATCCTCTCTGTTTATTTTACTTTTTACGCTGCCTGCTATTCGGAAATCTTATTTCAACGAATTACATATAATAATTAATAATATTAAGTTATTTATTAATTATTTTAATATTCCTATTGACATTTTTAATTTTCGAGAGTATATATATAATATAAATCAACTCGAGGTGATAAAATGAAACGAAAGGCTCCTTCAGTCTGCCCTGTATGCGGCGGACAATATGAGACTACAAAGCTTACCTGCAGCGGATGCAAGAGCGAGCTTTCAGGGAATTTCAGCGGATGCGGCTTCTGCCGCTTAAGCGATGAGGAAGAATACTTTGTGCTTACGTTCTTAAAATGCAGGGGAAGCATAAAGGACGCCGAAAAGGCTTTAGGGATATCGTACCCCACCGTAAGAGGAAAGCTCGACGCTATAATAAAGAAACTCGGGCTTGAGAGCAGCTTGTCTTCCGAAGAAGTAAAGGCCGGGCGAAAAGCCGTATTCGACCGCCTCGACAGGGGCGAAATAACCGCCGACGAGGCGGCGGAACTATTAAAGAATATTTAAATTAAGGAGTATATAAGAAATGAACGAAGAAGTTTTAAGGATCCTGGAAATGGTTAAAAGCGGCAAGATTTCCGCTGAAGAAGGCGAAAAGCTTTTAGCCGCGATAGGCCAGGGGGGCGAAACGATGCCCGCCGCCGGAAAACGCTCTATGCTACGCGTGCGCGTCGATGTTAAAGACCCGGACAAAGAGGAAACGGCAAAAGTCAATATAAACGTGCCTCTGGCGCTAGCTAAGAAGGCAGCCGGCCTTGTAGCCCTCGTACCCAAAGAAGCTAAGGCTGAACTTGAGAAGGAGGGCATCGACTTAAACGCTATAGACTTAAAAGGGCTAATAGAGATGTTTGAAGAAGGCGAGCTTAATGAGGAGCTTGTAAACGTTGTGACCGGCGACGAAACGGAAGGCGCCACGGTGAGAATATATGTCGACTAATAAGAACCGTTTCGTACTTTTTACGCTGCGTATAGGATGGTTTCCGTTCTTCATGATAATGCCTCTCCGGTGCGCCGGCGAAGTGCTTGAAGGCTTTACGGACATCCTGTGCCTTTTCAGAGGTATCAGCAAAAAAATAATTGCGTATCTGGATATAGCCGAAAACGCGCTCATGCTCGTTCAAAGTTACGGCCCGCTCGATTTCGTGGACGTCGACGTAAAATCTCCCGAAGCGAGAGTAAAAGTAAAGGTTTTGTTGAGGTAATATATATGTTTTTATTGCGATATATGATAAAAGCCGTACTGTACTTCGGAGTGCTGTTGGCCGCCATGATAATCGGCCTGCTGCCGCAGGCTTTGGTTACGGCGATACTGGTTGCCGCTTTGATACTCGCGGCAGTCAACACGCTTATCCGCCCCGTCCTGGTTGCCGTCGCTATACCGTTCAATATGCTCACGTTCGGGATAGCGAGCATATTTGCCAACCTGTTATCGCTTGTAATAGCTAATGGGATAGCGGGCGGCACAATAACGAGCGGTTTCTGGTCGATGCTGCTCGTGGCGTTTGTTATAATGCTCGCTGACGACTGCGTAAGGGCAGCGCGCCATAAATTAAAAATGAGCAGGGCGAATGCTTAAAAGATGGATACCCGCCGGGTCAGGCTCCGTAAAAAATATCAAAAAGCTGTACTTTTTGCGTATAGCAGCCCGCATTAAAATGCGGGTTTTTTGTTTTCTAAGCACTTATAACGATACCGTTCATCCGGACTTTTCGCATTCAAGCGCATACTGCCGCGTTATTATGCATAATCCAGCATAACGTCTTTCCTCAATATAAAAAAGGTTTGGCGGCCTGAATCGGTTATATTCAAATGTTAACGGGAGGCGGCAATGTTTCCCTTTTTCATCCGGCAGTCATATAATTATATTATATCGATAATGGTTTTTGGAGAAAGTATACCTTATGGGCGGCAGATAATAATTACGAAAGGTCAAAAATATGAAAATCAAAACGGATCTGGAGATCGCAAAAGAAGCGAAAATACAGTCAATATACGAGATCGCTTTAAAAGCCGGAATAGAGGTCGGCGAGCTCATCCCCTACGGCACAAACAAGGCAAAAGTCTCGCTTAATATTTTTAAGAGAATAAAGAACAACCCCGACGGGAGGCTCATACTCGTTTCGGCCATGAACCCCACGCCTTCAGGCGAAGGCAAAACGACCACTTCCATAGGGCTTTCAGACGCATTGGCTCGGCTCGGCCAAAAGACGTTTCTCGCGCTCCGCGAGCCCTCGCTCGGGCCGGTGTTCGGTATAAAGGGAGGCGCTGCGGGCGGCGGATACGCCCAGGTGATACCCATGGAGGACATCAACCTACATTTCACAGGCGATATGCACGCGGTCACGGCGGCAAACAATTTGCTGTGCGCGCTGGTCGACAATCACATATTTCAGGGAAACGAACTGAAGTTAGACCCGCGCAGTATTGCTATAAAGCGCTGCATGGACGTTAACGACCGCCAGCTCCGTATGATAACATGCGGCCTCGGCGGGCATGCCAACGGCATGCCCCGCGAAGACGGATTCGATATAACCGCCGCGTCGGAGATAATGGCAGTTTTGTGCCTTGCTCGCGACATGCACGACTTGAAGGAGCGCCTCGGGCGCATACGGGTAGGCTATACTTTCGATAAAAGGCCAGTGGCCGCCGCCGACTTAAAAGCCGCCGGCGCGATTGCCCTGCTGCTTAAAGACGCAATACAGCCCAATCTCGTGCAGACGCTCGAAGGAACGCCGGTGTTCATACACGGAGGCCCTTTCGCCAACATAGCGCACGGCTGCAACAGCGTTATTGCGACTAAAACGGCTCTTAAACTCGCCGACTGGGTAATAACCGAAGCCGGTTTCGGCGCCGACCTCGGAGCCGAGAAATTTATAGATATAAAGTGCCGCCAGTCGGGCCTGTGGCCTGACGCGGTCGTCATAGTCACTACGCTGCGCGCGCTCAAATGCCACGCCGGCATAAAAAAGGACGAGTGGGACAAACCCAATGAAGAAGCCCTTAAAAAGGGCTTTGCGAACCTTGGGAAACATATAGAGAACCTAACGGGAGTATTCGGCCTTAATGTAGTCGTAGCCGTAAACCATTTTACTACCGATACCGAAGAAGAGATACGGCTGCTTTTGGAATTATGCAAAAGCAAAGGCGTTAATGCGGTGCCCACAGACGTATGGGGGAAAGGCGGCGCGGGAGGCTTAGAGCTCGCAAAGGCGGTAATGGAGGCGGCAAAGCGCAAACCTTTGCCAATGTTCCCTTACGCGCTTGAAGACAGCCTGCAATCAAAGATAAGCGCGATAGCAAAAAAGATATACGGAGCCTCGGAAGTTCATTACAGCGCCGACGTGCTGCGCGGCATGGAGCATTTTACAAACGGCGGCTACAGCGGCCTGCCGATATGCGTAGCCAAGACGCAGTATTCGCTTTCCGACGACCCCGATAAGCTCGGGCGGCCGGAGAACTTTATTATGACGGTGCGCGAGATAAAGATTTCCGCGGGCGCCGGGTTCGTGGTAGTATTCGCGGGCAAAATGATGACTATGCCCGGCCTTCCGAAAGCCCCGGCTGCCGAAAACATGACCATAGACGACGACGGGAATATAGAAGGATTGTCCTGATTTTAATATCTGAACATAAAGAGAAAGTGCAGGGAACGGCGCCCATGTCTTTCCGTTTATACGCCACACCACGACGTTCCACTTACCGTAGGGAACGACCCCTGTGTCGTTCCGATATTATAAAAATCATTGAACAATGATCCGAACGCCATTTAAAAGAGGTCAATATTTTGGAACTGCCAAAACGAAAACATCAACGTTTGAAGAACTTTGACTATTCACAAAACAACGCATATTTCATAACTGTTTGCACAAAAGATAATTTGAATCTATTTGGCGGAATAACAAATGGTTCGGTTATATTGAACGATGCAGGAAAAATGGTTGAGGAAAAATTATTAAATATTTCTGACAATAACGGAATCTCAATAGACAATCACATCGTTATGCCAAACCATATCCACGCGATAATATTGATTTGCCATGACGGAACGGCACATGGGCCGTTCCCTACACTGCCTGAATTAGTGCGGCGGTTTAAAACAATAACAACTAACTTATACATTGATGGTGTGAAAAACAGTAAGTTTCCGCCGTTTGATAGAAAGATATGGCAGAAATCATCATATCATTCGAGATGATATCGGTTATCAGACGGTTTGGGAATATATTGAATGTAATCCACTAAAGTGGCAGGATGATGAATACTATATTGATTTACTTCCTACTCATATGTAGGGGAAAAATGTCTGACCGGGCGAAATACAAAGGTGTCAGCGCAATTTATCCATTATCCTGCCTATAACATCGCTGCCCACTACCTCATTATGCCCCGACACGCATTTTAAAAAACTCATATTTTCATAGATCTCAAGAGTTTTTATATACTCGCCTTTAGGGCAATCAAGGCTGGGCACTATCTCTTCCGGCGTATCGCCTATGTTGTCACCTGCGTTGAGTATCCTATCTACTTCGTCAAAGACGCTTATGGAATCTACCGTATGGCCCGGCGTGAAAACAAGCCTTATACCGTCTTCTTCAAATTTAAGATCGCTGTTGAACGTCAGGTTCGGCAGCTGCATGCGCGCTTCTCCCGCAATATACCGCTTGTTCTTTGTTATCATCTCATCCCATTTGCGCGCTATTATCTCACGGCAAAGGCTGTGCGATACAATAATAGAATCTTTAAACATCCAGTTGCCCCAGACGTGATCCCAGTGGTAATGCGTGTTTATGACGACTATGGGCTTTTTATTTTTTATATGCCGCATTATCGGCAGAACGCTTTCCGAGCCGAGCCCCGTATCTATTATGTAATTATATCTGTCCGCTTCGATAAGCTGAATATTGAGGTTCCATTCAGCAAGCCCGAACGTAAACAGCGTAGACCTCGTTCCTATTTTCTGTACTGTCATTTCTTATCTCCTTTTATATCGACAACAACCACTTCGGGCGGGTCGAACACCCGCGGCACCAATTTATCGAGCGACAGGCCGCGGCTGACTACCATATCCATACCGTCAAACGAATATAGCCCTCCCGCGTATTTCGGGAATAATCCCTGATCGGGCGCCGCGAGGCCGTTGATAACGGGCGGTATCCTCACCTGCCCGCCGTGCGCGTGGCCGGATAAAACGAGGTCGAAACCGTATTGCCTGTACGCGTCTATCCTCTCCGGCCGGTGCGCGAGCAGTATATTGAATGTACTGCCGCCGATCCCTGAGAATCTCTTTAATATATCGTTATCGTCCGGAAACGCCGGCAATTCCGCGTCATCAGTATACTTGAATACCTCCGGGTCGTCTATACCGCATATGCAAAGCTTTATTCCGTTGATCGTTATATATTCGCGCTCGTTGCTTAGCACCGTTATGCCGTAACCGCTCACCGTCTCTTTGATGCTTTCGCACTTGCCCGACCAATATTCGTTATTACCGGTAACGTAATAAACCGGCGCGATATCGGCGATGCCGTCAAGAAACAGTATAGCGCCCTCAAGCGGCAGTTTGTAATCCACTATGTCTCCCGTGAGAGCTATGATATCCGGCTGCTGCGCCTTTATCATATCCAGCAATTCCTGCTGGTCTTCGCCGTACATCTGGTTATGCAGATCCGATATCAATACGATCCTCACACGCCCGCCGGCCGGGACTTTAGCGCTCGTTATCTCATACGTCCTCAATGTAAGCCCGGAATATAGCGCCCACACGGCAAGCGCGATAAAAACAATAGCGACGCTCGAAAATATTATAAGTTTTCTTTTTTTCTTTCTTGCTGCCGCTCCAGTTTTTATAGCTTCCGTTTCCATAACCACTCCGAAGCCGCTTTAATAAAAAAGCAGCAGTATTTCTACCACCGCCTCAAGTATTATATCAGGCTTTTATTAAACGTACAATAATTATGATGCTTTAAGGCAGCACATTTTTGAAAATAAAGACAGCGGCCTGCCCGCCGCTGCCCCTATTTACCCCGAAAAGCAAACGCTTTTCGGAAATCCGATATCACTGTATTTATCTACAGGCTCCTAAGCCTCTCTTCAAGGGCAGCAAGCTCTGCTTTGAGAGCTTCCGGCATCCTTACGTAATTATCATAATGCGCCTTTATCGACTCGACTTCTTTCAGCCATTCGGCCTTGTCGACGCGGAGCAGTTCTTCCATATCCGCCTTGCTCACGTTAAGCCCCGTCGTATCCAGCGCGTCCGCCGTAGGCATATAGCCTATAGCCGTCTTCTGCGACTTCCCGCCGTTGTCGCAGCGCTCGAATATCCACTTAAGCACGCGGCTGTTATCGCCGAATCCCGGCCAGAGCCACTTGCCCTCTTTGCTCTTGCGGAACCAGTTCACGTAGAATATCTTCGGCAGCTTGGAATCCTCGGTCGCCTCGCCTATGTCGAGCCAGTGCTGCAAATAGTCGCATACGTTGTAGCCCATGAACGGCAGCATCGCGAACGGGTCGCGCCTTACCTGGCCTATGTTCGAGGATATCGTCGCGGCGGTTATCTCGCTGCCCATAATAGAGCCTAAGAACACGCCGTGCTTCCAGTTAAAGCTCTGGTGCACGAGCGGTACTGTGCTCGGACGTCTGCCGCCTATAAGTATCGCCGATATCGGCACTCCTTTGGGGTCTTCCCACTCGGGAGCTATTACGGGGCACTGCGAAGCGGGCGCCGTAAATCTCGCGTTCGGATGCGCCGCAGGGTGATCCGCGCCGCGTAACCAGTCGCCCCCTTTCCAGTCTATAAGGTGGCCCGGCGCGTCGCTGCCGATGCCTTCCCACCAGATATCGCCGTCGTCGGTAAGCGCGGTGTTCGTGAATATCGTGTTCTTTTCGCAGCTGTGCATAGCGTTCGGGTTCGACTGCATCGAAGTTCCTGGAGCGACTCCGAAAAATCCCGCCTCCGGGTTTATAGCATAAAGCCTGCCGTCTTTGCCGAACTTCATCCACGCAATGTCGTCGCCTATCGTCTCGACCTTCCAGCCGGGTATCGTAGGGATGAGCATCGCGAGGTTCGTCTTTCCGCACGCGCTCGGGAACGCGCCGGTTATATATTTCACTTCGCCTTTCGGGCTTGTCAGCTTCAGTATGAGCATGTGCTCGGCCATCCAGCCCTCGTCCCTTGCCTGGACTGAAGCTATGCGCAGCGCAAAACACTTTTTGCCCAGGAGTGCGTTGCCGCCGTAGCCCGAGCCGTACGACCATATGAGCCTCTCTTCCGGGAAATGGCTGATGTACTTTTTTTCCATAGGCGCACACGGCCAGGCAGCGTCCTTCTCGCCTGCCTTAAGAGGAGCGCCCACAGAGTGCAGGCACGGCACGAAATCTCCATCGCCCAGCGTTTCTAAAACCTTTTTGCCCATGCGCGTCATTATGCGCATATTGCAAACGACGTAAGGGCTGTCGGTTATCTCGACGCCTATCTTCGATATGGGCGAACCTATCGGCCCCATAGAGAACGGTATCACATACATCGTCCTGCCCTTCATGCAGCCGTCGTAAAGGCCGGCCATGGTCTTTTTGAGCTCTTCCGGATCTATCCAGTTGTTCGTCGGGCCGGCCTCTTCTTTAGTCTTTGACGCTATATACGTCCTGTCTTCAACGCGCGCCACATCGGAAGGATGGCTGCGGAACAGATAGCTGCCCGGCCTTTTCTTTTGGTCGAGCGGAGTTGCCATGCCGCTGTCCGTCATTTCTTTTATAAGCCGGTCATTCTCTTCCTGTGAGCCGTCGCACCAGTAAACGCTGTCCGGCTTGCAGAGTTCTTCAGTTTCTTTGACCCATGCAACAAGTTTTCTGTTTTCAGTCATAGTTCCCCCTGTGGTTTAAAATTAATAATAATAGGTTCCCCCTGACCTCTTTGCAGATAGAATGATCACGGGGAGCCTTCTTATCATCTTTTATCGATATCATAAGTATAATATATTATATGACGGATTGCAAATAGATTCTTGCAAATCTAATCACTTTCTAATATTTTTTTTCAATATTTCAGTTAGTTTTGCAAATTCGGCGACGCACAAATTCTCCGCTCTTGCGTTTTCCGTTATGCAGGCTTCTTTTATCACATCATCCGCCTCTTCATTCGATAGCTGGTATGACAGCCTTAAATTGCTTTTAACGGTTTTTCTTCTGGCCGCGAACAATTTTTTAACGGTACTCACGTAATCTTTTGCTATTGCTTTTTCTATCTGTTTTGGCTCAAGCGTAATCACCGACGAGCTAACGCCGGGCCGCGGATAGAAGCACTCGGGCGAAACGTCGAACAGCACTTTGGCCGAAGCAAGATAACCGGCAGCCGCGCTCAATATACCATACTCCCCGCTGCCGGGGGCGGCAAGGAGCCTTTGCGTGAATTCCTTTTGCACCATTACAGTTATGCGCTTTATATCAAGGCCGGCAGTCAGCAGTCTCATTATGCAATCCGTCGTTATATAATAAGGCAGGTTCGCCGCCGCATATATTTTTCCCTTAAGCAGCTGCGGCAGTTCTCTCTCTATATCAGCTTTTAAAAAGTCGTTATGAAAAAATGTTATATTCTCGTTACGCGTAAAAATATCTTTCAGAGCGCGCATCAGCCCGGAGTCGATCTCATACGCAGCGGCTGCCTTTGCCCTTTGTATCAGCCTCGAAGTAAGCGCTCCTAAACCCGGCCCTATCTCAAGCGCATACGCGCCTTCGGGCAGAGCCGCTGCCGCGATTTTGTCCGCGACGCTGCCGTCGATAAGAAAATTCTGTCCGTAGCGCTTGAGCGGAGCTATGGAATAACGCTCCATCAGCGCTTTTACCTCTTTAAGCGATGTAAAATCTTCTCCGTTATATACTTCTGCCTCTTCATGAGCTCCGTTTTTCATATTCATGATCTTATCATAACACAGTATTACCCGCATAAACACGCAGTAAAATGACCATTTGATTACATATAAAAAAAATTCGTTAAGAATTTATTACAAATGTTTGACAAGCTTTCAATTATGGTGTATAATACAAACGAACTTAAAAGTTCATATAATCGCACCACCACCAATAATATATGCCAAAAAAGCCTCCGCAGCGATGCGGAGGCTTTTGGCATTTATATTCCCTTTTATTTATTCCTTTTTTTCTGATCCGGCTTTATTGTCTTTAGCTTCGGGCGCCGCTTCCTCTACAGTGTCCCCGTTATCAAGAGGAGGCAGCTCTTCGCCGTTCCAGAGCTTTTCAAACTCTTCGCCGTCTATCTTCTCCCTCTCTATGAGTACCTTCGCTACCTTATGCATCAGGTCCATCTTGCCCTTGAGTATATCTTTGGCTTTTTCATAAGCGCCGTCGAGCAGCTTCTTTATCTCGGCGTCCACTTTCTTCGCGAGCTCTTCGGAATAGGATTTGGTATGCCCGATTTCTTTTCCAAGGAAAAGCTCCTGGTTTTCGCCCAGGAACAGCGGCCCTATCTCTTCGCTCATACCGAACTTGACTACCATGTTCCTTGCTATCTCGGAAGCCCTTTGCAGATCGTTGGTCGCCCCGGTCCCGAAATCTCCGAGCACGAGCTCTTCCGCGGCTCTTCCCCC
>CAZDZY010000093.1:0-11544 GCA_964510055.1 uncultured Christensenellaceae bacterium
GAGCGGTGGGATTCGAACCCACGGCCTCCAGGGCCACAACCTGGCGCTCTAACCAGCTGGGCTACGCCCACCACAAAAACCATATTTCCGCCCCAAAAAGCCTCACGGCTTTTGGGGGCCCCATATTAACTTACTTTTGGCGCGCCTGCAGGGACTCGAACCCCGGACACACGGCTTAGAAGGCCGTTGCTCTATCCACCTGAGCTACAGGCGCACATTTATCAGCCGAAAAGGCATTATTATCGAGCAACTGACAGAACGAAATTTTATCATAATACAGCGTTCGTGTCAACCATAAATGACTTATCGGCAACACTTTGCTTTAAACATATTTTGCCGTTTTCAAAGGCTTTTGAATCGCTTTTTCCAGATACGATATAAGCAGCTGCTTCAGCCTAGCTTGCGTCTCCCGCACAATACTTATCCTGCCTATATCCTTTGGCAATATATCCGCCATCAGTTTAAGCGCGTCGATCTGTTTTGCACCGATCCTCTCCGCGCCGTGTGTTTTCGCGCATTCCGGGCATACCACGCCGCCGTGCTCCGCGGAAAAGTGAGATACGCTTTTACTGCCGCAAAACACGCATTCATCGATCGCCGGATACAATCCTTCAATATAAAGCAGCCTCTGAATAAAATAGCAGACGGCGGTATCGGGCGGAGCCGCAGCAGTCTCCAGCGCGTATAAGGCGTTTACTACGAGCGCGAACAGCTTGGGCTCGGGGAATTCCTCCTGGGCTACTTTCCCCGCGGCGTCCGCGATAAAACACGCAGCGGAATACGCGTCGTAATCCTCCGGGAGCTTTTGGAACGAATGCGTTATCTCGCAGCCTCTTACTCCGTAATACCCGCCCTTTTCATAGAATTCGTACTCCCCGCAGCAAAAAAGCGACGAAGAGCAGAACAGCTTCGACGTCTGCTTCTTCGCGGCCTTTACTTTGGCTGACATGAGGCCAAAATCCTTCGTCAGCAGCGTCAGCATCCTGTCGGAGTCTTTAAAATCCGCCGTCCTTATAACAATCGCGCTCGTCCTTATCAAACACTCACCTATTCATATCCGAGTTCGTGCATAATACGCTTGCTGTCGCGCCATCCGGGCTCGACCCGTACGAACAATTCAAGAAAAACCTTTGTCCCGAAAAGCATCTCGAGGTCCGCTCTTGCTTCCGTGCCTATGCGCTTCAGCATCTGCCCGCCCTTGCCTATTATTATAGCCTTATGCCCCGGCCTGTCGCATATTATTACCGCAGAGACGTTGGTTATCTCCTTATCCTCGCGCTGCGATGCTTTTTCCACGTTCACGCCTATGCCGTGAGGAACTTCTTCGCGCAGGATGTTCAGCGCCTTCTCACGTATCATCTCGGCGGCGATAACGCGCTCCGCCTGATCCGTGTACGAATCGTCCGGGTAATATTTCGGCCCCGGAACGAGATATTTCCTCAAAGCCTCCATCAACTCTGCTACGCCTTCGCCGGTCTTTGCCGAAATGATGCGCACGCCTTCAATGCCAGCCTCTTTTATTTTTTGCGCAGCCCAGGCGCTTTTTTCCTGCCCCGCTATGTCTGTTTTATTCACTGCGGCTATAACGGGCGCTTTGCATTTTTTGAGTTCCAGCAATACTGCCGTATCGCGCTCGCCGAGCCCGAAACCGGCGTCGCAGACAAACAAGACCGCGTCGACATCACGAAGAGCGTCAAACGCAGTCTTTACCATATATTCGCCAAGCTTGTCCTTTGGCTTGTGTATTCCGGGAGTATCGAGAAATACAAACTGCGAATTGCCTTCCGTCAGTATGCCCGCTATCCTGTTGCGCGTCGTCTGAGGTTTCCTTGAAACTATCGCCACTTTTTCGCCAACCATTCTGTTGACAAGCGTCGATTTGCCTACGTTCGGGCTGCCGACCACAGCGATAAATGCCGACTTTGTGTCCAAACTATTTCTCCATCTCTTTGCCTGAAAATCCGCCCAAAAGCATTGCGCTGAGTTTCTTTGTTTCATATTCGAGCGCGTTGTTCGAGGATATCACATCCATCTTCGGCGAGAATTCAAACAGCGCCTGGCGGCATACGCCGCACGGCGTCGTTATCATATCGGAGTCCGACGTTACCGCGATGGCCTCGAAATCCCGCTCGCCGTTCATTACCGCGCTGAAAAGCGCCACCCTTTCGGCGCAGCATGTCACGCTGTATGAAGCGTTTTCAATGTTCGCGCCCACATATATCCTGCCGCTCTTTGAAAGCAGCGCCGCACCTACGCGAAATTTCGAGTACGGCACATACGCCTGTCTCTTGGCCTCGTCAGCTTTTTTTAGCAGTTCTTTTGCGTTCATAATTCGTACCCCGCTTTTTTCATTATCTCCCTCTGCCGTTCACGCATTTTCTTTTCTTCTTCTTCGTTATCATGATCGTATCCGAAAAGGTGAAGCATGGAATGCGCCACCAAAAACGCAACTTCGCGTTCCGCAGAATGTCCGTATTCTTTTGCCTGCTCAAAAGCCCGCGGCAGGCAGAGCGCTATATCGCCCAAAAAACCTTCTTCGCCTGACGGAAAAGAAAGCACGTCGGTCACGACGTCTTTTTCTCTGTATTGTTTGTTAAGCTGCCGTATATTATCATCGTCCGTAAACAGAAGGCTTACGGTACCCTTTTTATTTTCCAGCTTTGCCGCAGCCTTTGCAGACTTCTTTGCCGCTTTTTTTATATTATTGTTCGCGCTTACCGCTTCGACTATCTCAATATTAAGCATATCAGTGCTTTACTCCTGCCCCGGATATTTTATGCGCTCGTGGAACGCGCCGTCGTACACCCCGATAAACGCCTTAGCGAGGGCGTTAAGGTCGCGGCGGCCGACAGGGCATTCGTCGAACTGCCCCTCGTTATATTTATTGCGGATAATATTGCTTACCATATCTTTTACCTGTTCCCTGTCAGGGTCGTCCATGCTCCTGACCGCCGCTTCCACACAGTCCGCGATCATCACTACGGCGGATTCTTTCGTAGACGGTTTTGTGCCTTTATATTTGAATACCGGGTCGTCAGTGTTTATCCCCGCCTCCTGCGCCTTGTGTAAAAAGAACGCGACTACTGAATCTCCATGGTGCTGCGCCATTATCCTCTGCACGTCTCTCGGGAGTTTATATTTGCGGGCAAGCTCCATGCCGTATGTAAGATGTCCGGTTATTATCCTCGCGCTCTCCCGCGGGTCGAGCGCGTCGTGCGGATTCTCGCTTTTCTGGTTCTCTTTGAAATACTCCGGGTCTTTGAGCTTTCCTACGTCATGGTAATACGCTCCCACCCTGCAGAGAAGCGCGTTAGCTCCCACAGCGTCGGCGCCCGCCTCCGCGAGGTTCGCGGTAAGTATGCTGTGGTGGTAAGTACCCGGCGCTTCCACCGTAAGCCTTTTGAGCAGCGGATTGTTAGGATCTGAAAGCTCAATAAGCTTCGCGGGCGTCGAAACGCGGAACATCGCTTCCCACACCGGCAGCGTCCCTATGGCAAGCACTCCCCCGAACAGGCCGCTTAAGAGCGCAAACGCGCAGTCGGTTATGATGTCTCCCGAAGCCCAGATGGTATCCATAAGCGCGGAAAGCCCCGCGCCGATGCCGCCGGCAATTAGCCCCGCGTATATGAGCGACGCACGGTAACCGGGTTTATACAGCGAAAAGACCGCCGCCGATCCCCCTGTTATAGTCAGCATTATTGTCCGAAGCATTGCCGGACTGAGCAATCCGGTTTCCCAAGAGCATATGGCGCCGACCATAAACGCCAGAAAGATATTCAGCGAGAGAGCGCTCCTTTGCGAAACGAGCACGCTTATGAGCATAGTGCCGAAAAACGCGGTGTTGATGCGCGGGTCGAGTTTTGCAAGAGGAACCGCAAGCGCTATCGTGACAGCGGCAACACCCATTAACAGCACAAGCTTGCGCGTTTCGGCAATAACTTCGCTTTCAAACTGGAACAGGTAGATAACATAGATCACGAACAGGCCTGCCGCGAATATGAACATGCCGATATATAATAAATAGTCCGGCTCCTGTCCGCCCAAAAGCCCGAGTTCTTCGATCATCGCTATCTGCGCGTCGGTCACGGCCTCGTTTTGTTTTACGATGACCTGGCCTTTCACATATAATATAGGTTTTACCGAATCCTCCGCAGCCTTCTTCGCCTCGTCTGTGGCATTTTGGTCGTAAATCAGGTCAGCCTGCAAAAACTTATCCACCGGAAGGAACGCGATATACCTGATCCCCGGATCTTCGTATATGCTGTTTATCTTATTCTCTATACTGTCCTTTGCCGCATTCAGCCGGTCTGATATTATTCCGCCGTCCAGCAGCACCGAAGCCATCTGTTCTACGTTTGCTCCTATTTGCCCTATCTCGTCAGAGCTTTTTCCGGCCAAAGAGAAAACGGTCTCGTTGGGCATATTATCGTCGCCCAGCATAGTCTTGACATGACCGATCAATTCAGGCGAAAGGAAACTATTCCAATCCACCTTTGACGGATCATAGATGTTATTCAGGTAATCCTGATTCTGCCCCGCGAGGACTTTTTCGGATATATACGCGTTTTTTAAATATTCCGCGGCTTGTCCCACACTATCAAAGAACGCAGAAATGTTCTGCGCCGTCTCATTCGCTGCTGCGGCGTCCCCGACATATACCAGCCCGACAGCTGCGCGGGCCGCTTTTTTTGCCGCTTCGGTGGATACTTTATCTTCGATATCCCGGGTCGCATAGATAGACCCGGCCGATTTTTCACCGGCCTTGATATCATACCTTGGATGCATCACCGATACTGCCATAAGCGCGTAAACTATAAGCATGGTGACCGCGGCGATTATTATTGCCGCGGCTTTCTGCTGTTTTGTTATCGCTTTTTTAGGCGAACCTGGCATTATTGCCTCCTCGCTTTTTCATACCGTTCGTAAGCCAGCACAATGCTCTGCACGAGCGGATGCCGCACTACGTCTTTATGCGTTAAGTACTGTATGCTTATGCCGTCAATACCTTCGAGCACGTTTATGCACTGCTTAAGGCCGCTTTTCTTTTCTCTGGGCAGGTCTATCTGCGTTATATCTCCCGTAACGACTATCCTTGAGTTTTCACCGAATCTCGTCAGGAACATCTTCATCTGCTCTTCGGTGCAGTTCTGCGCTTCGTCGAGCACTATGAACGCGTCGGAAAGCGTGCGCCCCCGCATATACGCGAGGGGAGCAACTTCTATAACGCCCTTCTCGGAAAGGCGCGAAAACCCTTCTCCCCCGAGGAACTCGTAGAGCGCGTCGTATAAAGGCCGCAGGTACGGATCTACCTTGTTCTGAAGATCTCCCGGAAGGAACCCGAGGCTCTCCCCCGCTTCCACCGCGGGGCGCGTAAGTATTATCCTCTCCACTTCCTTGTTTTTGAGCGCCATTACCGCCATGGCCATTGCAAGATACGTCTTTCCCGTGCCGGCCGGGCCTATGGCGAATACGAGCGTGTTTTCCTTTATCGCCCTTACGTACCGTTTCTGGCCTATAGTGCGGCTCTTCACCTGCCGCCCCTTATTAGTTATCGCTATAACGTCGGCCATTATCTCTTCAATGGCGTCGGCGTTCCCTTCTCTCGCAAGTTCCACCGCGTATCTTATCTTCGATATGTCGAGCCTCTCCCTCTTGCGTATCATCGTGAGAAGCTTGTCCACGACCACCTCGGCCAGCTTTGCGTCTTCTTCTTTACCGGTGATCACTATATGCGTGTTTCGCGATACTATGTTTGCTCCCGTTTCCTTCTCAATCGTTTTGACGTTTTCGTCAAACGTCCCGAAAAGCTCTATGAGTTGTTCCAAGTTGTCGACTTCTATACCGTATTCGACGTTAGCCGTGTCCAATAACTATTCCTCCAGATAAACTACTTTTCCTATGTCCTCCTGCGTCTGCAGGTAAACTCTTACCGTAAGATCGTCGCCTTCGATCTTGAAAACCGCTTTATGCCCCGCGATCTTGGCGCTTTCAGGGGCCTTGCTTTGAGCGTCGTAATACGCCTTTTCCTCAAGATAAGTCATAAGAACGCCAAGCGCTTTGGGCTTTTGCTTTAATTTTACCTCGCTGTGCAAAAGCTCCTGCACCTTTACGGGCAGAAAAAGCGCGTCCCCGAGGTAATACTCGCCGGCCACTTCGGTATCATAATGCTCAAAAGTACACGGCCCGTCGACGGAAGCGCGGTCTTCCCCTATATATACCATGCGCTCGGTCTGCGTATTGCCTGTTTTCTCTCTTGTCTCTTCAAATATGGGGCTTTCCGCCTCCCCGGTGTACCAGACGCTGCCTATAACTTTTCCCTTTGCGGCAAACAGCATCCGCGGTTTGCCCTCGTCCCATACAAGCCCGGATATAAGCTTTTCCCCGGCTCTTACGGTGTCTCCCGGCTTTACCACCGCGCGCCCCGCAAGCTCCGTTACGCTCTCGATATAGGCGTCTTTCTTTGCGATTACATCGCACGGCCTGTTCTCGTCGTAGACTTCGGGCGGCATATCGGCGGGCACTACCTTAGCTATCACCACTACGCCGTCTATCTCTATATCCATCCAAGCTATCTCGTCGTGGGAGATCAGCATCTTAGTCGTTACGCCCTTAAGGTCGAGGTTTCCTTTATATATCCCGGGTTTTATACCTAAGCTCTCGAGTTCGGCTCTTATCTTTGTTCCCTCATAAGCGCTTATCCCGGATACCCTTACCTCCCATACGAATTGCGCCGCCGCAAGCATTCCGAACGCTGTTACTACCAACCCTATAAGAAGAGCCTTCCTGCCGAACAGCCATTTTATCCCGAACGGCGCGCCCTTAGCTTTCTCTGCAGTTAAATTATACCTATCGGGAACGATCTTTATAAGTTTTCCGTATCCGCGCCCGGTCACTCCTGCGTAAAGCACCGTATATGAACTGCGCCTTACGTCGTAGACCCTGACACCCGCTTCCGCGGCAATGTTCAAAAATTTTTCCAACGAGAGGCCTTCTACGCGTATCATAACATATCCAAAAATAAAATGCCATAATTTCAAGGCTTTACCCCTTCCGCGAAAGCTCGTATTTTATAGACGTTATCTCGCCGCGCACCGAAACGTTTTCCTGCCCGAAACTTTCGAGTTCCAGCCTTTCTCCTTCTATGGTTATATAAAACGTTCCCGTATTTACCCCCAGCCGTTTTCCCGTATATTCGGAAACGTTTGAATAGTTTTCTATGAACAGGTTCGTATTGTCGATGACCGTAAGCCTGAGGCAGCCCAATGCCTCGGGCGCAAGCCCCGTTTTAAGAGTAAACTTTCTTTTTATGCCTTTCTTTACGCCCAACTTAGATCCACCCCGTTAACATACCTTATAATTAATATGCCGGCGGCAATAAAAAAAGAAGAGCGCCAAAGCGCTCCTCTGTAACTGCTGATTTATTATTTACACCGACCCGTACGGCCTGCGAGCGCGTACGAAATTGGACGTGAACCACGGCCCGTCGCACTTGCGCTCCACTATTTTCCCGAGTGAAGAAGAAGCGTCGATGACCGTCCTGTTGCCTATATATATGGCAACATGCCCTATTTCCTTGGCTCTCCCCGGAACGTGGAGGAACAACAGGTCTCCCGGCCCCAATTTACTAAAATTCATTTTTCCTTCACAGACGATATCCCAGTCCGTAACAACGGAATACCCTTGAGCGTTGTACCGCCCGCGGTTGGAACCCGCCTGTTTTAGGCACCAGTATACCAGCCCCGAGCAGTCAAAAGAATTCGGCCCCTCGCGCCCTGATATATAAGGCTTGCCTTTTGCCGCCTTTGCTGCGTTTATCACTTCATCGATGTTTCTTATACCGCGTAACTCCGCCTTTTTTTCCGGTGTGGGCACGGCGCTGGGCGAATATATTATATTGAGCGTATCCTCACCTGTCTTGCCGTCCTGGCCCAGATGGTTGGCCTTTTGGAACGCTTTTACAGCTTTTACGGTATCGGTGCCGTAATAGCCCGTAGCTTTACCGTTGGCAAGATAGCCAAGCTCGTTAAGCCGCCGTTGCAGAGTTGAGACGTCTTCTCCCTCCGTTTCCTGAAGCAGCGTGTAATGCGGGGCGTCGCTGGCAAAAAGCCATGCTATCGTTTCCCCGTCCGCAACGCCCGTCTGTTCTACCCCTATCTGGCGCTGGAACAATTTCACCGCAGCCTCTGTCGCGGAGCCGAACTTCTGCGTCGTTTCGTCTATATCGAGGTACCCTAAATCCATAAGGCTCTCCTGAAGCTCCTGCACTTTTTCATTCTCGTCGCCTTTTTCAAGGGTCGGGTCTGCCGTCACTATCGGCTTTACAGTCGGCACAGGGGTCCCTGCCGGTGTCGGCTCTGCGTAGGTCTCCGCAGGCGCGGGCATATCTATTGACCCTGCCAAAGCAGGGCCGCCTTTCGGCAGGCATATGACCACTATAGCGGCAATAAGCGCTGTTGCCAGGCATGCTAAAATAAGCCTGCCTCGCCAGTTGAGCCTTCTTAAAACTGCTGTTACAGCGCCAAACTTACTTATTTTTCGGGTACGCAGTCCTCTGTGCCTGTACTCCTGCATGCGGGTTCTCCTTTAAAATGCTGCTTTTTACCACGGCCTCCTGCCCAGCCGGAATTCGCGCCTGCACCACGACGAGGTGGCTGGGCGTTTGACTACTTTACCGTTGCTGAACGACGCGTCTATCATCATGCCGCCGCCTATGTATATCGATACGTGGCCTATCTTGCCTTTGCTCTCATCCCAGAAAAACATCAGGTCGCCCTTTTTAAGCTTGCTTATCGAGTCGATCTTCTCCCAGTCGTCTACTTTCGCGTAACCCGCTGCGTTGAATCTGCCGCGCACCGAGCCCGCCTGCTTTAAACACCAATAAACGAACCCCGAGCAGTCGAATGAGTTCGGCCCTTCGGCACCCGATACATACGGTTTGCCTATCTTAGCTACCGCGGCCGAAATCATTTCGTCTACATTGGCTTTGCTTCTCAACGCCGCCGCGACAGACGGATCGGGCTTCACGCCGGGCGAGTATATAAGGTCCATAGTATTTTCGCCCAATTTGCCGTCTTCCGTCAGGTCGTTTCTTTTCTGAAGGCTCTTCACGGCGCTTATGGTATCGCTGCCGTAATAACCTGTAACTTTTTTAAGGTATCCCAGTTCGTTGAGCCGCAGTTGAAATCTTTTTACGTCGGCGCCTTCAAACCCTTCAAGCAGGGTGTAATGTTTGGCGTCGCCGGCATAGAGCCAGGCTATCGTTTCCCCGTCGGCAACTCCTGTCTGCTCGAGCCCGGCCTGGCGCTGGAACAACTTCACCGAGGCTTCGGTCGCCGGCCCGAATTTCTGCGTCGTCTCGTCTATATCGAGGTACCCGAGCTCCATAAGCTTATTCTGGAGCTCCTGCACTTTTTCATTTTCATCGTCCCTTTTAAGCGTAGGGTCGGGCGTGACTATCGGCGCGGTAGTAGGCACAGGCGTAGGCAGCGGCGTCGGTACGGCATAGCTTTCCGCCGGCCCGGGCGTTTCTGCTGAGCCCGCTTTTACAACTTCGTTTTTTGGAGTGAATATAATGAGCGCCGCGAGAGCGGCAATAACTGCCCCTAAGCATATCAAAATAGTTTTGCCGCGCCGCGAAAGCCTCCTTACAGCGGTTTTGGCCGCGGCAAGCCTGTTCGATCTATGTGCCTGTCCTTTTATCCGCCTATACCCCATCATGTTGTCCTTCCTTCAGCCCGCGATTGAAACTCTTTTTGGGTTACATTTATATTGCATAAATGTTACGATAGTGTTACCACATTATAGCACGGATAAGGTTTCAAGTCCATATCTAATTTTTCTTAATTCATCAAAAATTTACAAAGCGTTCATTCTTTTTCGTCTTCGTCAACGACTATCCTGCCGGGTGTATGCTCCACTACTTTTATCGGCTTTCCCTGCTGTATATACCCGCCTGTCGAAAGAACGTTGTGCCGCTCGCCTTCTATTCTCGCAACGCCGGCCGGGCGCAGCACCGACAGGGACACTCCCTTTTTGCCGACCAGGTTCGGGATATGGTCGTGGCTCACATATCCGTCTTCGGGAAGCATGCCTTTTCCCAGGAATATTTTTCGTATAAGCCCGAGTTTTTTAAGCAACAGATATACAAGCGGCAGCAGTACGACGCTGCCCCCTATGCCTATGCCGAAAATCGTAAGGAATGAGTTTAGATCCCTTGATGAGAATATAAGCCCCGCTATAAGGCAGATGATGCCGAGTATGCCGAATATGCCGAACCCCGGGATGACAGCCTCGACGACCAAAAACACTATTCCCAGTATGAAAAGAGCTATGCTCCACCATTCCGCAAAACCCGCGAGTATTCCCCCTCCGAAGTAGAGCCCGAAACATATTATAGAAAGCACTCCGAACAATCCGAACCCCGGAGTGAATATTTCGATGAACATGCATATTATAGCCGCGATGAACAGTATGCTGGCTACGGTCGTAGACGTAAGGAACTGCGCCGCCTTTACTGTCATGCTCATTTCATGGCGAACGGCGCTGTATTCCGAATATCCGAGTAAAGAGAGCGCCCCGTTTTCGTCCGCCGCTGTACCGTCCGAAATATTTAGCCTTTGGGCCTCGGAAGCTCCGAGCGTAAGAAGTGAGCCCGCTTCGGTAACTCCCTCTATGCTTATATCTTTATCGGCCATAGCCGCCACTATCTGCGTATCGCGGCCGCGCGCTTCCGCCGCGGACTTAAGTATGCCTACCCAGGCCGAGAGTATTTTTTCATCATTGGGGTCGTTGGGATCGTAGGGAATGATCTGGGCGGCGCCGATGACCGCCGAAGGAGCCATGACTATATGCCGGCACGATATTGCTATAAGCGTGCCCGCCGAAAGGGCGTTGCGCGTTATATAGCAGTCTACAGGCACTTTCGCGCCGAGTATGGCCTGTTTTATGCTGTCCGCTTCTATTATCTCCCCTCCGTAGGTATCCAGCAATAATACGAGCGGGCTCCCGGCGCTTTCCGCCGCGGCTATCTCGTTCTTTATGTACGCCGTCATCGCTGCGTTTACTTCGCCCGTTACTTCTGCCAGTATCACTTCGTTACCGGCGGCAGATACCAAAGGGCCGAATACGCCGAATAAACAGAGAAATATTGTAATCATCAGGAGCAATCGTGTTAATTTCATAAAAGGTATCCTTTCAAACAGTATTGCTTCGCAATTAAGCTCTAAAGTTCCGGCTGAATAACAAAGCCCGGGCACTGCCCCGGGCTTATTATGCAATATGTATGCCTGCTGCGCCCCATAGAGTTTCAGGAACGCGTACGCCCCAAAAACCTTAATTTAAGGGACTGATATCAATGTTTCCTCTTGCGGGCAGCTTCCGCTTTTTTCTTCCTCTTTACGCTTGGCTTTTCGTAGTGCTCGCGCTTGCGAAGCTCAGCCAATGTGCCTTCCCTTGCCGTAAGCCTCTTAAACCTTTTAAGCGCGTTCTCCAACGATTCGTTTTCCCCGACACGTATTTCAGCCACTGATTACCCTCCCTCCCATA
>CAZDZY010000094.1:0-11489 GCA_964510055.1 uncultured Christensenellaceae bacterium
GCCTTTTAATCCCCCCAGTAAAACTGGGGGTTATTTGTGCTAAAGCCTAACAAAAAAGCGTTTCCCGTATACTTTCGGGAAGCGCTTTTTGTTCATGCATTGTTTATAGTAATAGCTGCGTGCTCTCGTTTATGCCCCGTCTCCACGTACCTGTGAGCTTCAGCCATCTGTCCGAGATAAAACGTTTTTGGGAGACATCCCTTATCATAAGGACGTCCGGCCCGCCGTACTTTTCTGCGAAAACTGCTTTCATGTTCAGTCTTCCTCCCTGACGGTGATTATTACTTTCCCGTGCGCGTGTCCTTCCGCAAGGTATGCTATCGCTTCGGCTGCCTCGTTGAGCTTATACCTCCTGTCGATGGCGCAGCGTATTTTCTGCGTCCGCACGAGCTCCGCTAAATATTCAAGGCCTTCAGCGTTCGGTTTCGTTGTCAACACTCCTGTTTTCATACCGCGCTGAAAACGCCCAAACAGCATAGCCCCGAATAACTGCGACAGCGCGCCGCCCACTACCACCAGAATGCCGCCGGTTCCCAGCGCCCGCCTGTATTCGGAAAGCGTATGCTTGCCGTTTACAGCGGCGATAAAGTCATACTTCGTACCGCCGTCCAAATAGTTTTCGCCTGCGTAGTCTATTACGCGGTCAGCGCCAAGCTCTTTTATAATGGCAGCATTGCCCTTACCGCATACTGCGGTCACATGGACGACGAACACTTTAGCGAGCTGCACCGCAAACATACCTACACCTCCGCCAGCGCCGCAGACCAATACGCTATCTCCGGGCTTCACTCCGCCTTTATAGCGCAGCGCCTGCAGCGCCGTTATCCCTGCGATCGGCAGCGCCGCCGCCTGCTCGAACGGTACCCCTTTGGGTATGTGCGCAAGCGCGTGCCCAAAGGGGTACCGCGGCGTATTCGGCAAAGCTTCCCGCGTAATTGAGTATATCCCCGAATACGGCGTCGCCCGGCTTGAACCGCTTTACGCCGCTGCCCGCGGCTTCCACGCGCCCGGCTATATCCGCGCCCATAACTCGGCCGTAGCGCAGAAACCCCATGCGCATCGACCTATAGTCAAGCGCGTTTACCGACGCCGCGTGAACTCTGACCAGAACTTCATTATCTCCCTGCACGGGTTTGGGGACGTCTTCTATCAAGATGTTTTGCGGGCCGCGCTTTCTGTAAACCGCCGCTTTCATTTCTCTTCCTCCCTGACTGTATAGCCGAACACCTCGCTTACGCCAACGCCGAACGCGTCCGCTATACGAAACGCAAGCTCCAGCGAGGGGGAATACTTACCCGCCTCTATGGCGATTACGGTCTGCCGCGAGACGCCCGCTTTTTCGGCAAGCTCCTGCTGCGTCATCTCGCCCGCGAAAAAGCGCAGCTTGCGGATGTTGTTCGTTATCTCTATCTTCTTAGCCATTTCAGACGCCCTTCCGGTAATAGAAGATGCTGGCGAATCCGCCGACCATCGAACCCGCCGCGGCGGACAGGAACATCATATTCATCATCAGCACAGCCGAGCCGCCCAAGACGAGCGCGAACAGCGCGCCGATAAACCCTGCGCTCGCAACAGCCCACCCGATGCGGGACGATTTGAGCTCAATGAGCTTGACCATCTCGTCTTCCACCATCTCCGCCCCAATCTTTCTGCCTATATCCTTTTCAGTCGCCTGTTCTTTGACTGCCGCTGAAACGGACAGCCCGATATGGAACAGTATCTGAAGCACGATAGCTACGCCTATACCGATGCCGATAAACACGAGCATCATGCCCGCCCATATTTTTAAGTCGCTTACTCCGGCGGCCCCCGGGCCGTTGCCGGTAAACGCGTATATGCAGTAAGCGGTTATTATCAGCGCGCCCCCAACAAGGGCAGTTACGTTCCTCTTTTCATGATAAGACATACATACACTCCTTAAAGTATATTTGATATGACATATTGTATGCTCTTCTTGCCATATTGTCAAGTATATTTTACATTCGGAGTTAAAATAATGTTAAATATTAAGAAATACTGCTTTATGCCGCTGCCCGGCTGTGATATAATGCCAACAATATGGAGGCCGGTATGAATATTGAAATAAAGGCTCTTACATCAGCGCTTACTGACGATTATCTTGCGTTTTTCGACGGCCCCGCTTTTTCGGACAATCCCGACTGGGCGTGGTGTTACTGCTGCTTCTTTCATTTCACTGACGGCTGGGAACAGCGCACAGGCGAGCAGAACCGCGGATTCGCGCGCAAAGCTATAGCTGACGGATCGTTCAACGGCTACCTCGCGTTTTTAGACGGCGAACCTATCGGCTGGGTGAACACAGGCAGCCGGGAAAGCTATAAGCGCATTATAGATCGGCCGCTGCCCGAAGGCGGCAGGATATGCTCCGTAGTGTGCTTTACCATATCTCCCTCCCACCGCAGGCAGGGCGTAGCTTCAATGCTGCTGCAGGCGGCCATCGGCGGCGCGAAGGGCAAATACGACTTCATTGAGGCTTACCCTCTCAAAGGAGAGCAGACCGCGGCTTTCCATTACCACGGCCCGCTGGCTATGTATGAGGCTGCGGGGTTTGAAGTCGTCAGCGAAAATGATGAGTATTATGTTGTGAGGAAAAAGGTGTAGAGAGCTGTTTTATATATTTATCGGCGTTCTGTTCGCATATAAGGTAAAAAAAGACGCCGAAGCGCCTTTTTGTCGTAGGGGCGGACAGGGGCGTCCGCCCGTTTTAATTGCACAAGCATGTTTATTGTCTATAAACTAGTTTTTATAATCCTCTAATTTTACATAACCCACTATTTCGACTTTACATTCAGGGTCTGTAAGAGCGCCTTTTTTACCTTTGCCGTTGATAAACAGGTTCCCTTTGCCTCCTACTATACCGCCGAAAGAATACTCCTGTTCGGTGCTGACGGCGGTCCCGTTAAACGCCATGCCCACTTTCGCCATCACGACATACCTGCCTTCTTTATCGCTGCAGCTGATTTGTATATATCCGTTATAATAATCTTTTTGCTGGTCATTATAATTGAAATTTAAGACCGGCTGCTGCGCCGCAGTAAATACCGGGATGATTTCAGCTTCCTTTTCTTCGAGCTGTTCTATCCGGCCCTTAAGCTGCGCAGTATCGCCGCTCAGCTGCTCGCTGTGGCTATTCAGCTGCGTGATATTGCCGCTTAAGTTTTTGATATCACTATTCAATTGCGCGGTCTGGCCAAGCAAGATCACCGATATCGCAAGAGATGCGGCGGCTGCACAGAAGGCTAATACAAGAAAGACAGTCCGGATAATATTGGTCGTTTTACGGGTAACTTTTTTTGATGTTTCCATTTCACCCACCTCCTATTTATACAATCATAGCATTATAATGTGGAAAAATAAATTAAATTGTTGAAATATATAACATACAAAGCCGGATATCGATTCGCTTGTTTTGCCGGGTATATTGACGGCTGCTCTAAGTTAAGATGTTTTTTTCTCTCTTTTTCAAATGCCCGAAATAAAACAGGCGGGGATCTCTCCCCGCCCTTTGATTGTACTTATGCTTCCAGTCTTATCAAGTTTTGGCGGATTTGATATCCGACCATACTCCGTATTTCTTTCCGTCCGGATACGTATCCAAATCCGTTGTCTTCTCGTACGCTCTTACCCGGTAATAGATTGTCACACCGTCAGCCAGCTTCGTATGGTAAAAGTACCTATAAGTTTTCCTGTCTACCGGTTCCGGGAAATCATCGTCGACCAGTTCCTCTTTCGCTTCCGCGAATTGTATCTGGTATCCGGCAACGCCTGAAATGCCCTTCCACGTTACATTTATACGATAATTATTGTATCTCTTAGCGACTACTCCCGTCACCTTATTCTCATCAAGATTCACCGACGCTTCATTCGAGAAACCGCCGTAGATCTTGCCATTTTCGCCAGGGTCGCCATAGGTGGTCGAAGTGCGGTACGCGCGGACCTTATAACTGTATTCCGAATCGACAACTATATTGATGTCATTTGTAAAGTAGTTATAATAAGCAGTGTATGGGTATTTGACGAATTGAGTATCGCCCGGCCCCTTCCTCCATATCTCATATCTCGACTTGCCCGCAACAGACTTCCATGTAAGCCTTATGCTTTTAAGCGATAATTGCACCGCGTTAAGGTCCGTAACCGCCGTCAGCACAGGCCTTGCCATTGTGATGCCCGAGTATGCCCCGTAACATTTCGTCCGGGCGCCGGTAACAGGATTTACGGCATATACGTAAGCGCGTATTTTGTAGAAGTACTGCCTGCCCGACGTAAGATAAGTGAATTTATACGTATTTGGTTGAACTTTCCTTATTGTCATAGTTATCGGGAGCGTCTTGACAAGGGAATATACGTTGTCTATCTTATCGTTCGCCCGCCATATCTCATATCCGGACGCGCTCTGTACGGGAGTCCACCATACGTTGATGCTGTTATATCCCGCGGAAGCCGCATAAACCGAATTAGGGGCGCCCGGCAGAGGCGTTGCGGTAACGGGCTCGGAATAGTTGCCGTAATAAGTGTCCCCCCCGTCCGTGATTATACCACTTACCCTATAGTTATACGTTACGCCCATAGTCAATCCCGTGTCTGTATAAGATAAGACGCCTTCGGCTGTAGTGGCTAAATCGGTGAATTCTCCGGTAACGCCTTTACGCTGCACTTGATATCCCGTCGCTCTATCAGCCGCGGCCCATGTGATCGTAATCTTGTTGGACCCGGAAGGTACCACCGACTTGATAGACGTATCGCCTACCACGGTCTCCAGCGCGACGAAAAAGATCCGGTCCGGATACTCTAGGCAATAAGTATCAGCCGTTGAACCTCTGGGCGCATAAATAACCAGTGAGCTATTTTTCTTAAAAGCTCCCGTACCAATTCCGACATCGGGGCTGTATATAACCACCTTTGTCAGTGTCGCTACGCTGGTTGCAGAAAAAGCGGAGTCGCCTATTGACCCGATGCCTTCCGGTAACGTGAGGCTGACAAGCTTCGTGTCATAAAACGCTTTCATTCCTATCTCGCTGATACTGGATTCCGGAGCGAACGTAAGCGAAGTAAGGCTGGCGCAGCCGCTAAACGCTTCGTCGCCTATCGTTGTTATGTTTGCGGGTATCTTTATGCTGGTAAGAGCAGTACCGGAAAACGTGCCCGCGTCTATCGTCGTCAATCCTTTGGCCTCCAATGTTACCGCGGCAAGGCTTTTGCACAAGTTGAACGCATTAGGCCCTATTGCCGTAACGCCCGCGGGCACATCGAAGCTCTTAATGCCGGAACCGGCAAACGCTCCCTCCCCTATAGTTGTCATACCCGTCCCGTTAGCGAACGTCACGCTTTCCAACGCTGTGAATCCGTTAAAAGTATTATCTTCGATCGCTGTTACGCCCGCGGGTATTTCTACGCCCGTTATCAGCTCGTTATAGCTTACATCGTTAAAAGTCCCGCCGAACGCGTCGGCAGCTATAGCAACAACCGTTCTGCCGGACAGCGTCGCGGGTATCGTTATTGCGCCGCCGGGGCCCGTGTAAGCGGTTATCGTAACAGCATCTGTATCTGTCTCCTCCCAGTCAAAATCTCCATCATCGCCTGTTTCACCTACCACCGCGAAGGCAGTGGAAACCCCTATCAGCGAAAGCAGCAGCAAGGCCGTTATCACGGTAACGATTGATTTCTTTAGTGTTCGCATATTATTGACCTCCAAAATATTTTATATGTGCAGCTTATAATCATTGCCCCAAAAGAATCGCGGCTTTCGTTCGCCGCCGATGCGGTTTGGGGATCCATTAAAGCGGAAACTGGTATTACCGGCCCAAAAAGTCTCTCGGCTTTTTGCGGACCCTGTATTATTGCCCCGAAAAGCCTCACGGCTTTTGGGGGGCGTGTATATCGGCCGGCAGCTATAGGCCGGCTGACTGTATATCTGATTATACACCACCCGTTCTTATTTTTCCACCGAAAATTTGCTTAAAATAGTAACAAAAAAGACTTATATGCCACATCTCGTTAATATATTTTATAATTTTGTAATAATATAGTGCTTTTTTGACCTAAAACCGCCGCCATGCGTGTTTTTATGCCTTTTCGAAGAATGATTCGCTTTTTTTAATTGAATAGATTCGTTTTCCTCACAGATAATATAGTAAGGAGGTATGATATGACCAGAATAGCAATAGAACCGGCGCTCTCCAACGTAAAAGACTACCTGTCGGGGTTGGGCTACAAGGTGGAGACTATCGACGTTAATAAAGAGGCGGGAAGCCTTCGCGGCTTTGACGCAGTAGTAGTTACAGGGCTGAGCACTAATCTTTTAGGTATGAGCAGCACCAGGTCGAAAGCGCCCGTTATCAACGCCGACGGCCTTACGCCCGAAGAGGTCGCGGGCAAGATAAAGAGCAGCATATCATGACTGGCACCCGGATTATAATAACTATGCCCCGGCTTGCCGGGGCATTTGCGTATACGGCGCAACGTTATTTCACGAGGCTTCTTTTCAGAGGCATCCAGTCAAACGCGCGCTTTATATGCTCATCCCAGAAATCCCATGTATGAGCGCCCGGGTATTCCTCGAAGTGCGCGTCGGCTTTTAAGGTTTTGAACTTCTCCTTTGCCCCAATATGTAACTGGTAAAGAAAGTCTTCCGTCCCGCAGCATAAAAACAGTTTGGGTACCGGCCTGCCTTCTTCTTTTAGCTTCTTTATGAGGTGAAAAATATCCGCGTCGGTCCCCTCGAGGTGTGCCGGATCGCTGAATACGTCCGTCAGGCGCGCAGGCCCTCTGTATGTCTCCTCTCTATAATCCGCGAACCTCGCGGCGATATCGACTACGCCCGAAAGACTCGCGGCGCACGCGAACTGCTCCGGTCTCTCAAGGGCGACCTTTAGCGCCCCATAGCCGCCCATCGAGACTCCTGCCGTAAAGTTGTCTTCGCGTTTGCGCGAAAGCGGAAAAACCGTCTGCGCGAAGTTTATGAGCTCTTCCGTTATAAAGGTTTGGTAACGCCCGCCGCGGTGCATGTCCTGATAGAAGCTGTTGCCCGCCGAGGGCATGACTACCGCGAGCATCCTCTCTTCCGCATAGCGCATTATGCTGCTCTTGAGCGGGAAGTCGTCGCAGCTGCCGTACGCCCCGTGGAAAAGGTACAGCGTCTGAAACTTGTCGCCGGGCGAGAACGTCCAGCCCTCCATCCAGGGAGAGGGTATTATCACGTTGATATTCGTGGTTGTGCACAGCGTCTTCGATAAGAAGCTGCATTGGATATATGCCATAGGAAACCGTCCTTGGAATGTTTATTGATATTTATCTGATCTTTACAGGATGACAGTATACTCCTTCCGCCCCCTTATTTCCACCATTATACAACAAAAAGGCGCAAAGCCGCCTTTTTTGTTGATTCACAAATTATTTGAGCCCATTCCAGGATCAGCCTTTCCCCTTCTTAAGCGCGTCCTCTATCGCGAGCAGCATTACCTTGCTGCTCTTCGTAGCGCCGGAGACTGCGTCGACTTTAAGCGACTGCGCTTTTACTACTTCGCCGGTTATCGCTTCCGCGCCGTGGCCCGGCCCGTAATAATGGCTGTCGATCTCCACGTCCGTGATAACATGGTCTTTTACAGTTACGTTTACTTTCGCCATCACCGGGAACGAGCCGCCGCTGCCTGTGTACGTGCCGTCGGCTACGGCAGAGAGGTCTATGTCTTCGATATCGGCTGCCAGCGCCTTTTCGAGATTCTTCTCCATTATCGGGACCGCTATTATGCCCGCGAGTGTAAGAACGGCAATGACGGAACCTATGATTATCAATACCTTATATCTCTTTTTCATTATCAGAACAGCCCTCCCAACGCTGAGACGGCTTCGGTTATCTGCTGCCTGCGCTTCGCCTCGTCTTTCCAATGCACTATCGCCGAGCAGGAAAAATCTGCGCCCTTATTTTTAAGAGCCCGCCTGATGAGCCTTATTGCCCTGCTGCCCCCCAGCCAGCTTGCCTGAGCAAGCTGTGTTACAAAACACGCCGCCTTTTTGCCGCCTATGCGCGGGATCTGCGCGAGGTACTTTTTCATCGCGGGGTTCAGCGTAAGCGCCATAACGGGCGCCGCCAGAACAATCGCCTCATACTTGCCGGGGTCCGGTTTAGATGTTAAAGTGAAGGGTTTCCCCGGATCAACCTCTCCCTCCGCCGTTATCATGTCGATTTTTACAGCATGCCCTTTCGCGGTCAGCGCCTCCTTAAGCTTTTCCGCGACGGAAAGCGTATTGCCCGTCTGTGAATATACTATTATACCAATGTTCATAAAAACTCCTTTCAGATAGTAGACTTCAAAGATATAAATAATATTGCATGCCATAACACGAATTTATTTTTTATACCACCTTAAAATAAAAAGGGGGCGCTGCCTTTTCGCCCCCGATCTATGCTTTTATGTATAGCCCGCCCTTATTTCCCCGTCTCCAGCGCGTCTTCTATCGCGAGCAGCACTACCTTGCTGCTCATCGTGGCGCCCGAAACGGCGTCGACTTTAAGCGTCTGCGCCTTTACTACTTCGTCCGGCAGCGTTTCAGCGCCGTGGTCGGGTCCATGGCTGTCGCTTATCAGCTCAATGCCGGTTATTACATGGCCTTTTACCGTTACGCTGACTTCCGCGGTCACCGGGAACGCGCCGGCGCTGCCTGCATACGTGCCGTCGGATACCTTTGAGAGGTCTACGTCTTTGACCACGGCGGATTTCAGCGCTTCAAGGTTGTTTCCTATTATAGAAAACGCTATAACGCCCGCTACTACGAGAACGGCGATTATCGAACCGATTATTATCAATACTTTGTATCTTTTTTTCATTAGAATAATCCTCCTAGCTTCGCTACGGCTGCGGCTGCCTGCTTCTCATTTACGTGCACTGTGCCTGTACCGCAGATATCGGCGCCTTTGGACCTCAGCTGCCTGCTCATCCATTTCAGCGCCTGATTCCCTCCCATCCAGTTAAACGGCAGCCCCTGTGCCACGAAACATGCCGTTTTCTTGCCGCTTATCTCTTTTATCTGCGACAGATACGCTTTCATAACGGGATTCAGGGAAAACGCCATCACCGGAGACGCCACTATAAGCGCGTCATATTTCGAAGCGTCGGGCGTTGACGTTAATTTTACCGGTTTATCGGGAGCAAGTTCGCCCTCTATGGTTACCTGCTCTATAGCTGCTTTGTGCCCCTTTGCCTTGAGCGTGTCTTTTATACTTTCCGCTGCTTTAAGCGTGTTGCCCGTCTGCGAATAAACTATTATACCTATGTTCATAAAAACTCCTTTCAGGTATTAGACTCAACAAATATATGATTTATTGCATATTGTTTCAATATTTAATTTAATTTTACCTTTTCTTAACTAGGGCGTTGAAGGAGTACGCGTCTCCCCCGGTCCAGGATCCCTGTCCGCACAGGTCTGCCCTCCCTGTCCGTGTCTTTTTTTGTCGATGTATGCTATAATATATCAACTTAATATTTATTACAAAGACGGTCTTTTTTGGCAAGGAGGAACTCATGTATTGTTGGAAATGCGGAAAACAATTAACTGACGGCTCTGCATTCTGTGCGTTGTGCGGGGCCCGGCTTACCGATACGGCCCAGCCGGAGCATATTCCCGAGCCCGATACAGGGAGAGCGAATATCCGGAAGCCTGAGAAGAAGCAAACGGTGAAAAGGGTCATCCTGATATTATCGATTTGCGCGGCAGCGGCCGCGCTTGCGATAATTATCACCGGGATGCTCAGATCGGGGCAATACGACCATGCCGCCGAAATCATGGCTTCAGATCCGCTTAAAGCCAAAGCTGAGTTCCAATCGCTCGGGGATTATAAGGATTCGGAATATAACGCTGAACTATGCGAGGACATATACGATTACGGAGCCGCGGCGGACCTGATGGGTTCAGGAAATTACGAAGACGCGATGAAGGCATTCCTGAAACTCGGAAACTATTCAGATTCGGTAGACAGGGCTCGTGAATGCCGGAATTTCATAGACTACGACAAGGCCAGCCGCCTTATGGCCGGAAAGGATTTTTCAGGAGCATACGATATTTTTATTGGGCTTGCAGGCTTTAAAGACTCGGCTCAGCTTGCGATGGAATGCGGCAACAAGAGGGATTATGCGCTGGCCGCCGGATTTTTCGACGCGGGCAAGTTTTACTCCGCGTATGAATTGTATACAAACCTCGGGAATTACCTTGACTCGGTGCAGCGCGCAGCGAACTGCGCTCAAGACTACCCGGAGACCGGCCGGCTCTATAACGATTCCGACTACAGCTATGGTAATACGTTCATTATTAAAGCCCCTAACGACGGGAATTATACATATATAAAAATATATACATTTGATATTTCCGTTGCTTTGGAACATCCTGAAGACGCGCATCCCCTGGTCGCTTCCGTCTTTCTTGCCCCGGGAAAAACCGTTAAAATAAAGCTTCGCGGATTGCAATCCTACACAGTTAAACAGGCGTATGGAACTACCTGGTACGGACTCGACGATATGTTTGGCGATAACGGCGTTTACTCGGTCATGACTTTTAAAAACGATGACGGCACATACCGTGATTCTCTATGGTCGGATATGGCATTTAACAGTTATTATATCTACACGCTTACTCTCAGGCAGGCGGAGGGCGACGTTACTTCAAATCCCGTAAGCCGCGAAGGCTTTTGATAAAAACCGTAATCTATATATCCTTGAAAAGCGTACAAGCGCCCTACTTTTCCTGGCACCCCGGGCAGTAATAAACGTTCCCGCCCAGGTATGCCTCACGAATGATCGTTACGCCGCACCGCGGGCAGGCAGCCCCCGCGTTGTTCCGGCTCATGATCGAAACATACCCGCCCTTCATGCCATAGAGGTCAGTTTCGGTGTCCCGGCCTCCTCTTTTCGCCATATCCGCAAGCGTATCTTTTACAGATCTGTAAAGCTTGTCGATCTCCGCCCCGCCAAGCGTATCGAGTTTCCTGCGCGGGTTCATCCCCGCGTTGAAAAGTATATCCTGCAGCACACCGTTGCCGAGGCCGGGTATGCGCTGCCCGGTAGCGAGGAATGCCTTTAAGCTCATCGTTTTCGGCACGGCGTTTTCCAGCAGCTTTTTAAAATAAGCGCGGGCGAAAGCGCCGGTAAGCGGGCCGGGCTTCTCCCTGTTTCCCAAAAGGTAGGGGTTATCCACCCTGTCGTCGGGGAATACCATCATCCCGCCGTACATCTGTATCGCAGCCGTGAGAGCGCTGCCGTCGTTAAACTTCAGCAGCAACTGGTGCTTTTCGGGCAGCGCCGCTCCCGGTCTATGGTACCGCAGCACAGGGCCGTCGTTGAAAAACAACGTAAGATCTTCCGAAAGCGCCAGCTCGACGGCGCCCGCGGAAGCGCGGGCTTCCGTTACGGTGCGGTTCGCCAGCAGTTTGCCGTATTCCGCCGGGTCGCCGGTATACCAGGCGAACTTGTGCGGCGAATGGC
>CAZDZY010000095.1:0-11425 GCA_964510055.1 uncultured Christensenellaceae bacterium
ATCCAAGGTGAAGGAGATATTCACAAACAAAAGGCATGTATCACAACGTTCCTTCTAATAACCGTAGGGGCGATCATCGATCGCCCGCTTTAGGTCGCCCCCTTGTTTTCAAGGCGATATCAATACGTTTCCCGCAGCAGGAGAAAGTTCTTCTTTCCTCTGTTCACAACAGTCGTCTGTCTTTCCTGCCGTCCCTTTTTAAAGGTGCCGCGTTACCGGCGGAGATGTTCTTTTCATATTTACCGATCCTATATATAACGACTATATATTTTTCCCGCTGTTTTTGATAAAATAAATTATAATAACACAATTATCATTATTAATCGACGCAAGGAAGAATGCCGTTATGCCCTCTCCGTTTACCCGTCTGGCAGGCCCGCGCGGTTTCCTGACAGATGAAGAAAAGAAAAACCGGCCGAAGATAACAAAAAAGTTTTTAAAGAGGATCTTCTCATATCTGAAACCGTATTGGCTCCAGTTCGTCCTCGTATTTATCGCTATAATAATTTCATCGGCGTTAGGGCTGCTCCCGTCCATAATCACGGGAAGGATCGTAGACGACGCGATTGCCGGCAAAGATATGCACCTTCTTCTTATCCTTCTCGGCGCCGCGCTGCTGACGCTGCTGTTATCGCAGATGATCAACGTGTTCGAAAGCTATATCAACACCTGGATCTCGCAGAAAATAATATTCGACATGAAAAATCAGATGTACAGGCATCTGATTCACATGCCCAACTCCTTTTTCTATACCGAAAAGCAGGGCAATATCATCACCCGGATGAATACCGACATCGACGGCGTAAACTCCGTCATATCGGGAACTCTTACGAGCATCATAAGCAATTCCATCATTATTATTTCAACCATAGCCGCTCTCTTTACGCTCAACCTGCAGCTTGCTTTAGTCGGTATCGTTATAATACCCCTGCTGATACTGCCGGCGAAAGGGACCGGCCGTATAAGATGGAAACTGCTTGCCGAAAGCCAGGCAAAGCACGATGAAATGAACCAGCTGGTGAGCGAAACGCTCAGCACGAGCGGGTCGCTGCTGGTAAAACTGTTTACTCGTGAGAAAAGCGAATATGACCGTTTTGAAGAGGTAAACAAAGCCGTCACGCGTATCACCATTAAAGAGCAGCGTTCGGGCAAGTGGTTCCAGATGGCGCTGGGCATATTCTCGCAGATAGGCCCGCTGCTTATTTACTTTGCGGGCGGATACTTCATCATATCCCGCATGGACGACACGCTGACTATCGGCGTTATCACGTCCGCTGTCGCGCTGGTCACCCGCCTTTACAGGCCCATACAGGCCATGCTCAATATCCAGGTCGACTTTACGCGGTCGGCCGCCCTTTTCTCCAGGATCTTTGAGTATTTTGATATGAAAAATGATATCGTGAATAAACCGGACGCCTTAAAGCCTGATATAACAGACGCGCCGATCACTTTTCATGACGTCAGTTTCTCTTACGCCCCGGGAGTGCAGATACTGAAAAACGTTTCGTTCCATGTCCCGGGCAGGTGCATGTACGCTATAGTAGGGCCGTCAGGCTCCGGCAAGTCGACTATCATCAACCTTATACCGAGGATATACGACGTAGGCGGCGGGAGCGTAACTATTTCCGGTACGGACGTGCGGGATTTCGATTTAACATATCTTCGGGAAAACATCGGGGTCGTAACTCAGGATACATATCTTTTCAACGGCACAATAAAAGAAAATCTCCTGTACGCAAAAGACGACGCGACCGACGAAGAGATCGACAACGCCTGCAAAATAGCGGATCTCTATGATTTTATTATCAGCACTCCAAATAAATATGACACGGTGGTCGGCAACCGCGGCCTTATGCTTTCGGGCGGCGAGAAGCAGCGGCTTTCCATCGCCCGCGTTATCCTCAAGGACCCAAAAATACTGATACTCGATGAAGCTACTTCTTCTTTAGATTCGATCTCGGAAAACAGCATTCAGAAAGCGCTTGACGTGCTGATGAATGACAGGACGTGTATAGTTATAGCGCACAGGCTTTCCACTGTTCTCGCGGCTGATAATATACTTGTCGTGAGTGAAGGCAAAATAGTTGAACAGGGTAAGCACAGCGAATTGCTTAAGAAAGAAGGCGTCTACAAAGAGCTGTATGAAACGCAGTTTAATAAAGCATTTGAAGACGGAAAATGAATAGCCTCCTGTCTTCTCTGCCGCTCATATTAAATGTGCCGCGTTACCGGCGGAGGGACTCAGCTCCCGGCTCCTCTGCCCTTAATAGCCGCCTGCTTTAAAATTCAAGCCTACCTTTTATGAACCTGCCCCCTGCTGTCATCCTGAGCGCAAGCGAAGGATCTTTTCTCTTCCTGGTTCCATACCGCCCGTTTCATGTATCTAAACTTATCCGCCCGCTTCGTAGTAACCCATTGCAAGCAGCACCCTTCCCCTTTCCCCGGTCAGGAGGCGCCGCAAAGCGGCAAGCGGTCTATACCCACCGCTCAATGCTTTCTTATGCCCTAACTTGTATTTTTATATAACATGCACTATTATATAACAATAAAACAGATATCCCGGTTTTCGCATCCCTTATATGTAACACTTGCCGATGAAAGGGGTTTTGCGGTTAAAAGTTGAAAATCACCTGTTTTGGGTGAAGATACTGTTAGTATGGCATGTTATCATTATTTGTACCGCTAAACGGTAAACAAAAAGATCATAAAGCCTGAAATTATTCAAAGCCAGATGGTTAGTGCAAACGTAATGTTTTTATACTGATAACAACATTTTTCGGAGGTATAACGAATGATAAAGAAAAAAGTCCTGCCAATACTCCTTGCTGCGGCAATGATCTGTTGCATGACCCCGGCTGCGGCTTTTGCGGCAGGCACCGGAATATATGACGTTAAAACGCAGTCAGAGTTGTCAGCCGCTCTTGGCCGTAAAGACAGCGTATACACGATACGGCTCACGGCGGACATCGATTATAATGCCGGCATCGTCGTCACGGGCAAAACAATCACGTTCGACCTGAACGGGCATACGCTGAACGTGGCAAACAGCGCGGGAAGTGGATTGGAAGTCGGCAGCGGCGGCGTTGTGGATATGAAGGGAAAAGGGGAGTTCAACGTCGCAAGCAGCGCAGACTATGACAGCGTAGAACGCTATTATGGCGTCTATGCCCATGACGGCGGGCAGGCAAAGGTAACCAGCGCGACGCAAACCGGAACGGAAGGGGTTGGCGCCTTTGCAATGGTCAAAGGCATAAACTCAGTCAGCTGTATCACGGTTACAGGCGATGTAAATGGGTCCGAGATAGGGGCGTTTGCCGATATCGGAGGCCGTGTTATTGTGGGCGGCAATGCAGAGGGAGGTCATTGCGCAGCATCCGCGTGGTCAGACGGCACCCTGTTAGAAGTTGCGGGAAATGTTACAGTGACCGGTAACGACGGCGCAGCTCAGGGAATCAGCGCCCAGGGCGGCAGCATTGTCAGAGTAACCGGCGATGTAACAGCCAAGTATGGCAGCGCAGAATATTTTGGTGTAGTATGCGCAGGCAGCACGGTCTGGGTAGGCGGCAGCGTAACGGCAGGCGAAGCAGGCGTAGTAGTTGGGTTAAACCGCAGCTTTGATGTGACTATAGACGGCACGGTCACCGCGCCAACGTACATCGAAATGGAGGATAATACTGGTAATCAGTATTTTAAATACACAGACGGCACGATCGGAACCGGCGATGATAAAGGTTATATGATCTATAGCAAAGGAAACAATACTATACGCGTGAAGATAAAAGACGCGGCGGCCCAGCCCGCTAAAGCCGCCGTATACACCGCCGGAACACCGGAAGAGCTCTCATCCGCTCTGGGCCGTAAAGACAGCGTATACACGATACGGCTCACGGCGGATATCGATTATAATACCGGCATTACCGTCGCCGGCAAGGCTATTACCTTTGACTTGAATGGGCATACGCTCAATGTGGCCAGCAAAACTGGGCATGGGTTGGAAGCCGGAAAAGGCGGCGTTGTGGATATAACGGGAACCGGGGCGCTTAATGCCGAAAGCAGCGCGAAGACCGGCGATGACGATTATATGGGCTATTCTGCCGTATACGCGCATGACGGCGGCAGGGCAAAAGTGACCGGCGCAAAATCGACAGCGCGCAACGGGACCGGCGCCAGAGCGGATGGCAGCGGCAGCCTTATCGAGCTAACGGGCGGCGCCGAAGCGGCCGACAGCAAATTCGAAGCGGTGCTCGCCTCAAACGAAGGCAAGGTCATCGTGGGCGGCAGCGTAAAGGGCGGTTATTTCGGAGTAACGGCGTCACATTATGGATATGTCGAAGTGGCGGGCAATGTGACGGCTGATGCAGAAGCTGTATTTGCCGGTTTCGACGGCACTGCCTATGTTAAAGGCAATGTAACGGCAACGGACGAGTACGGCGCAGGCGTGCATGTCAACGGCGTCGGTTTAGCGACAGTTGACGGCCAGATAATTGCGCCGATATATATCAAGATGGATGTGAATCACAACGTAGATGCCTACGAAGGCGTGCCGGGCACCGGCGCCGACGCGGGTTATATGGTTTATACGATGGTTTATTCATACGGAACAAGCGTTGCGCGCATAAAGATGAGAGACACTGCAGACGCCGGAACGCCGGAAGAGCTGTCTGCCGCTCTCGACGCTTTGCAGGGCGGGGGCACTATACGGCTCACGGCAGATATCGATTATAGTACCGACATCGTTGTCACTGGCAGGTCCATAACGTTTGACTTTAACGGACATACGCTGAACGTCGCCAACAGCAAAGGGTATGGGTTGATAGTCGGCAGCGGCGGCGTTGTGGATATGACGGGAAGCGGAGCGTTCAATGTCATGTCCAGCTCGAATGAGTCGGTAAATTATTGCGGTGTATACGCCTATGACGGCGGACGCGCGGAAGTGACCAGCGCAACGAAAACCGGAGAATGCGGATTTGGCGCCTATGCAAAAGGCGAAGGCAGCTGTATCGATGTGAAAGACGATGTGAAATCGCCCGGCAGAGCAGCGTTTGCCGATAGCGGCGGCCATATCACCGTAGGCGGCGATGCGGAAGGAGCCACCGGAGCATACGCCAGCCGCGCCGGCAGCCTGGTAGAAGTTGCGGGCAATGTTAAAGCGACTGGAGACAACGGCGAAGCCGGAGCATATGCCGTGGAGGGCGGCACTGTCAGGGTAGCCGGCAATGCTTCCGGTAATTATGCCGGCGTAAGATGCGACGGCGGCACGGCCTGGGTAGGAGGCAATGTGACGTCAGAAAACATAGGCGTGGCTGTGGGCCGCACGACAACTCAAGCCTGCGGCAGCGTGACCATAGACGGCACTATCACCGCGCCGGTGTACATCCAAATGCCTTCGGAGTCTAATAAGCCCGTTACCTTCCTGACCGCTGGCGACGGCGTTAAAGGGACGGGTGATGATAAAGGCTACCTCGTCTACGCCCGCGTAGAAAACATTGTCCGCGTGAAGATAGAAAGCGAAGTGCCCGGTCCGGCAGCATTAGTTGGAATTGGGATATCGGTATACCCCTTATCCGATACTCAGGTCGAGATGGAGAAGGAGGCCGTCGATATCACTATGCAGGATGGCCGCACTTTCGTTACCTGCGAGTCATGGCTGCACAACACCGGCAAGGCTGCGAGCCTCCCGGTCGGCTTTTCAGCGCAATACATTGGCGCAGATGAGAGCGAAACGAGTTACAGCCTGATACCGATACATTGGTTCCGTACTTATGTGAACGGGAAAAGGGTGGGCGTTTCGTTGAAAAAGGGCCATGAACCCGAAGAGAGCGATGCTGCCGGACTGTATGATCCGGAGCGGTACACGTGGCGCATGCGTTTCGCGGCAGGCGAGCGTATCAAGCTGGTGAATAAGTACTGGTTCGCCGACCCTTCCGGGAGAAGGGAGAATATCCGTTATATAATCCGCGGCGGGGCAGCGTGGGTAGAATTAGTCGGCAAGCTGACCGTACAGCTGCGCCTTAAAGATTTCGATATGCAGAACACGGTCCTTCGGGGCATGCAGCCCGCATATATCAAAGAAGACGGAACTATAGTATGGGAAGCGGAGAATATCGAACCCACCCAAGACATCGTCTTATATCGGAAGTCTCCCGACGTCTCATGCGAAAACCCGTTCAGTGCGAGTGACGATGATTTTTTACCGTACCAAAAGTTGACGCTGCGCATGCTGCACAGCTTCCGCGCCCGGGAGTATAACGGCACAACATGGTGGGGCAACCTGATGTTCCGCAGGTTCGGCGATAAGCAGTCATCGCAGCTTTACTATTGCATGGGCGTGAGCTATTACAAGCTGGGCCATAACGAAAAAGCCCTTGATATGTTCAGCCGTATACGCGGTAATGATGAACTGTACCGTAAGATGTCCGCTTACTATAAAGCGCTTATCTGCAAAAAGGCGGGAGATGATACCGGATACCAGTCGTATATGGATTCGGTCAGACAATATCTGTCCGGCATACCCGAGAGCGAAATGCCCTGGGGGGCATACTGGCTTAAGTCCCGCCTTGAAGATATCGCCAAATAGCAGTGCGGGTAAGAAATAAAAAAGTTTCTTTATTCAAAACATTTGCGCTGAATGATGAAGAACAAATGCCCCGTTTTAGCGAAGACGGGGCGTTTTGTTGTAGACGCCCGCCTGTTACTGTATAATGTAGTTACTTAAAAAACCGAAAATTTCAGGGCAGCTTGTTAAAACGAAATAAGAAACGTGAGCGAGTCGGGCTCTGCCCGCGAAGCTCACACATGCGGTCTTTGCGAGGCTTCGAACCCAACACTAAATTGCCAGCCCAAAATGCAAACCCGACAATTTAGTGTAAGGTGAGGAACAAGCAAAGCCGGAAGACTGGCGGGAAACCTAAAGTTTCACGCCAATCGGGTGTAAGGAGGGCCTTCAATGGAAGTAAAATATTCTTTCGTCTGCGACTACGCGGCCAAAGAGCAAAGCGGCAAGCTGTATGTCATGGGCATTTTCAGCACCATCTGCTCCAAAACGTTTCCATGCAAACACCCGCAGTTCACATATGTTGCAGGGCTTAAGTTCAACGTTGCCGAAACGGGTAAGCACAGGTTCGTCATCTCGTTTGTCGATTATGACGGAAAAAAGATAGTTCCCCCTTTAGAAGGCGAAATAAATATAAACGACGCCGGCGGCATCATCCCCATCATGCCGACTTTCCATAACGTGCAGTTCCCGAAGCCGGGCCTTTACCAGCTCGACCTGCTCATAGACGACCAGCACGCCGCGTCCGATACTATCTCGCTGCTGCTGCCGAAATGATTCCGGTGACAAACTCACGTTTGTCACCGGTTCTTGCCCCTTCTCCGCCCCAAAAGACTTTGTCTTTCGGGGAACCCCGGTTTTGCCTTCAGCACGGTAGGCGGGGCGCTTGTAAATAAATCCTCCAAAGTAATATTTACCTTTCCCCGGCAAAGCCGGTGTGAGGGGCTCCCCCGTCGACCTGTACAACGACCCGGAAAAGCTTAAGGAATACTTAAAGAAGATAGGCCCGAAGATTCGGCGATGATAGACGAACTGGCCTATGCCATGAATATGTTTTACAGCATGGAATCGATGCCCTTCTTCAAACCCAAGGAGCTTTTGGGCATGGTTGATGTTTTCAAAATGCTTAAAAGCGTACGCTCTATACTCGCCCTTTTCAAAAAGTACCGGAAGACCACAATAGATTCACATACATGTTCAAAAACGCCGTACTGCACAAAGCCATACAGTCAATAAAGGTAAGCAGCTCGACTGAAAACTGTCTTTAGCTTTCCCGTTCGATTCGGAATACTGGGAGGGGATATATCCCGACAAAAAGAAATACCGCGGGGAAAAGGACAAAGCGGCAAAGACCGTTTTATCTGCGTATGAAAAGATATGCCCGGGCATCCGCGAAAAGATAGAGGCTATGGACGCAGCCACGCCCATGACTTATATCCGTTACACCGGCAACAGGAAAGGCTCGAGCCTCGGGTTCGTCAACTTCTTCAATCTCGATATCCCGAGGACTCTTCCCGGCCTGAAAGATTTTTATATGGCGGGCCAATGGGTCTGCGATTCGGGGCTCGTCGGGCGGCCCGGTCGGGAAGGGATATAATACAGGTCATCTGCAGCAGGGATAAAAAAACTTTTTGCACAACGGAAGCATAGGCGCCGCTCCCGCACCCGCGCCTGCAGGCTTCTCCCGGCTTGCTGCCTCCGCGTTTTTTTGGTATCATTATCCCGCGGGCGGTGCTGCCATATGCGGCAGCTATTTTTATGATGTCAGGCGGTAAACAGATGGGCCTTGAAACAAAATTCGATGAAGTCTTTGCGGAATACGACAAATGGCGGCCGGGATACGTCCCTCAATTATACGGGGATATCTTTGAATATAAAGAAATAAGCCGGTCGGGGAGCGTGCTTGAAATAGGTATAGGCACAGGCCAGGCCACATTGCCTTTTCTCGAAAAAGGCTGCTCCCTTACGGCTGTCGAACCGGGCGGCAATCTGGCGGAGTTCACAAGGCGTAAGTTCAGCAAATACAAAAACTTTAAAATATTAAACGCAGCTTTTGAGGATCTCGAATTCCCGGGCGGCTCTTTCGACATGGCCTATTCGGCTTCGGCATTTCACTGGATACCTGAAGAGATTGGTTATACGAAAATATTCGGTCTGCTGAAGAACGGCGGGGTTTTCGCCCGTTTCGCGAACCACCCGTATAAAGACAAATCAAACGGACAGCTCGACGCAGCCATACAAAAGATATATTCGAGATACATGCCGTCATCCCCGCGCCCGCCGGAATACGATGAGCGGCAATGCAAAAAAACAGCTGATACAGCCGGCAAATACGGTTTTACAGATATAGCATACAGGCTGTACAAAAGGACAAGGACGTTCGACTCAGCTGAATATACTTGCCTTCTCGGCACTTATTCAGACCACATAGCACTCGAAGAGAAAAAGCGGGCAGAGTTCTTTCGTGAAATAGAAAACACGATATGCCGTTTCGGCGGGAAGATAACCGTTTACGATACTATAAGCCTGCAGCTTGCGCGCAAACCCTAGCATGCCTTTTTACGTCACTCATGTTAATTACCTTCGCCGCCTGTCTTTGTTATCCCGTTGATCCTCCCCCTGTTGTACCGCTGCAGCATTACCGGATACGCGTGCAGGGCAAGGCTTAATACGGTCAGCAATATCCCGCCCGCGGCCTTTCCGATCATTACCGCTGTAGCAGCCGGGGCTAAAGATATCAGCATTGCCGCAGCGTGGATGGTCTCGGCCTGCCGCATCTCCCGTTCAAGCTGCCCAAACGAGTCTCCTGTATTGTTTATTTGTATTTTTGGCGCCAATACGTGAATGGGGCCGCGCCTTATCAGTTTTTTAAAAGCTCGGACTCCCAGTTTTTTATAGACAGCCGGCTCACTCTCCCTGATGATATAATACCTTTTGGGGAAGCGAAAGCCCGTGATCAAACTGAATACGGATACTATTACAAGTAAAGCCCAGACAAAAAGGATCGCGGAAAAAAGAACAAAAACGCCGGACGAATCGAAGAACCAATATCCGGCGGCCGCCGCCAGTATAACGCTGAACAGCAGGTAAATATAGTTTTTAAGCTTTCCATTCATTATAATATTCTTAAACCGGGTTTCAGCTTTCCGCAACCGAGTTTAATATCGAGGCCAGTTCCTTCGGCTTTACCAGCGTCACCATATGGCAGCTGCCGATCTCCCTGAAATCTTCTATCCCGAGGTTATTCCCCATTGCCCGCTGTTTATCCGCGCCCAGCGTATTATCGCCGGTCAGCGCCACATATGTCATGCCGACTTTCGGAAAACCGCCCCAATCCACTCTTCCGTTTAAAACGCAGAGCGGTTCCGGCAGCAGGTTTTGCCGCATCACGTATTGAACGGTTTCTTCCGGGGCGCCGTTCATAAACGTTTTTCTTATCGTTTTTTCTATTTTGCTCATCGGTATGGAATCATGTTTTATCTGGCTCTTTATAGCCGCTATATTGAGCCGGCGTAAAAGGAACGGAAGGCCCGAAACTGCCGACTCGCCGTGCGCGGGTATGTTCCCGGCCACGAAAACGATATGCTTTACCCGTTGCGCTATCGATTTCGCGGTAAGAGCTGCAAGCATCCCGCCGCCCGAATGCCCCACCAGCACGAGGTTATCCTCATCAGCGGGTATCTTCGCGGCGATATGGCTTATCAGGTCTCCAAGCATTGAATTCAGCCGGTTCTCATAAGTATTCGGCTCTATCCGCGATGATATCATGATATAAGGATACTTCAAATAGCCAATAAGGTCCTTCCACTCCCAGTCCGACATGCCGCCGCCGGGGATAAGCACAAAAACGGGTTTCTTTTTCATCTCGCTCACCGCCTGTTTATCTGCATGTTAATATGCTAACATAATATCCCATAATAGTTTGAAATTCAAACTTTTTATTAACTTATTGCCAGTTTAATTTTAATACTTTTTGAACATTTTTGTCGCTTATACGTTAATTAAGTTAGAGATGTACTAGTATTTACAGCGGTGTATAGAGCAGCAGTGGCAGCGATGTATTACAGCAGCGGTGTGTTTGACAGCATTGTGTTTTCATCGGCAGACAAGCCTTTAAGCGGTTGAAGGGGAGATACATCAGGTTTTTGCCATCAAGTACGTCCAAACGCTGCGGTTTCTCCGGCATTCGGGTTATGCCAGAGCAGTTACAGTTAGTCCTTTAATGGGAGAGGGGTCTTAGGGGGAAAGCGGCATAGGCCCGCGAGAAATACGCAGCAGCCGGGTGCAGGATCATCGGTTTGGGGTTCAGTCTTCCAGCGCTCGGCAGGGTTTATGGCAAACGCAATACCAGGCGGTTTGCTGTAAGCTATAAGAGACGGCGCGTGCCGTCTCTTATTTTATACTGCGGTTTGAATAATATTTTTACATACGCGTTTATTTTACCAATTTTGTGTTTATTTATTAGGTGAGGGTTATTAGTTTCTTGTGATAACAATAAGGCAAGGATTTGAAGGAGACCGCTTTACGATTTCTCTCAGCTTGCTGAAAAGTGTTTGCAGGGAAATGCCAATATTAGGGGTGGGGATCAGTCAGGGAGAAGTCGGGAGAAATACGTAAAGCTTAAGAGACGGCGCAAAGAGCCGTCTCTATTTTATTGGCTTTGGGCTAACGCCCTTGGCTTGAAACTGTTGGTTTCAAGCCAGTTTCTCCGGCTTTGCTCGCGCCCTCTATTCGTAATAGTCGCCTGCCTTCACTGCCGTTCGGCATGCTCCTTTACTTACAGAGCCTCCGGTTCGCTTCGTCTGTCACCGGCAGCGCTCGCCTCCGGCTCCTCCCCCGGGCTTGTTGTAAACTGTTAGTTTTATGTTTTGG
>CAZDZY010000096.1:0-8341 GCA_964510055.1 uncultured Christensenellaceae bacterium
ACGCCCCGGCTTTCTTTTTGCTTGTTATATTAAGCTGCACCGCAAGGCCTACGAAAAACAGCGCCGCAAGCGATGCAAGATATATGGTCGAAGTAAAGGCTTTATGCAGCATCTGCGTGTCTCTTATATATACTAATATCTGCGCGTCGCCCCCGGCAGCCAGATGATATATGCCGAGCGCCAGAAGAGACGCGCCAATAAACGAAGTAAATATCGATATGAATATATTCCTTAAATTCAGCGTCAGCGAGCCCAGTATACACCCGACGACCAATATAGCTATAAACACATACGCGTCCCAGAGATTAAGGTTTAATATGTCGGCGACAAGCAGGCCTAATGCAACGCCCCCGCCGAATCCGATGAGGAATATTCCAAGGTACAATAGCACGACGAGCAGCACGGCAAGAACAGCCCCGGCTCCGAGGCTGCATAATAAAAGTTCTATTCCGTCCAAAGACGTATAACTCATAAACAGGGTATGCCCTGCGGCAAACCCCGCTATAAAACCGTATATGGCAAGAACTATTTTCAGCCATCTGTTTCCGAAAAAACAAAACACTATGCCCGCAGCCAGACAAACGAATATCGCGAGAATGTTCAATAATTCGTTATCCATTGTTACCCCTTTGCATTATTGTATCACAGCGCATAAAAAAAAGCATGTACAATAATATTCAATACATATATAAACGCGTAATCAGCGATTCAAATCTTTGATTTTTAAGGATAAAGACTATCAGATGAGCAGGCGCATTCCCGGATAGGCCGCCTCGCTGCGCCCGAGATAATTCTTTTCTCTTAGGCCGTATTCGTTTATGCCGTGATCTTTCGCTATGGCCTGAATCGTCTCTCCCGGGCGTACACAATACAGCTCTCCAGGCAGAAGCGGTACTTTCAGTTTGTCTCCCGGACGTATGTCGAGCGGATCGTTTATCCGGTTGGCCCGGAGGATAATGTTCACTGTCAGCCCGTATTTTCGCGCTATACCGTACAGCGTATCCTCATTTGACATCACATGCGTTTCATAGCCTGCGGACGCAGCAGTTTCGCCGCCGCATCTGTTGCAATAGCATTTCTTCGGTATCTTTATCTCTTTGCACTTAAAGAAATCCTGCGGATCGGAAAAAGAATTCGCGCGCATTATCATGCACACGGGAACGCGGTAATACGCGCTCAGCGCCTCGAGCCTGTCAGTCCGCTTTATCCTGTGCACTGCCTGTATCTCCATCGCTATCCTCCACACGCCGGCTGCAGCCTTACTTTACGGTTCTCTGGTAAAGGATATGCGGAGGATACGGAACTATATGAACAACGGTTAAATATCCCTGGCTTCTTCGGCAGGGATCCGGCCTTACCGCTTCCCTTCTCCCTTCTGCAGCGCGATAAGTTCCGGCGCGGTGACGCTTCTCCCTGCGTCCCTGCAATACCGCTCCGTATACCTGCCCGGTATACTGTCAGCCCCGTGCCCCAGCAGCATGAAAGGAGCCGGCTCACCGCCGTGCCCGCCGCTGTCTGAAAACGTAAAGTGGTCCGACGCTATGACCGCACTGTACGGCCCGTCTATCTCTTCAAAGAACGGCTGTATAAAGTAACGGTCGATCTCCTCTATCGCGCGCGTTTTTTCAGCGGGCTGGAGCTCGTGCGACAGGTCGTCGAGCTTTTGTATGTGGATATACGCGAAATCATATTTCGCGGCAGCGGCCAAGGCATTATCCTTTTTATCTTTGAGGAACCGGACGAATCCCCTGTCTTCGGGTGTAGTCACGCATTCCGCGCCCGACAGCGCGGCTATTCCGCGCATAAGCGACGTCTCGGCGAGCACTATGCGGCTTTCATCCTTCTTTTCCCCGAAGCTCGGCGCGTATGACGCTCCCCAGAACCATATGCCGTTCGCCTTTGTATCGTTATCGCTTTTAAGGACGACGTACGCTTTTCTCATAAGCGAGAAATACTGCTGCATAAGGGGACTGCCCTTTGTGTAGTCGGATACTTTTCCGCCTATCATGTCGTGAGCGGGCATGAACTTTAGCTGCTCCGCAGCGGAAGCAGCTCCTTCTACGATGAGTATGTTGCGGAAGGTATCTATGTGCGCCAGCCTGAAAGGCGGGCGAAACACTTCTCTGTTGAGTTTATCCGCAAGCGGCTTTGCCGCCTTTGTTTCAATATCGTGAGCGCTGTAGCTCTGCATGACGCTCGTATCGAAGTCTTTGCCTTCCAGCGTTACGAAGTTGCACCTTATATAAAGGTCGCCGTTGTTTACGGGCAGACCCGCACCCGCGGCTTCTATTACCGCGCGCCCTTTATATACCTTAGCCGGGTCGTACCCCAAGAGGCTCAGATTAGCGACCGAGCTGCCTATCTCCAGCCCCGGCGGTATTGTCAGCACCACTCCGGGTCTTGATATCCCGAAAAGCCTGTCGAGCCCCGGCGTCCCGGCCGCCTCCATCGGGGTCTTCCCCCCCAGCTTTTCCTGCGGGCGGTCGGCTATACCGTCCAGCACTATGGTAAATCGTTTCATGCTTTACTCCTTAACGCTCTAAATTCTTTCAATTCTATATAGCCACTATAGGGTTGGGCTTAAACACCGTCTTCGCGCCTTCATTGCTTCTTACGGAATTATAGCACGCACGAAAGCTTGCTGAAAGTATAAAAAATCGAAAAGACGCCGGGTAACCCGGCGCCGGTAAGATCCTGATCATTATTTTTTCCGCGGCCTTTATAGATACTTTTTCAGATACAGCGCGTCCTCGCCGTCGTACCGCTTGCGGTACTCCATGCGCGCCGGCTTAAAGCCGTTGCGTATCACGAGCGACAGCATACGCTTGTTGTCCGCAAACACGACCGTATCGACCGCCTTAAAACCCTTGTCTTTCGCGTTGCCTGTCGCGGCGCTCAGCAGCATGCTTCCCGCACCGCGGCCTTTGAACCGCGGGTCTACAGCCAAAGACAATATCTCATAAGACAGTACAGTATTGATCTGTACGACCATTATGCCGGCGATAACGCCTTCTTCCAATGCCGAGTAATATTCGACTCCCGCCTGCTCCGCGCTGTTCGCCCACTGCGCTATCTGGCCGTGTGAGAACGGTATCCCTGTATACGACAGGAAGATAAGGTTATCAGGGCAGTTGTATATCCGCTCGTACGCCTCGACGAATCTTTCTATATCCTTTTCTATACATACCTTCTCTACAATCATTCCGGCTGCTCCCTTCTCAGCAGTATGCGCCGCAGCGCGAACGCCTGTATCCGCCGAGGCAGCGCGCTGTATACTTTAAGCGGAAAACTCGCATTCACGGTATACCTTAACTTCGGGCAGCGCGAGCTCGCCGCCTTCCAGAACACTTTCGCCAGCGCCTGCGGGTCCTTAGCCGTACCGAACTGCCCGTCCATTATACGCGCTATCCTGTCGAGGTTCCCGCGGTAAAGCATCGTATTTTCTCTCAGCTTCTGCATCTCCCCGGACGACTGGCCGAGCAGTTCCGTTTTAAAAGCCCCCGGCCGCACCGTTATCACGGGAATTCCCAACAACTGCAGCTCGAGCCTAAGGGAGTCTGCGTAACATTCGAGCGCAGTCTTCGATACGGCGTATACTCCGGTGAACGGCAAAGGCTTTTTGCATGCGAGTTCGCTCGTTGTGATTATTACGCGCCCTCCGCCGCGCAGCAGCGGCAGGAACGCTTTGTTCACCCGGTATACTCCCATGAAGTTTATATCCATTATAGCCGAAAGCCTGTCTTCCGTCATCTCGGCAAACGAATCCATCATGTATATACCGGCAAGGTGTATAACGGCGTCCAGGCCCGGCGCCGCCGCTTCAACTTTTTCCCTCGCGGCATCAATGCTGCGCGCATCGCGAAGATCGAGCTTTACAGGCACTATTCTTTCGTACCCCTTTTGCTCCTTTATATCGCATGAGAACACCGCTATGCCCCTGTCAGCGAAATATTCCGCGACCGCGCGCCCCAAGCCGCCCGCGCCGCCCGTCAGAAGTATATGCTTCACGATACTGCTAAAAAGCTCCTTTCATTTCAGTGAAAAATAATATATGTTGCCCGTGTTCCCGTGAACGCAGATCCCTCCTGTAAGGTCCGTCTGGTTATAGACGATAGACCATTGAAGTTTGTCTTTGCCCCCGGAAACTGCCGCCGCGCTCTGCAGCAGGTCCATCGCGCTCTGCTCGCTTATCACTCCGCCCGCGGGTTTCAGCTTGTTCTCCACCGCCTCGTACCCCGCGGATCCGGAACCGCCCTTGCCAAGATCGTTATACGCAATAAAGTTTGACGCTATCTGATAGTTCCCCGTGCCCGTTATCTCCTGCAGTTTCCCGTTCCAATACTCCACTATTACCGATTTTCCCGAAGCGTCGGATATAAGGTAATGGCAGCCCGCGCCGTCCGGGAAATAGATATTGAAATGATCGAGCAGTTCCACCGCCTGATCGGCCGTAGCGGCTTTGTCGAGCAGCAGGCGTATAGAGGCGGTAGTATTCAGCGTTATCAGCTTCGGATCGGATGTCCCCTTTGCTTCAGGTACGGCAAGCAGCGATACCGCGAGGCCTTTCTCGTTCATGCCGTCGAACGGAAGGTACGGCGCCGCAAGCGCCATGAAACTGTCCGGCGAAAATCCGCCCGGAAGCTTATCTTTCGTATAGCCCGCATAAGTAAGATTCACCGTCGAGACCGAGGCATAACCTTCCTCCGGGTCGGTAAAAAGCAAAAGCGAAGGCGCGTACGAGAGATCGAAGCTCCGCGCGTATATGCGCCTGCCCTCTTCGTCCTGCGCGGTAAACGCGGTGCCCCCGCCCCCCGCTGCCCTGAGGTTTAAGTTCAAGCCTTTTAATAACCTCTCAGCTATAAACTTTTCAATATCTTTGTCGGAAGAAGCGCCGGTCTTCAGGAAATCGTCGAAACCGTAATCTCCCGTGTACGTCATTGTATAAATGGGGTAGTCGTCTACCTTCTTGAGCGTCGAAAGCGTTTTCATTTCGTTCCAGAATAATGCGAAAAACGCTGCCGCGGCTATAATGATAAAAATGCCTATGCCGATGGCGGCCCTTATCAATACTTTTTTCATGACCCCCTCAAAGCCTGCCTTCCTGATGCCTTTGTTTTGATGATTATAACATTGCGTATCGTAACTTAACCTATAAAATATTGATTATATTCTGTTTTTTTTGGACAAAAAATATACGCGATTGGTATGCTGGATTATATTAATATCCCGAAGGTTAATATTTAAAAACTTGCAGAGTATTTATCTTATGCCCGATACTTTTTACGGCTCCGGGTCAAACTATAAGAGCAACTTGCCGCGCCTTGTCCTTATCTCCGCGGTTATCCAAATAACGAGCGGTATGAGTAGCTGGAACGGCGCCGCGTAATACGGATATACCTTTAAGAAATCAAACATCTCCATCGTGCTTCTATAGACGATAGCGCACAGCGCAAGCATAAGCAGCCCCGCGGGCAATACCGACTGTTTATAGTCCTTTATACCGAAGACCGATGCGATCCCCTTTGAAGCGAACAGCAGGCAGACCGTTGCCTTAGTTACGCCCGTAAATATAAAGTTTACGGCTACCGAGCCTTCTATGCGCGCCAGGTAATCGCTTACTTTTATTATTCTCGCGGCCGCGTATGACGGGAAATAATGTACTTTCCACAAAGGCACGCCCAGCAGCCCGACGTTGCGTACCATCATTGTGAGAAGTATACCTAAGCTTATAAGGGTGGCGGCGATATATATCTTTTTGGCGCTGTCGGTACGCTTTATAGCGCCGGCGGCGCCGAGGAACAGCACCGTTTCCATAAGCGGGAACGAGGCAAACGGATACGACGCCGATACTATTGTGCCCGCATCGTGCTCAAAAACAGGCAAGAGGTTTGACAGGTCTATTATATCCAGCGACATGATCATCGTCGAAATAACTGCAAGCAGCAAAACGGGAAGCACGGCAACAGACCATTTGCCAAGCGCCTCCGCGCCGCTTTTCGCGAGGTATACGGCCACGAGCACTATAAGTATCATAACTGCAAGCTGGGGAGTTTCTTGCATCACCGTTATTACTATGAACTCCGAAAAATTCCTCATAACAAGCGAGCCCAAATGTATGGCATACCAGCACATCAGCAATGTCAATATCTTGCCAGGTATTTTGCCGAAAAGCGCTTCGACGATTTCGAATATGCCTTTTTCGGGGAACAGCCGTGTTATGCGCGAATAGATGAGAGCCACGGGGACGAATCCCGCGGCGCCCAGGATCAGCGAGATCCATGTATCCTGCTCCGCCGGGCCCGCGAACCCCATAACAAGGCTGCTTCCCAGCATGAACAGTATGAGCATGCAGATCGCCTGACGGCTCGTTATCGTTTCTTTTTCCATCGAATATGCTCCTTCCCGCGCTATTGGACCTTAAAAATGCTTTTTACGACGCTCTTGATAAGCCCTGCGGGGCTGGGCACTATTATCTCGAAGCTGAATAAAACAAGAACGATAAAGCTTACGCTTATCAGCGCAATATATACGGCCTTGTTTTTTGGGGGTTCGTTCTTCATTTTGGGCAGGAAGTCGAATAACACTGTTCCTGCGAACAGGAGTATTACGATCGCGGTCAGCATACTTACCTCTTTTTCTTTAACAACATAATTACTCTTTTACCACCGAAGAGCCGATCAGTTTAACGCTGCACTGTATATCTGCGCCTATCGAAGCAAACGTTTCATCCCAGTTTTCTTTAAGCTGTTTCCAAAGCGCCGGGTCCTGCTTATGTATCACGTCTCCGAACCCGAAGATATCCGATCCATATTCAGTCTGCACTTTTTTGATAACGCCGCCTATCCGCCGGGCAAGGTATTCCGCCGCGGATTTTTCGAGCCGGTTTGTTCTTTCTTCGCTGTTTTCGCCCGTCGCGCCCGGGTCTTCGGTTAAAGCGCCGGTTACGGTTATCTTAATATTAACGCGGAGTTTGCCGTCAGCGTACGAAAATGATTTGGCTGTATCGTTTTTCAATACTATAACTGACGTATCGTCCGCGGCTCCCGACGACGGGAACGTTAGCAGCCCGCCTTTAACCTTGCCCCTTATGAACAGACCAAATTTCGTTTCCTCCGGCGAAAGCGTCCCAACCATCCTCTGCCCTCTAAAAACGGCGGCTCCGTATGCTTCCACGACTTGTTTCCCTTCGTTCTCCGCTATACGGTAAACAGGCAGTACGGGCGATATGCCTTCGCTGTTTATCGTGTCATATAAGTTGTACAGCTCGACAAACGGCACGGCTAATGCAAATCTCCGGTCGTTCTCCAGTATCTTCATTATCTCCACGCCGAGCAGCGGCGTTCCGATCGGTTTAATGGAGATAAGGTCGCGCGCTTTTCCGGCCGATATTACGAAGCTGAGCGTTTCCCGTATTTCCAGGTCTCTAATAAACCAGTCAATAAGCCCGCTTATATTCCGGCTGCGTGCCGCGTCTTCGCTTATAATAACGGCCTGCATATGCCCGAAATACAAATCGTTCATATTTCTCTTTTGAGCGCTCATCACCGCATCGTGGATCGTTGCACCCTGTGATTCTATTAAATACGATTTAACGCCCTGCTGCTTTACCTGCCCGCTCATGTCCGCAATCTCGAATGTAACGTCGTATCCGCCTGCGCTGTTTATATCTATAGCCATTGACGATATTATCGAGATATCGCTCAGGCTGCGGTAACTCCAGCACCCACCCGAGGCTGAGGCTATGAGTATTATCGCTAAAGCCAGCGCCGTCTTTTTCTTCACTGTTTATCCCCCGTTTTCATGCGATCCTTATTCCATGCGAATTTGGGACGCTGCCTCATGCGCCACCACGGCGCCCGGAAAAACGTGTCTTTCATCTCCTGTGATTTCAGGTTTGCGGTGAGCGATATCTGAGGGATGCCGAACGAACGCAGGTTGATCAAATGTATGATTACTACGCTGAGGCCGAACATAAGCCCGTAAAGCCCGAATGTTGCCCCGAGAAAAAGCAGCCCCAAACGTAATATGATAACGGGCGCGCTCATCCTCGGTACAAGCAGGTTTGTAACGCCCGTAAGGGCTACTACTATGACCATTGCCGCCGCAATAAATCTTGCTTCGACCGCCGCCTGCCCTATAACGAGCGCCCCAACGATGCTTAGCGGCTGGCTGATGGATGAGGGCATCCTGACGCTTGTCTCGCGGAGCAGATCAAACACTATGACCAAAAGAAAAGCTTCTATAGACGCAGGCAGCGGAACGCCCGTGCGCTCGGCGGCGAGGTTTAAAAGCAGCTGCGTAGGGAACATCTCCTGATGAAACCCCGCCAGCGCCACATACG
>CAZDZY010000096.1:8351-11400 GCA_964510055.1 uncultured Christensenellaceae bacterium
CACCAGTACTGTCAGAAGGAAACCTACGATCCTTAGTATCCTCGCAAACGTCGAGTAATAATAGTTCATATAGTAGTCCTCGCCCGTTTGAAAGTTTTCGACAAGTAGGTACGGCAGCGTCAGCGCGCTGGGCGAGCCGTCCGCGATTATGGCAATGCGGCCTTCGAGCAGCTTGCCTATAACGGTATCAGGTTTTTCCGTGAAACCTATTGTCCGGAAAGGCGTAGCCCTCGTGTCTTTTATAAGCTCCGTTATGTAATTTGTATCGAGCACCGCGTCGATGTCCACGGTATCGAGCCTTTTCATCAGCTCCTGCAATACTTTTTTATTGACTATGCTGTCCATATAGCAGATACATATCTTTGTCTGCGTCCGCCTCCCGAGCGTTATAAATTTCATTTTGAGCTCGTGCGTCCTTACCTTGCGCCGCAGCATCGAAAGGTTTGTCATGAGCGATTCAGTAAAGCCTTCGCGCGGGCCGGCAATGTTCTTTTCGCTTTCCGGCTCGGCTATCGCCCTCTGCGTGAAGTTTTTTGTTTCGAGTGTAAGCGCCTGCTTTGCGCCGTCTGCGAACAGCACTGTCTCGCCGTAGCTTATCGCGTCAACGATATCAGCAATGCTGTCTGTCTTCTTTACGTCGCTTATCTGCAATACGTTTCCTGTAAGCTCGTCAAGCAGCCCTTTGCCCGGCTGCGCAGCTTCCGAAAGCATCAGGGGTTTTATTATATTTTCGTTTATAACGGCTGTGTCTACAACGCCTTCGCAGTACGCTATGCAGTATTGTAAGCGTGAGTCGCTTTTATTCTCTATATGCCGGATGCGCAATATATCCACGTCCTTAAACAGCCGCTTTATCAGAGATACGTTTTCTTCAAGCGAACGGGTGAGTTTTAGAGTTTCAAGCTCCTCGTTGATACTCTTAGTGGCGTCGTCTATTATCTTCTGCTTGTCTTTGCTGAAAAAGCGGAACATAAATACTCTCCAAACGGATATCCCCTATTGGGATATTTACCGGCACTTGTTTTTATTGTTTGGAATATTGGTAAAAAATATGTATGTTATATCTTTTCCGCTCAATAACCTACTCACGCGGGTCTTGCCAACAATACCGTTTTTATGCATAATAATGTTGTTATTGTATTTGCTTTGTGTAAATTATGGAGGATATAATGGCTAAGAAGGTATTGATATTAAACGGAAGTCCGAGGAAGAACGGCAATACGGCGTATCTCATCGGCAAAGTCACTGATGGTATTCGCGAAACGCACCCTGACGCTGAGATAGAGACAGTCGCGCTGGGTCAGCTAAAAATAAACCCCTGCAAGGCGTGCGACGGATGCCGCAGGGAAGACAGGATCGGTAAATACTGCGTCGTCCGCGACGACATGGCCCCGCTGTACGATAAAGCGGCGGCCGCAGACGCTATAATATTCGCGAGCCCCATATACTGGTTTAATATGACCGCGCAGACAAAGCTTTTCATGGACCGCCTGTACGGCCTCTGGCTGGAGCGGACGCGCGCGTTCGAAGGCAAGACGTTCGCAGTATTGACAGTATACGGCGACGAAGACCCTTACGCCTCGGGCGCCGTAAACTTTATACACATCGTCGAGGATGCCAGCAGGTACTGCAAGGCGAGGTTCGCAGGCGCGGTTTACGGCACGGCGAACGATATAGGCGACGCCCAAGATAACTCCGCGCTGTGTGAAAAAGCCTTTGAACTCGGCAAGGCGCTTTTCTGATAAGCGCCGCCGTGCGGTTTAGTTTGGTATGTAATAATTATGCGGCTTGTTGTTCGAGCCTTGTTTTCTTGCAGAAATAATAAGCAAAGCTTATATACGTGAATACCATTAAAATTGCTGAAAATACCCTTGTCGCTGTCTCACAGGCTTTTACGTACTGCTCATAACTTATATAAGTATAGGCGCCATGGTTATTAAGCGCATACCTGCCGTCAATGATTTCCGGCGTCCCGCTAAAACCCATAAGGCTGAAAAAGCATATAAAATAATATATTGCAAATATAAAAAGCAAAACAACGATCAAAGGACGTATGTGAAGCTTAATAAGAGGTTTTGGCATCGTAAACGCTTTTCTTCTTTCAAAACGTTTGTTTTTCTCATTATAGTCATATATAGCTCCCCCAAATAAAGAAAACGCGGGTAAAAAGAACAAGAACACCCATATTGGGAAGACAAAAAAATATGAACCGATGTTGATTGCTGATAACAATATCAGAATAAACAGGCTGAATATCCACAGCGTCCTGTACCGGAAATTAAACGCGCTCCTGTATTCAACAATGCCCGTATCGTTTGTATTGTTCATGATGTATTTAAGCACCTCTTGTAGTATAACTTACCATATTCACGTGCCGCCCGCAACAATAACAAAGAGCGCCTTTGCAGACGCCCCTTTAACGTAATAAACTTGTTTTGCGGCATAAAATACTGCCGCGAATGATACCTTGCGAAAAAGCTTACAACACGTACGAAAACAGGTACGCCCTCTTATCGAACCCCAGCCTTTCGTAGAACTCGTGCGCGCGCTGGCGGTGAAACCCGGAGTCAAGCTCCATACGCTTAAGGCCCTTTGCCTTCGCCCTTTCCAGCGACTCGTTTATGAGCTGCGTCCCGACGCCTTTGCTCCTCAGCGTTTCGTCCACGACCATAGCGTATATGTAGCCTATCTGCCCCTCCTGCCACAGGTTATTAACTATGGCATAAGCGCAGAAACCTACGATCTTTCCGTCCAGCACGGCGCACAGAAGATCGTCGTTTTCCGATCCCGCGCCCCGCTCATACGCTTTTTTCAGCTCCCCCCTGCTAAGCGGCTTGTTAGGCCACAGCTGCTCGAACAGAGGATATACTTCGCCAAAATCCTGTATCTGCGCATTACGTATAATCACATTCATATAATTATTCTATAACCTCTCCTTTGCTGTTTATATTCTGTACCTTAGTTGCCACATATATGTTATATTGTACTTTACCTGTTAATACCGCGTCAAACTTTCGACAAAAATACATACGATCTGTGTAATCAAAAC
>CAZDZY010000097.1:0-11342 GCA_964510055.1 uncultured Christensenellaceae bacterium
TTATATTCAGCGCTGTCCTGAATCTCTTTTGCAATCTTATTAGCCGTGTCGTAAACCAACATAAAATCCTCCTTTTTAGGAATAGTCAAACCCGTCAAATATCTATTATTATCGGCAGTATCATCGGGTTGCGCTTTGTCGTGTCGTAAAGGTAAGTGCGCAGCGCCTTCTTTATGCGGTTCTTAATCGTTGTCCACTCGGTCAGCTTATTCTGGCGGCAATCCTCGACTACCTCGATTATTATCTTCCTTGCGGCTTCAAGAAGGTCGCCCGACTCCCGCATGTATACGAATCCCCTCGAAACGATATCAGGCCCCGAAACGAGTTCGCCCGTCTCGGAGGATATGGTCACCACTACTATAAACAGGCCGTCCTGCGACAGCTGCCGCCGGTCGCGCAGCACCACGTTGCCCACGTCGCCGACGCCGAGGCCGTCTATTATTATGCTGCCCGAAGGCACCGTCTCGGTAAAACGCGAGGATTTTTTGCTCAACTCTATTACCTTACCTATTTCCGGTATGAAGATATTCTTCTGCCTTATTCCAACGCTCTCTGCCAACGCAGCGTGACGGTAAAGGTGCCGGTATTCGCCGTGAACAGGGATAAAATATTCCGGCTTCGTAAGCGACAGCATGAGCTTCAATTCTTCCTGGCACGCGTGGCCCGAAACGTGTATGTCGGCCATTGCCTCGTTTATTACGCTCGCGCCCTTGCGGTACAGCATGTTAACGACGTCGGAGATATACCTCTCGTTGCCGGGTATCGCAGACGCGGAGATTATAACTAAGTCGCCCGGCTGTATGGTGAGCTTTTTGTGCTCCCCGGCTGCCATGCGCACCAGCCCCGACATTGTCTCGCCCTGGCTGCCCGTAGTAAGTATCGTTATTTTCGAATTGCTTAATTTCTCAAGCTCTTCCGGCTCCACGAGCATCTCTTCGTCGAGCTCGAGATACCCGAGTTCTTTCGCCACTTTAGCTATTTTCAGCATGCTTCGCCCCGAAAGGCAAACTTTCCTGCCGTAGCGCTTGGAAGCCATTATTACCTGCTGCAGCCTGTGTATATTGGAAGCGAACGTAGCTACGATTATCCTGCCTTGCGCGCCTTTGAAGAAGCTCTCGAACGTTTCCCCTACTTTGCTCTCCGACATGGCAAAGCCCGGGTTTTCCGCGTTCGTGGAATCGGACAGCAGCGCGAGCACTCCCTTTTCCCCTAATTCCGCGAACTTAGGGAGGTCTATTACCCTGCCGTCTGTAGGCGTGTAGTCCACCTTGAAATCGCCCGTATGCACTATGGTGCCCGCGGGAGTGTGCAGCGCGAACGCGACGGCGGCGTCTATGCTGTGGTTCACCTGTATGGCCTCTATCTTAAAAGACCCTGCTCGTATAGTATCTCCTGCCTTTATAGTGTTGAATTCTATCCCCTCAACCTTGCGCTCCGCCAGTTTAGTTTCTATGAGCGCGAGCGACAGGTCGGTAGCGTATACCGGGGCGCCCAAATCTTGAAGAAGGTAGGGCGTAGCCCCTATATGGTCTTCGTGGCCGTGCGTTATAAGCACAGCCTTTATTTTTTCTTTGTTCTTTTTCAGATATGATGCGTCTGGTATAACGTAGTCTACGCCGAGCATGTCTTCACGCGGGAACGAAAGCCCGCAGTCGATGACTATTATCTCTTCGCCGTATTCTATTACCCACATGTTCTTCCCGATCTCGCCTATGCCGCCGAGCGGGATCAACCGTACGCTGTTTTGTTTTTTTGCCAAATATGTTCCTCTCTCTCTTCCTGCACTATATATAATAAAACAATTGCGTTTTATAAGCAAGTATGCAACTCCGATGTCAAACTCACGTTTGCCATCGGGTCTTGCCCCGCCTGCATTTCATACGGTCGGCAGGGCGCCAGTAACTGCCCGCAAAACCTATTCGTCACCTTTTCCCGTACATGCCGGTTAAAAGGCATGCAGGTATAATGCCCGAATATTTTTATAAACATAATCTTAATATTTATAAGCAATTATAATCTTTTTATAAAGTATGAATCTTCATCAAGATTTGAAATATCAAGATATTCTTTCCACCTGCAATATTCTTAGTAAGAATAATTAGTTTTACTCTTCTTTATATAAGCATTATACCATTTTTTCGGTGCTAAATAACGTAGAATGATATATTACAAGTTTTTATAGGGTAATTAACTCAAATAATCTAATCATTAATTCCTTTTCCGTCCAGTATCTGCTGCATATATTTTTCGATCCTTGCCTCCCGGGTCTTCGATTGTTTGGGCTGTGAAAAATAAAGTATGTACGCCCGCTGGCGCCCCGGCGTCAATGCGTGAAACGCGGTTTTTAAGGCGGGAGAGTTTTCGAATTTACTTTGCAGCTCTTCCGGAATTTTATATTCTATATCTTTCTTAAAGTCCGCCTCCAATCCGGCCTTTTCGATTTCAATAGCCTCATGGATATAAGCCTTCAGGACGGGCTCCTTCTCAACTATTTCCTCTGCGCTCGTAAAGCGGGCCTGGCGCCCCGCCTGCACATTCTCAGTTTGTTGTATCAGGATACCCGAGGTATCGTGCAGCAATGCGCCCTTGAAAAACAAAAGCGCGCAGTACTCTTTGAATCCGTGTATCAAAACTACGCTGCTCTTCTCAAACGTGTAACAGGGTTTGCCCCATTTAAATCCTTCGTTAAGCCCGCATTCAAGAACCAAAGCCCTTAGCCGCATGAATTCTTCCCGCCACTTTCCGGCTTCATCTATGAATTCATCGACTTTTGGATCTGTTTTGCTATCCGATACCAAGGCAGCGCCCTCCCCAACTTAATTCTTATCATCCGGTAAGACATGAACGATAAATCTCAATTTCTCCAAATCTTTTCAGAATATTCATCGATATGGGTGGTTCCGGCAAACTTCATCCTTATGCTTTATGTGCAGTCAAACGGAAGCGCCGTATTTCTTTTTAAACCTTTCGATCTCTTCGGCGCTGAACCCGAGCGCCTTCAGCAGCTCTTTATGCTGCGTGGGCGACTGCTTTTCGAAAAGGGTGTGCCATTGCAGTTCATTCCCATCGTCCACGCCGGCCTGACGCAGGGTTTCCATCCATTCGTCCGCCCTGAACTTCCTTTTTTCCCTGACGCCGGCGTTTTTAAGCAGCTTTATTATTATCTCCTGCTGCCCTCTGGCCGCCTCTATCTGCCTGTTTATATCGCCCAGCCTCTTTAAGAGTATCGAGCATATATCCGAGCCCGGCGTTTCGAGATAATAGGATATTTCGCTTAGCGGGACGCCCGCGTCCCGCAGGCTGATTATGCGCGTAAGCCGCCCGATATCTTTTTCGCTGTACAGCCTGTAGCCGTTGTCCGCTCTTTTCGCCTTTATCAGCCCCAGGCTGTCGTAGTACAGCAGGGCTGTCCTTGAAAGCCCGAATATCTTAGCCGCTTTTCCCACCGTTATCATTGACTGCCTCCAATAATAGTTTTTTAAAATCTATTGACCTGTCTACAGCTTTATAGTTTATCATATAGAACAGTTAAGGTAAATAATTGGAAGGAGCTTTGAGCGATGAAAAAGAAAAGCGACGTATTGCGTATAGTAAAAGAAGGAGCCATGGAACTGAATACCGATGCAAAGACCGTTTTTCCGCTGCTTTGCCCGGTTAAGGAAGACGACTGGATAGACGGCTGGGCTGACGTGTGCACCATAGTTTACACGGATTCGGGAATAGCCGAGGAAGCATGCGTATTTGAGACGTACATGCCCGGGGGAGACCGCGAACTCTGGATATGCAGTAAGTACGACGCAGAAAACGCGGAGATAGAATACATTAAATACGTGGCAGAAAAAGCTATAATAAAATGGCGCATGGCGGTAATCGACCTGCCGGGCGGAAACTCGAAGATCGACGCCGTCTATAACGCCACCGGCATGGGCAAAGAGGGTATTGCGTATGTAACGGAACTGAAGGACAAGGGCATCGGGGAATTGTTCCATAACCTGGAGACGTGGATAAATTACTATATCGTGCATGGCGAGAAGATGAAAAGGAATCTGCTTGAAAAAGCAACGCTGCATATCCACGGGCACCATACGGGAAAAGTGTCTGATCGATAGAAAGCGGGCGGCCGGCTGCCGGATGGCCGGGTTTACACGCCTGCCCAACAATGATAAAATAAGCGCGCTTATAGAAATGCGAGGCGGATGGAATGAAGGAAAATAAGTATGACGACGGCATATTTTTCGATAAATACAGCCAGATGGAACGTTCGGTCGGAGGGCTTGAGGCCGCCGGTGAATGGCCCGCGTTAAAGAGCGTGCTTCCCGATTTCAGGGGCAAACGCGTTCTTGACCTCGGGTGCGGTTTTGGCTGGCATTGCCGTTACGCGATAGAAAACGGAGCCGTTTCCGCCGTCGGGGTGGATATCTCGGAGAAGATGCTCGCAAAAGCAAAGACTATGACGGATTCTCCTCTTATCGAATATATACGCATGCCGATAGAGGATATCGGTTTTCCGCCCGTAAGCTTCGATGCAGTAATAAGCTCTCTCGTGTTCCACTACGTTGAATCGTTCGGAGACGTTTGCAAAAAGATAAACCGTTTGCTCGCGGCAAACGGAGACTTCGTCTTTTCAGTCGAGCATCCAATTTTCACCGCGCAAGGCCCGCAGGATTGGTGTTATGGCAGCAGCGGCGAGAAGCTCCACTGGCCTGTAGATAATTATATGGACGAAGGCGTGCGCAGGGCAAACTTCCTTGGGGAGGAAGTCATCAAATACCACAGGACCCTGACTACATATATCGATACGCTTCTCGATACCGGATTTAAGATAATCCGGCTTATAGAGCCGGGCGAGTGCCTGCGGGGCAGGCCCGCAATGCGGGACGAACTGCGGCGGCCCATGATGCTGATAATAGCGGCGAGAAAAGAAAGAGAGATTTGATTTATATGAGCGGGCGTCAAAAGGACGCCCCTACCTATATACGGTGTAGGGAACGACCCCTGTGTCGTTCCGATATACATTCGTAAATTGGTTGTGAAACGCGGGCGATTAATAATTGCCCCTACGATGTATAAGCAATCCCATCCGTGAAGAGAGTGCTCGTTTGGGATTGTAGGGGCGACTTGCAGTCGCCCGCGCGCACTCGCTTCCTCTCTTCCGTGAACAATGTGATCGATGTAATCTTTGAAAGAGAGATAATGATAATAATTGATATAGATCGATACATGCGGGCGTCCATTGGACGCCCTACGCCGCATTAGCGATAAAGACAATAAATCGCAGTTTACACGTTAGTAGCGGGCGGACAGTATTGTTCGCCCCTACATTTTAATAGTAATGACTGTACAGAATATGTATTTTTGTGCTATAATATGATATTAAGTAATAACGAGGGTAATCTATGAAAGGTAATTATACTCTCAAATCTTTTTCCCGTATCCCATTACTCTTGGTTCTCATAACAATGTGTATGATCTTTTCAGGTTGTCCTGATGCGCCTTCTACAGATTATGAAGGAATATTCATAAATAATATCAGTATAGAATATAGGGTTAATTTTGATACAATGGCCCCTCCTACGGTCAATATCTCTTACTATGTCAATGGAAATAATAAAATCGCTGAATTCCAACTTGATGGTTATGACGCGGATAAAAGTGTTGGTTATAAGATAGTAACAGTGGAAGATAAGAATAAATGGGAACAGGATTATAAAAACGAAATTATTAATGCCCCGGATATAAACGATGTTGCATTTATTCGGGAAGCAGCGGCAAACTATGAGTTTCCGATATTTTTTATATGTATATATAATTATCAAAACGATTCCGATTATAGAGAAATAATAGATAATCAACAAGAAATAAGTAATGAATACGAGAGTGTTAAGAAATTAGAAGGAATAAGACAATGGACAGAAAACCTTTTATATGACGGTGAAATAATAAAAACCAATCTGGAGATGTACTGTTTTAATTATTATTCAATTACGTTTTCACATATAAACTTGCCAACTGTAGAAATAGTGTATGGAGATAATAAAAAAGCAGTTTTTAAATTAGACGGTTACGATAAAGAAAAACAATTAAGCTATAAATTTATTACCGAAGAAGAAAAATTAGATTGGGCACAGCGTCGTTCGAAGGGGGATACCGAAACCCCAGATATATCAGATTATAGACTTATTAAGGAGTCCGCTTTAGAATATGATTTCCCTGTCCTTTTCGTCTATATGCCGGAGTACTGGAAAGCTTCCGCTTCCGAAGTGTTTAAAAAGGAGATGTTTTCTTCGCTTAAATATGTTATGGAGTGTATTAAGAAATTGCCTTGATTACGAAAGGCGGTTGACTGAGTCGTCCGCCTCCTACTTCTTTATTATCTTCTTCACCATGTCCGTATACTTTTCGCACAATTCCTCGGCATATTCTTCGGTAAACCCTTCCGTGCGTATTATTATCTTCGGGTTCGTGGAGTGCGGGCATATGTAGCCGTAACCGTTTTCCACGTCGAGCCGCAGGCCCTCGGCGGCGGCGGACGCCCCCTCACGGTACACTTCTTTTATCACGCGGCCTATATCGTCCCAACTGCAGCTTATCTCCCTGACTCGCTTGTGCTCCGGCTCTATCATCGCCGCTATCTCAGAAAGCGTAAGCCCCGTCCTCGCTATGTGCTCCGCAAGGCGGCAGACGGCGTATATGCCGTCGAACAGCAGCCTGCGCGAATCCATGCTCATTGCTCGAAGCGCTTCTTCTTCACAGACATATGCCACTTTGAGCCCCATCACCTTGGCTATGGACACCACGCCCCTTGAGACGCTTGAAGGCAGGCTGACCGAATCACCTCCTATTGAGTTGAACAGAAGATAATAAGCTATAGTTCCGAATTCGCTCTCGCTTATGACCCTTTCATCGGTAAGGTAAAGTGTGCAGGACGCGGTGTTTCGCGACACCTTTACCTCAAAATCCGCCGTTTCGCCGCGCATTGCGTCAGTTACCGGAACGTCCTGAGCGCTTTCCCGGCGCTTTACGCGGAGCCCGCATTCAGATAATGCCCTGGCGGCTAACGCGTCTATGTCCCTGCCGCCGCGCACGAGCACGCTGATCCCCGTGTTTTTTATTGAGGCGTTATCTATACCCTTAAATACGGTATTAAGGTACAGCGCTTCCGCCGGCTCCATGGCATATTCTTTTCCGCATCCGCCGCCCGCCATCCTTTCGCCCTGAGCGAAGTATTTCGCCTCTATCTTCTTTCTTGCGTTTTTGGACAGTATGAATATGTCGGGCTCGAATATGTCGGCCAGCAGCTTCTGCTTATGAGATTTTATCGATACGCACAGGCCGGCGCCCAAATGCTGCGCCGCGTTGGCGCATATTGATTTGGATGCTCCGCGCATCAAATAAGCCTGGGCGCCGCTCTGGGTGAATATGCCTGCCGCCTGCCTGAGCACCGCGTCCCCGTAATCCGTACCGTCGGAAATTATAGCGACGCTTTTGCCCGACATGTATTCCGCCGCGGCGCCGAATATCCTGCCTAAACGCAGCGGAGTTATGTCGGCGCCTATATCGCCGGTGAAGCCGTTCTTACCAAGGAAATTGTTTCGTTCACCGAAGCCCCATATGATGTTCTCGTTGGCGGAAGCGCCCGCCGACAGCCATTTGTCAGGCCAGATCTTTACGTGCGGGGAAACGAGGTTGTCTCCCGAAAGCGTGCATCTCTCACCAACTACCGCGCCCTCGAACACACTGCAGCGCTCGCCCACCGTGCTCCCCTGGGCTACCACGCACGAGCTCAGTTTAGTATGCCTGCCTATACTCGTGCCGGGCAGCAGCACGCTCCTCTTTATATTGGCGTCCCTGCCGACGTTCGCTCCCCGGCATACCGACGTGAATCTGCCTATCCTCGCGCCCTCGCTTATTACCGCTCCCTCGCCTATGAAACAAGGCGGCTGCAGCAGGGCTGAATTGCTGACTTGGGCGCCCTCGCCCACGTATATGCCCGCCGCGTTCCTTCCCTTTATCTCAGCCTGTACGCTGCCGCTTAAAAGGTCTTCATGCGCTTTTATGTAGCTCCCGATATTGCCCACATCGCACCAGTACCCTTGTGCAACGTAGCCCGATATGCGAATGTTCTTTTCGAGCAGCTGAGGGAAAAGGTCCTTTGCGAAGTCGTAAGGCTTGCCCGTCGGTATCAGATCCAGAACGTCCGGCTCCAATATGTAGAGCCCGGTGTTTATTGTATCGCTGAACACGTCCTCCCAGCCCGGCTTTTCGAGGAACCTCTCGACGTTTCCCTCATCTCCCGAGATAACGACTCCGTAATCGAGGGGGCTGCCAACCTTTTTCAGCACTATCGTAGCCTTTGCGCCCGTTGTCCTGTGGAACATAACGGCGTCTGTCAAATCGATATCGCAAAGCGCGTCGCCGCTTATTACGATAAAAGTGCTGTCGGTAAACGAAGAGGCGTTCCTGACGCTCCCCGCGGTGCCCAAAGGTTCGTCCTCTATGAAAAATTCTATATTAACGTCTTTGTATCCGTCGAAATGGTCTATAATGACGCCGGGCTGGTACATGAGCGTGAACGCCATATCGCGTATGCCGTGCTTTTTCAAATGCTCTGCGGTATATTCGGCAAGCGGTTTGTCGAGCAGGGTCACCATGGGTTTGGGCACAGAACAGGTTAAGGGCCTCAGGCGCGTGCCCTCGCCGCCGGCCATGACTATTGCCTTCATAATAACGTTTTATAATGCCTTTCGAAATATTGCTTTCGAAGTTATTATGTTTCAGCTGTTGCGGCGATATTCGAAATGATTTTTATTCCCGGAAAATGATAGATGTTATAGGAAAGCTTTTAACAGTCTTGCCTTCACCTTGAGGGTGCCGGAAGCGAACGCCGCCGGTGGCGGATGAAGTGAGATGGAGGCTCTGTGAGTAAAGGAGAATGCCGAACGGCAGTGATGGCAGGCGACTATTACGAACAGAGGAAGATGTGGCGCGGAGCGCCGGATGAGGTGTAAAGCAAAATGTGTATAAATTAAACACCTCATCAGTCAAGCACTCGTTTGTAAACAAACTAGTGCTTGACAGCTTCCCCTCGAATGGGAAGCCAAGTACATTAGGAAGGAAGCAATCCAAAGTTGGCGACCACAGGCCGCCCTTAAGGCTTAAGCCGTCTGTGAAGAAATAAATGATGCCATCGATCTTTTAATCTGTGCTTATCTCTTCAAAATAAATATTCTTCTTTTGTTTCGGTTCCCATTTTGCGACCATTCCAAACAGCATACCGTATCCGCATTCTTCACATTCAAATAAATATCTTATTTCGTTTTCAATATAATTATCAACGTCAATAATTTTAATTGCTTTTATATAAAAAACTTTATGATGGCATATTGGACACACTAATTCGCGGTCCCATATTTTTATATTGTATTTTTTCAAATCTCTTTCCAAAATATAAACCTCACAATTTCTATATTCATTAGAGTAAAAAAGCGGCGATTTACCATTAACCGCCGCTTAACTTTACAGTATATACTTTTGCAGGTCGTTGTCCTTTATCTGCTCTTTCAAGTGCTCTTTTACATAATTAGCGTCTATCTCTACGTCTAGCATCGGGTGGTCTCCGCTCGCGTTATACGATATATCCTCAAGCATCGACTCCACCACGGTGTGCAGCCTGCGCGCCCCAATGTTCTCCGCCGTCTCGTTAACCATCACCGCATACTTTGCTATGGCTTCTATGGCGTCATCCTTGAACACGAGCCGGATGTTATCCGACTTAAGCAGCGCCTCATACTGCTTTATCAGAGCGTTCTTCGGCTGCGTGAGTATCAGCTTCATGTCTTCCATCGAGAGGCTCTTGAGTTCTACCTTAATCGGGAACCTGCCCTGAAGCTCCGGTATGAGGTCGGATATCTTCGAAACGTGGAACGCTCCCGCCGCTATGAACAGCATGTAGTCCGTTTTTACCGGCCCGTATTTCGTTACGACTGTGCTGCCTTCGACTATGGGCAGTATGTCCCTCTGCACTCCCTCACGCGACACATCCGGCCCCTGCCCCATGTTCTTGCCCGCTATCTTGTCTATCTCGTCGATGAATATTATGCCGTCCTGCTCGGCGCGCTCTATGGCAGTGCTCATCACCTCGTCCATGTCTATGAGCTTGTCGGCTTCTTCCTGTATGAATATCTTCCTTGCATCCGATACCGTGACCCTGCGCATCTTCGTCTTCTTCGGGAGTATGCCGCCCAGCATATCCTGTATGTTTATATCGCTGCCTATGCCCGCTATCTCTATACCAATGGACGAATTGTCGGCTACCTCGACTTCTATCATAGTGTCTTCGAGCTTGCCCGCGCGCAGGAAACCAAGCGTCTCTTCCCTCTTCGTCATGCGCTTCTGGCGCTCCTCCTGCGTCTCCGCCGGAGGCGTCGGCCCCTGGCCGAGCAATGCCTGAAACGGATTCGCCGGGGCAGCCGGTTTCCGGCCGAGCGGAGCGAGTATGTCTACAAGCCTCTCTTCCGCCATCTTCTCCGCCTTCGGCAGCACGGTTTCGTGCCTCGACGCTTTTACCATGCGTATAGACGCTTCCACAAGGTCGCGTACCATAGAGTCTACGTCGCGGCCGACATAGCCCACTTCTGTAAACTTCGTCGCTTCCACCTTTACAAACGGCGCGTTCATGAGCTTCGCGAGCCTTCGCGCTATCTCAGTTTTACCTACGCCCGTTGGGCCGACCATTATGATGTTCTTCGGGGTGATCTCTTCCCGCATCTCCTTCTCGACCATGTTGCGGCGGTACCGGTTGCGGAGGGCAATAGCCACTGCGCGTTTCGCCTTATCCTGCCCTATTATGTATTTGTCAAGTTCCTCTACTATCTGTTTAGGCGTCAGGTCAGACATGCTATACCTCCTCAACGGTTATAACGTTGTTCGTGAATACGCAGATATTGCCCGCTATGGTTATCGCCTTTTTCACTATCTCAAGAGCGGAAAGGTCGGTGTTCTCCCTGAGCGCTTTCGCTGCAGCGAGCGCGTAGCTTCCGCCCGAGCCTATCGCCGCTATATCGTCGTCGGGCGCTATCACTTCCCCGCTGCCCGATATCACGAGCAGTTCGTCCTTATCGGCAGCTATAAGCATTGCCTCGAGCTTGCGCAGTATCTTATCGCCGCGCCATTCCTGGGCGAGTTCCACCGCCGCCCTTTGAAGGCTGCCGCTGTACTGCTCGAGTTTGGCCTCGAACCTCTCGGAAAGCGTGAAAGCGTCGGCCACCGAGCCGGCGAAGCCCACGACTACCTTGTCGTCAAACAAACGCCTTACCTTCTTTGCGTTATGCTTCATTATCGTA
>CAZDZY010000098.1:0-10978 GCA_964510055.1 uncultured Christensenellaceae bacterium
GATAAATGAACGCAATAGCCGCGGTGTCGATCATATAAGAGTACTCGGAGTTAAAGATGAGAACGTTCTCAGAGCGCTCTCAAAAAAATGCGCCACGGCGCTCGTTACAGGGTCGGCGGCGTCTTCGCAATACGAAGCCGCGGACATAAGGGCCTCTAACGTATACGCCCTAAGCCAGAAGGCGGAACCATATTGCCTTACCGACAGGGATTTCACCGAAAAGCTCATCATAGGTAATAAATAGTACGCATTACCCTTATCTCTTCCTCATACGCCATTTTCATGCCTCATATAATTATCAATGAGGTTATAGATGAAGAAGATTTTTATTATCGTCTGCCTTGCGGCTATGACGTTCTTTTCATTTCTTTACCCGGAGAAATGCCTTGAAAGCGCGAGAAGCGGGCTCAATTTATGGTTTGCTATAGTCCTTCCGTCCCTGCTGCCTTTTATGGTCGCTTCGTCTATACTTCTCGAAGTTGGGGTGGTCAGGCTTATCTCCTTTTTCTTTTCGCCTTTAACGAAGTTTTTATTCGCAGCCCCGGGCGAAAGCGCATTTATTTTTCTTGCATCAGCGCTTTCAGGATACCCGATGGGCGCAAAGCTCACGGCCGAGCTTTATTCGAAAGGCCGGATATCGGACGACGACGCCCAGGCAATAATACGTTTCACCAGCGTTTCGGGCCCATTATTCATATCGGGAGCTGTAAGTTCAGGCCTCTTCGGCGCTCCTGAAACGGGCATATATCTCCTTTCTGCCCATTATCTCTCGGCCGTACTTACAGGAGTCATATTCGGTTTATTCAGAAGGAATAAAATACCATCCTCGCCGGGTTCGGGTTTTAAAAGTGCCCTGAACGAATTCAGGAAAGACCTGCATTCGTGCCGCCCTTTTGCCGATATTCTTACCGACAGCGTTGAAAAGTCGCTGTATACGCTGATAAAGATAGGAGGGCTGATAATAACATTCTCCGTTGTTATCGGAATAATGTCCGCAAGCGGCTTACTTGACGCGGCCGTATGGGTATATACGCCTGCCGCACGTCTTTCAGGGCTCACTGAAGAAAGTATAAAAGCTATGATAATAGGCGGCATAGAGATGCCTAACGGATGCTTAGCGATATCGGCCGCGGATCTCAGCCTGCCGCAAAAACTTCCCGTAGTCTCTTCGATAATAGCGTTCGGCGGCGCCTGCATCCATATGCAGACGAGATCCGTCTGCGCCGCTTCAAACCTCTATCCGAAACGTTTTTTAATTACAAAAAGCATTCAGGCCGCGCTCGCGTATGCCGTGTGTCATATCATCCTGATATTATTCCCTGCCGGCGGCGTTCAAAATGCTCCACATATTAAAACAGCCGCTTTATGCGGCGTTGGGGCTATAACCGTCTTTTTGGCAATTTTCATTGCAGTAAAGATCGTTAAAAAAAGAAAAACCGTTTCAGTCCTTTTTCCGCCTGGAAGAAAGCTCTGACCTGTTTTTCCTGATCAGCTCTATGTAGCCGGCAAGATATGTTTCCACTTCGCCCAGTATATCGTCGGCATATTCTTTGGAACCCAGCGTTATTTCCCGAGCATTGTTCTCCGCAAGCTTAAGGAGCTCTTTTGCCTTTATTTCAGCTTCCTGAACCACGCTGTCTTCACAAACGCGGGTCTTCAGTTCGTCCTCCGCGCTCGAAACGATAGAAGCTGCCTCATCTTCCGCCTCTTTTACGATCTGCTCCTTTTCTTTTATCAGTTCATCCGCTTTTTTTATCTCATCCGGTATAGCCTTTTCGATATCTTCTATGATCTCGTAACAGATATCTGTATCTATAGTCCGTCTATTCGAAAATACGGCTTTCGGGCTGTTTTCTATTTCCTCTTTCAGTTCATCCAGCAGTTCAAATATCTTCATATCATTTTCCTGCAAGGTATGTTTTTATATCATTTTTTATAGCTTCCGGGACAAGCCCGGTCAAATCTCCGCCGTAAAACGCAAGTTCCCTTACTATGCTTGAGCTTAAAAACGAATGGTTCGTATCGGTCATCAAAAATACAGTCTCGATATTTTTGGCTAGCTTTGCGTTCAGCGCCGCCATCTGAAACTCATATTCAAAATCAGATATGGCGCGCAATCCCCTGATAACAAGGTTTGCCTTGTTATTATTCATATAATCGACAAGAAGCCCGGAAAAGCTGTCTACCTTCACGTTAGCCAGATGAGACGCGCTTTTTTTAATAAAGTCCATTCTCTGCTCTTTGGAAAAGGCGGGAGTTTTATTGCTGTTTACGAGTACCGCAACCGTTACCTCGTCAAACAGCGCCGCCGCCCGCTCGATTATATCAAGATGCCCGGTGGTGACAGGATCAAAACTCCCGGGGTAAACGCATTTAATCATATCATCCTCCGTATTCCAGAAACCAAAGGGATATATCCCCGTAATCTTTTTTCTTTATAAAATTATACTTCTCCGGGAGAATAAAATCAAATTTCTTCCTGCATTCGGCTGCAACCTTGCAGCCTTTTTCAAGTATATCAGCCGCAGAGGCGGCCTCAAGGAATTTTGTATAGAGATCCGAGTCGTACGGAGGGTCGATCAGGACGATATCATATATATTAAGCTTACCCATAAGCTTTATTACATCGCCTCTATATATATCAAAACCGTCCTTTGAAAACATCTCCGCGTTCTGCTTCAGCGTTTTTATACAGTCCGGCTGTATTTCCACAAAATCGACATGCGCGGCTCCGCGCGACAGCGCTTCCAGCCCGAGGGCGCCGCTTCCCGCGAATGCGTCCAAAACATGCGCGCCGGGTATATAAAACTGCAGGGCGCCGAACATTGCTTCTTTCACTTTATCCGTTGTCGGCCTTATTCTATCGCTTTGGGGGCATACAAGACGCCTCCCTTTATGGCTGCCAGCTATGACTCGCATTACAACTCCCCTATTATCCTTTCTTCGGTCACAACGATATCCACGGGAACATCGTGACTTCCGGCGTCTATCTTTTCAACTATCTGGTAATCAAAACATACGCCTATCTTATAAGCTTCCGACCCTTTTAAAAAGCGGTCGTAGTAGCCCTTGCCGAAGCCTATCCTGTTCCGATTAAGATCGAAAGCCAGCCCGGGAACTATTACAACGTCAGGTTTGCATATAATATTGCCCGGATAAGGTTCCGGTATGCCGTAAGCATTGTTCTTCAGTTCAGAATCACGGCTGTATACCGCCGCCGCCATCTTTCCTTCCCCGATAATACGGGGCAGCGCGATCTGTTTGCCCATACCCATACACTCATGCATGAATCCTATCATATAAGGCTCGTTTTTATATGAATAAAAAGCCATGATGCAATCAGCTTTCATGACTTTTTCCAGCGACAGCAGTTTTTTATTAATGGCTTCGCTGAAGGCTTCCGCCTGCTTTTTATCCATCACCGCTCTCTGCGCTTTTATTTTGTTTCTTATTTCCTGTTTATCCATCGATCTTCTTTCAAAATATCATTTGCCGCCCTCGCAATAAAGCCTTGGCACTCTTGGCGATACGGCGCATAATACTTCGTAGTTTATCGTGCCGTACCTGCCGGCAAGCTCGTCCGCGGTTATCTCATCTTTGCCCTGCCTGCCTATTATCACCGCTTCTTCGCCGAGGTCCGCGCCCGGTATATCAGTTACGTCCACGAGCGTCTGGTCCATGCATACGCGCCCGACTACTTTGGCGCGCTTCCCGCATATCAATACTTCGCCGTTGTTGGAAAGCAGCCTGTTGAACCCGTCGGCATAACCTATAGGCAGGGTAGCTATCCTCATTTCACTGGGTGTAGTGAATGTGCATCCATAACTCAGCTTCTCTCCTGCCGGCAGCGTTTTTATATGGGATATCTTCGTATGTACCGACATAGCAGGCTTAAGCTTTACGCTCTTATCCACTTCATCAGACGGATAACAGCCGTACATCGCAATGCCTACCCTTACCATATCATACGAAAGCTGCGGGCTGTCGATAGCGGCTCCGCTGTTCGCGGCGTGTATCAGGGGCGCGTACCCGCATTCCTTTATCCGTCTTATGAACTCTTCGAACCTATTATTCTGCATCGTCGTATAGGTCTTATCGGCTTCGTCGGCCGCCGCGAAATGCGTCATCAGCCCTTCGAGTTCAAGAAGCTCCGATTTTTCTATCTCATCGAGCATCTCCCGCATCTCTTCGAAAGTCCTTATGCCTACCCTGTTCATGCCGGTATCGGCTTTCAGGTGGAGCTTTATGACTTTTTTGAGCTTATCCGCAGTTTCGGCAGCATATTTAACGCATTCTTTCGACGCGACGACCATGCTTAAATCCAGCTTTGCAGCCATTTCCCACTGCCAGCGGTTCGACGGGCCGAGAACCAGTATCGGAGCCGTTATACCTTCATCGCGCAGTACCGCAGCTTCTTCGGGGATCGCCACCGCAAGCCATTCCGCACCCGCTTCTATAGCGGCTTTTGAAACCATAACGCTGCCGTGGCCGTAAGCGTCGGCTTTAACGACAGCGCAAAACATTGTTTCTTCGGGCAAACGCGACCTTATATTGACTATGTTCTGTTTTACAGCGTTTAAGTCTATTACAGCGTATGTTGGTCTTACAAGCATTTCTTCCTTCTTACATTGAAAAACTCAATAGATGTCCTTTTCTTCCAGCAGCCTGACGCTGCATTTTTTAAGCGCTTTGATTGCTCCTTCGATGTTTTCAACGCGGAACAGTATAAGCGCGTTCTGGGTCGGCGTGCGTACAAACGAATACAGGTATTCCACGCTTATGCCCGCTTCATCCAGTGCTTTTAATACGCCGGCAAGCCCGCCCGGGCGGTCTATAACTTCCGCAACTATAACTTCCGTCATGCTGGCCGTAAACCCGTTTTGTTTCAGAACGGTTACGGCATTATCCGGGTCGCTCACAATACAGCGCATTATGCCGAAATTTGTAGTATCGGCAATAGACAGGGCGATAAGGTCGATGCCTGACTGCCCGAGAACGTCCGTTATCCTTGCCAGCCTGCCCTTTTTGTTTTCCACGAAAACTGATATTTGCTTTATCATAACCATTCCTCCTTAAAACTTCCTTTTATCTATTACTCGTTTTGCTTTTCCCATGCTTCTTTCTATCGTTTTCGGTTCAACGAGCGTTACTTTGATGTTGATGTTCAAAACGTTCTGTATCTTATTCCTTATTTTTTCGCTCAGCGTTTCAAGCACCTTTACCTCGTCGGAGAAGAATTCGGGCGCCATTTCCACCTGTACTTCAAGTGTATCGAAATTATCGACTCTGTCAACGATTATCTGATAATTCGGCGAAACCTCGGTCATCTTAACGAGAACGCTTTCGATCTGCGACGGGAATACGTTTACGCCGCGGATGATAAGCATGTCGTCCGTCCTTCCCATCACTTTATCCATACGCACCATGGTGCGCCCGCATCCGCATTTTTCGGGATGAAGCGACGTGATATCCCTTGTCCTGTACCTTATAAGGGGAATGCCGTCTTTATCTATGGTCGTTATCACAAGCTCGCCCTTTTGGCCGTACGGCAGCGGTTCAAGCGTATCCGGATCTATTATCTCCGGCAGGAAGTAGTCTTCCGCTATATGCAAGCCGCACTTGTATTCGCAGTCGGACGCGACTCCCGGCCCCATTACCTCGGAAAGCCCGTAGATGTCTATGGCCAGTATTTTAAGGCGCCGCTCTATCTCGCTTCTCATTGCTTCGGTCCACGGCTCGGCCCCGAACACGCCTGCCTCCAGCTTAAGAGACTTTCTGTCTATGCCCATTTCCTCCATCGTCTCAGCCATGAAGAGCGCGTATGAAGGCGTGCAGGCGAGTATCGTCGCGCCGAAATCCTGCATCAGCATTATCTGCCGCTCAGTATTGCCGCCCGATACCGGAACGGTTATCGCCCCCAGCGCTTCCGCGCCGTAATGCGCGCCGAGTCCGCCCGTGAAGAGCCCGTATCCGTAGGCGACCTGTACGACGGAATGTTTACTGCCCCCAGCGAAAACGAGCGTACGTGCCATCAGGTCGGCCCAGTTCGCTATATCCCTCTTAGTGTACCCTACTACCGTCGATTTGCCTGTAGTGCCCGAAGAGGCGTGCACGCGCACTATCTCCTCTTTCGGCACGGCGAACATCCCGAACGGGTAATTGTCCCGCAAGTCGCTCTTCATAGTGAACGGCAGACGCTTCAAGTCGCCGAGGCTTTTAACGTCTTCGGGTCTTATTCCCTTCTCATCGAACTTCTTCTTATAGAACGGAACATTTTCATATACTTTTTTTACTGTTTTCTTCAATTTTTCAAGCTGCAGCGCATTCAGTTTTTCCCTGTCCATGCACTCTATTTCTTCATTCCAATACATATAGGCCTCCATTATTCTACCTTATTCTACCATGATACTCTGTTGGGGACCCCGATCTATAATCCGTAGCCCTTCTCAAAAGCCCTTATGTTAACATCAAAAAGTTTTTCGGGGACCGTCTCCTTTATCGCATCGATAAAATACTTTTTATCGATATCCGTTTGTTTCGCCAATGCTCCTATAAGCACCGTGTTCACCGTTTTTTCATTTCCCGCCTGCTTTGCGAGCGACAACGCGTCGATAAAAACGGCTTTTGGCACTATTTTTCTGACTCGCGCTTCTATATCGGCAGGGTATCCTTCCGCTCCGGTAACTACCGGCAGCGGGGATATCTGCTGCGTGTTTATAAACATACGGCCGTTTTTTTTCAAACGGCAAGTCCACCTCAAACCTTCAAGCTTTTCAAAAGCCAGTATTATATCTGCGCCGCCCTCGTCGATGACCGGCGAATATACCTTTTCCCCGAAACGCACGTGAGTAACAACGCTTCCTCCCCGCTGCGCCATCCCGTGCACTTCTGAGAGTTTTACATCGTACCCGAGCGCTATTGCGAGGTTTCCGATTATCCTGCTTGCAAGCAGCGTTCCCTGCCCGCCGACGCCGACGATCAATATATCAGTCATGCCGCACCTCCTCCGGCTCTATGGCGTCAAAAGCGCATACCTTCGCGCAAAGGCCGCATGCCGTGCATATAGTATCGTCTATCCTCATTCCCTCTTCAGCTTTTTCTATAGCGGGACAGCCGAGCTTTAAGCACGCGCCGCAAGTTTTGCATTTATCGTTTATGCTGTAAGCAGGCGGATGCTTCCTGCTTAATAAAACGCACGGGCGTTTTACGATGATAACGCTCAGCTCTTCACGCTCCGTCTCTTCTTTTATCACAGTCTCGAGTTCCTTTAAGTCGTACGGGTCAACTGTACGCACATGCCTGACGCCTATACTTTTGATAAGAGCGGGGATGTCTATAGCGTAAACGGGTTCGCCTTTTATATTTTTACCCGTTGCCGGATGGTCCTGGTGCCCCGTCATGCCTGTCGTTGAATTGTCAAGTATCAAAACGGTCGAGGTCGCGCCGTTGTAGACCATATCGATAAGTCCTGTTATGCCGGAGTGAATGAACGTTGAGTCGCCTATCACCGCAACAAGCTTTCTCGCGAAATCCTTTCCTCTTGCTTTCTCCATACCCATAGCGGTTCCTATGCTGGCGCCCATGCATATGCACGTGTCTATACCCTGAAGAGGAGGCAGCGCCCCCAGCGTATAGCAGCCAATATCGCCCGCGGCGGTTATTTTCAGCTTTTTAAGCGCATGATACACTCCCCTGTGAGGGCAGCCCGGGCACATGACGGGCGGCCTCTGGGGGAGCGCTCCCGGGTCGTTGATGTCTCTCTTTTCCCCGCCAATTCTTTCGGCTACTATATTTACGCTGTACTCGCCCTGAACAGTAAATATGTCTTTCCCGGCAACATCGATCCCCATCGCCTTTATCTGTTCTTCCATAAAAGGTTCAAGTTCTTCGGCAACATAAAGTTTCTTTACTTTTGATGCAAACTCTTTTATCAGTTTTTCGGGCAGAGGATAAACCATGCCTATCTTTAGAACGCTCGCATTCGGCAGCGCTTCTTTTACATACTGATAATTAATGCCGCTTGTAATGACTCCGATGTCTGTTTCGTTATACTCGGCGATATTAATTTCCATCGTATCAGCATACGCCTTTATATCGCTCATACGTTTTTCTACGACGATATGGCGTTTTTTTGCCATACCGGGCATCATAACATATTTGCCGATGTCTTTTACATAGGGTTTTAAGGGTATTTGCAGCCTGTCGGCCGGTTCGACTATGCCCTGCGAATGCGAAAGCCTCGTATTCGAACGGACGAATACAGGCGTATCAAACTTTTCAGAAAGTTCAAAAGCAAGCTTTACGAACTCTTTTGCTTCCATGCTGTCCGAAGGCTCCAGCATTGGAACATGCGCGCTCCTCGCGTAATACCTTGAGTCCTGCTCGTTCTGGCTCGAATGCATGCCCGGGTCGTCGGCGACTATTACGACAAGCCCGCCGTTTATGCCCGTATAAGATATGGTGAACAGCGGGTCGGCGGCAACATTGAGTCCTACATGCTTCATGCAGCACAAAGCTCTCGCTCCTGCGATCGCCGCGCCAATGGCCACCTCCATCGCGACCTTCTCGTTGGGCGACCACTCGGAATATATGCAATCGTATTTAGCTATATTTTCAGTGATCTCGGTACTCGGCGTACCGGGGTAAGCCGTCGCAACTGTGACTCCCGCTTCATAAGCGCCTCTCGCAAAAGCCTCATTGCCAAGCATAAGTTTTTTCATTTGAGTCTCCGTTTACCTTAGATCCGTTACCCTTTTTGCCTTGCCCTCAAAACGTTTCAGCGACTGGGGTTCCACGAGCCGCACATCGGCTTCTATACCCAGCACTGTGTAAAGCGAATGCTTTACCTTCTTCTCCAGCGCCTCGAGCGCGCTGAATTTTTCAAGCAGCGCCGCGTCTATGACCTCTACGAGCACTTCTATCTTGTCCATATAACCGTCTTTGCGGACTATTATTTCATAATGCGGCCCCAAATCGTCTATATCGAGCAGCACGCTTTCTATCTGCGACGGGAACACATTCACTCCGCGTATTATGAGCATATCGTCGGTGCGCCCCTGTATCTTAGCCATGCGCATAGACGTCCTGCAGCATTCGCATTTTTCGGGTATCAGCCATGTTATATCCTTGGTGCGGTAGCGCAGTATGGGCAGCGCTTCCTTTGAGAGCGACGTGATCACCAGCTCGCCCGGCTGCCCCGGCGGCAGCGGCTCCAGCGTGTCCCTGTCCACTACCTCGCAGTAAAAATGGTCTTCCGCTATATGCATCCCGTTCCTGCAATAGCACTCACCTGAAACGCCCGGGCCGATTATTTCGGATAGGCCGTAATTTTCGGTAGCCGTAATATTCCACGCTTTTTCTATCTCGCGGCGCATCTCTTCGGTATGGCCTTCTCCCCCGAACATGCCGAGCCGCAGAGGAAGCTTGCTTGTATCTATGCCTGCCTTTTTAGCGCACTCGGCCATATACAGCGCGTAAGACGGGGTGCCTACCAGCACTGTCGTGCCGAAATCCTGCATCACCATCAGCTGCCGCTCGGTATTGCCGCCCGATATCGGTATAACGGTGGCGCCGAGCTTCTCCATGCCGTAGTGCAGCCCGAAAGCGCCCGTAAAAAGCGTATACCCGAACGTTATCTGTACTATATCGTCAGGGGTCGCCCCTGCCGCGCACGCCAACCTTGCTATGAGCTCCGCCCACATGTCTATATCGGCTTTTGTATAACCTACTACCGTAGGCTTGCCTGTTGTGCCCGAAGACGCGTGGATCCTTATGACTTCCTTCATCGGTACAGCAAAGAGTCTATACGGGTAATTCTGCCTTAGGTCGTCTTTAACTGTGAAAGGGATCTTTCGTATATCGTCAAGCGTTTTGATATCCGCCGGAGTGATGTTGGCGGCGTCAAGCTTCTTTCTATAATATTCAACTTTGTTGTAGCACCGTTCTACCGTGCTCTTTAAGCGTTCGAGCTGTATGGCTTCGATCTCACTCCTCGATGCGCATTCAATACCTTCATTCCAAATCATAATTTCTCCTCATTTATCGGCAAACATACAAGAGAAATGCCGTTCTTCCGTTCTTCCTTATTAATCGCTCAGGGATGATTATAGCTTAATTGTTACAAAAAATAAAGTGTTAATGTTATTCACGATATGTTAGGCCTGTGATCATGTGCCGCAATAACAGATCAATAACATTGCCGCCCGATAAAAAAGCTGCGTGATGCAGCCCAATGGCAGTGTTCAATGATCCCGGGAGATCAGTCTTTAAGCATATTCGGGATATTGTCTGTTAAAAACCTTTGCGCCTTTGAGTCATAAAGCATTATCTCGAAAGTTCCTCTCGTTCCTTCCCTCATTTCGGAAGACATGCCTATTGAAGCCGATTTATCCGTAAGCACCCTCTTGCGTTTGCCCGGCTCTGTTTCCTGTGCCATAAGATAGCCTTCCTTAACGAGCCAGTTTGTTACCGCAGCGAACGAAAGCTTTTTCCTTTCCGGGTCGCAGGCAGCTTCGTTGACGGCTTTTACAAAGATTGAAACGGATACGGGCGTTTCGGAGATAACGACACGCGCAAGCTCTTCATCCGTGATAAAAAACGGCCGCTGGCTTCCCGATGGTTTCCCTATCCTTCCTCCGTTCGCTATTACTTGTCCGAGTATTCCCGACACATAAAAGAAACAGCGCGACAGCCTCAAATTGTTCAGCGCCGTGTCCTGCGGCATTTCTTCGCCGGATAATGGGTCGATGCCTTGCGCCAGCTTGTCAAGATATTCCTTAGCCCTTTTCAGTTTATCCAGTTCAGTGATCATTTGGAACCTCCTTATCGGCAGTACTTAATATTTCTACATTTTCCGCCAAATTCCTTTTTATTTCTTAATAAGTTCAAAAAGAAAAAGCCGCTGGTAAATGAACTGCACCCCCAAAGTTAGACAGTATGATATACTGAAAATAGCTTTAGGGGTGTTTTTATGCCGAGA
>CAZDZY010000098.1:10988-11304 GCA_964510055.1 uncultured Christensenellaceae bacterium
AAACCAAATAAGCACTACACAGGGGAATTTAAGCAGCATGTAATCGAAGCAATGCGACAAGAGCATATGAGTTACAGGGAATCAGAGCGGCTCTTTCAATTGCCAGTTTGATTCTCTTGAACACTTCAAGAATGAACTTGTGGAATATCTCGACTACTATAATAACCGTCGTATTAATGCAAAGCTAAAGGGCTTACCTCCTGCTGTTCACAGGCGGCAAGCCCTCTCTATTGCTTAAACAAAATTTTGTCTAACTTTTTGGGGTCAGTTCATAAAACGGCTTATAAACCCTGTATTCTTATGATCTTTTATCCTA
>CAZDZY010000099.1:0-10414 GCA_964510055.1 uncultured Christensenellaceae bacterium
TTCTCGGCGGCCCGCCCGAAGCGTCGGACAGGTAAGTATCGCAGTACCCCTCGGCTTTTAATTTACGAAGCAGTGGGTACACGGTGCCCTGCGCTATCTCCACTGTCCTGGAGATCTTTTCGGCCAGCTCATATCCGTATGCGTCGCCTTTTTTGAGCAGCATCAGCACACACATCTCGAGCACGCCCTTTTTAAACTGTGCGTTCATTAAAACACCTCTTACTCATTATCCACTATTATATTATGTACACTACTGAACGCAATATAACATATTGCATTTAAAAATGCAATAGGAATTTTATTTTTGTTTTTGATTGCGCATTATATGATATACTGGTCAGTGTTTTCTCGGAGTAAGTAATATGATTCATTCGTTTGGTCCGATAGCGGACGGTAAATGCCGTATACTGGTACTCGGCTCGATACCTGGAGAAGAATCGCTGCGCAAGGGGCAGTATTATGGGCACGGCAGAAACGGCTTTTGGTATGTTATATATGCTTTATTTGACGAAGAATACGAGCGGGACTACAATAAGCGCACGGAGTTTCTGCTGAAGCATAATATCGCGCTTTGGGATGTGATAAAAAGCTGCGAGAGGCAGGGGAGCCTCGACTCGCATATAAAGGATCCCGTAATAAACGATTTCGCCGGTTTCTTCAAAGAGCATCCGGGTATAAAACATGTTTTTTTCAACGGGCAAAAAGCGTACGGGCTTTTTAAGAGCAATATTGGTTTCGGCTTTAAAGGTGTTAGCTTTTCATACCTTAAGTCTACGAGCCCTGCTAATGCAATAACGTATGAGGAAAAATTGAAAGACTGGCATAAGGTGATCGAGGCGCTTAAAGAATTTTAGGAGGTAAATACATGAAACCATTTGAAAGCCTTTATAATGACGCGGTGCATGCGGCCGTAAACAAGAACCTCGAAGAGCTGTTTGGGAAACAGCTTGATTATGACGAGCATAACATCGACTGCCTGTTGCGCCCGAGGAAGTATCCTCCCATCGTGCGGCTCGGCAAGTGCAGCTGCGAAGAAAAAACGTGTGAAAATATGTGCTTTTATAACGCTGTCTCGCGCGACGAAGAAGGAAATATAGTAATATCAAAAGACTGCGTCGGCTGCGGCGAATGTATAAAAAGCTGCAAAAGTTCTAATCTTATCGATATAAAAGAAGTCGTGCCCATATTCGATATTATCAACTCGGGCAGCGCTCCGGTATATGCGCTTATCGCTCCCGCGTTTTTAAGCCAGTTCAGCGAGGGAATGACGCCCGGCAAGCTGCGTCTCGCGTTTAAGATACTGGGATTCGCGGGCATGATAGAAGTAGCGCTTTTCGCCGATATACTGACGCTTAAAGAAGCGCTGGAATTCGACGCCGCCGTGGTGCATGAAGACGATTTTATGCTGACGAGCTGCTGCTGCCCGCTGTGGGTGGCGATGATAAGGAAAGTCTACGGCAAACTCGCTCCTTATATGCCGCCTTCGGTTTCGCCCATGGCGGCGAGCGGCCGCGCCATAAAGAAGCTGTACCCCGAATCAAAAACGGTTTTCGTCGGCCCCTGTATCGCCAAGAAAGCGGAAGCGCGGCAGGAAGATATAAAAGACGCCGTCGACTTTGTGCTGACGTTTCAGGAGATGGATGAGATATTTAAAGCCGCGGGTATAGACCCGGAAAAGCTGCTGGAAGACCAGCGAGACCATTCATCGGCGGCGGGCAGGATATACGCCCGTACCGGCGGAGTGAGCAAGGCTGTAGAAGATACCGTAAAGAGGCTCATGCCGGATAGAAATATACAGGTAAAAGCGGTCCAGGCTGACGGGGTCCCGGCGTGCAAGGCGCTTCTTAAAGAAATACAGGAAGGGCGCATAAGCGCAAACTTCATAGAAGGGATGGGGTGCCCCGGAGGCTGCGTGGGCGGGCCTAAAGCGCTTATTAACAGGGAAGAGGGAGCAAAACATGTGGACACTTACGCCAATGAGGCGGCCATTAAAACTCCCGCCGACAATCCGTTCGTTCTGGAGTTGCTCTCGATGCTCGGGTTCGATACGATAGAAAGCCTTACAAAAGGGCATAATATGTTTACGAGAAATTTTGACGATAATCCGGGGAGGTTAACAGATACTGACGGAACATGAAATTGATCGGACAATTCAACGATTCGTTTTCGCCTATTGCCGACGGAGTCAGCAGCGTGGTCAGAAATTACGCTTACTGGCTGCAGGAAAAATACGGCGAATGTTATGTCGTAACGCCAAATTTTCCGGGGTATGTCGATAACGAAAGTTTCAACGTTTTAAGATACAACTCACTGCCGATACCCATGCGCAAACCGTACAGGGCGGGAATGGCGTTTTCTGATATCGCGTTCTTAAAGAAAATAAGCGGCTTAAGATTCGATATAATACATGCTCACAGCCCTTTCAGTTCGGGAAGGCTGGGCCTAAGGATAGCGCGCAGGCTCGATATACCTATTGTAACGACGTTCCATTCGAAGTATTATGACGACTTTAAAAGCGCGCTGAAAAGCGCTCATGCGGCGAAAATGCTTCTCAAAAGCATTATGGAGTTTTACAACAGGGTAGATCGCGTCTGGACTGTCAGCGGCACCGCTGTCGATACCATCAGGGAATATGGATATAAAGGATGCATAGATATTGTAGGAAACGGTACGGATATCGTATGCGACGGTTGCCCCGACCGAAATGATGGACTGAAAGATAAAATACGTTTTTTGTACGTCGGCCAGCAGGTATGGCATAAAAACCTGAAGATAATGATATTTGCGCTGAAAAAGCTTAAAGACTCAGGCTTGCAATTTCATATGACTATGGTGGGAGAGGGCTGCAACCAGCAAAGCGTGAAAAAGCTTGTACAAAGGTTGGAAATGGACAAAGACTTCATATTTACCGGCAGGATAAACGACCGCGGGAAACTGAAAACGATATACATGCAGACAGACCTCAACTTGTTTCCTTCCGAATACGATACGTTTTCGCTTGTCGTCCGGGAAGCCGCGGCGCTAGGCTGCCCGTCGCTCGTAATAACGCGCTCCTGCGCAGCGGAGGGGATAGAAGACGGCTATAACGGTTATCTGTCGGAAAACGACGTCAGCGCCTTTGCTTCGTGCATTCAGAAAGCGGCGGCGGATGCACAACTGCTCAAAACCGCGGGCCGCAATGCACGCGATACGCTCTACAGGCCGTGGGAGAGCGTTATTGACGAAGTGGCAATAAGGTATTCAGATATCATTGAGAGTAAAAAACATTATATACACTGACCGTTTTGCTCAAAAAGCGTTTTATTTTTATTTTGCAGGTAAGAATATTAGTAAAATAATTATAACCTCAAATTTCTGCGGTTTAGAGGCTCTAATATGGGGTATCTAAAATACGTGGCTTTTTGGGGTTAGGCAAGAGGAATAATATGGATCGTTTATCATACTGGATGGATACAGTAAAAGCTCCCGATTACCCTGAACTACCGGAAAGCATAAAATGCGATATAGCAGTTGTCGGCGCGGGCTTAACGGGCATTACGACAGCGCTGCTATTGGCGAAAACAGGCGCGGATGTAGTCGTTATAGAAGCGTCGAAGGCAGGCTCGGGCACGAGCGGCTATACTACGGCGAAAGTGACTGCGCAGCACGCGCTTAAACTGCAGACCCTTTCCGAAAAGAGAAGGGAAACGTACGCGCGAGCGAACTTGGCCGGCTTAGCAAGGATAGCCAAGTTTATTGAAGAATACGCTATAGACTGTGATTTCGCGCAGACTCCCGCTTACGTATATACCCGTGACAAAAACGACACGGAGCTTCTCGAAAAGGAATTGCGTGAATACGAAAAGCTGGGGATAAACGGGCGGCTTACTTCGAAAACGCGCCTTCCGTTTGACGCGACCGCGCTGGCGATGGAAAACCAGGCCCAGTTTCATCCCTTAAAGTATCTTTACGCTCTCGCTGCTGAGTTCGTTAAAAAAGGCGGAAGGATATTCGAACACACGAAAGCTACGGAATTTGAGAGAAACGGGAAGTGTATTATTAAGACCGAAAAAGGTAATGTGAGCACCAATGCAGCAGTATTTGCGACGAATTATCCGCTTGTCGACTTTCCCGGTTTGTTCTTTATCAAACTGCATCAGGAGAGGGAATATGCCATCTGCACAGGCGCCAATAATGTTGACGTCGAGGGGATGTATATTAATATACACGAACCGGTCAATTCGATAAGGATGCATTATTCCGATGCCGGGAACAAGCTGCTTTTGGTGGGGCACGGACACAGGACTGCGAAGGAAGACGAAGACGATACGAGCTATGAGCACTTAAGAGACTTCCTGCACGCCGATTTTAAAAGCGCGGATCAAAAACCTTCATACGAATGGTCGGCGCAGGACTGCATGACGCTCGACGGCATACCGTATGTGGGAGCGATATTTGAGAAAAATCCGAACGTTTACGTCGCGGCGGGATATGAAAAATGGGGGATCACCAACAGCGCGGCAGCAGCGATGATGATATCGGACCACGCTGCCGGAACGAATTATATAGATCATGAAGTTCGCGAGAAATTTGACCCGATACGCTTTACGCCCGGTTCGTCGGCAAAGAACTTCTTCTCCCAGGCAGGCACAGTACTGAAGGCGTTTACATTGGATAACGTTCTTATGCCCGCGGGAGATTACGAAGACATAGAACCCGGCAAAGGCGCGGTAATGCGCATAGGCGGCAGAGCACAGGCGGTCTATAAGGATGAAAGCGGAGAGATACATGCTTTCAGCGCGCATTGCACGCACTTGGGATGTACGCTGGAATATAACGAAACGGAGCAGTCTTTCGACTGCCCGTGCCACGGCTCGCGGTTTTCAATGCTCGGGGAAGTACTGGACGGCCCGGCTAAAATACCTCTTAAAAAAATCTTGGAGGATGATAAATAGTGGGATACCGATTACTGCCGCGTAATCCCGCCCTGTATCACGGCAAAATATTGAGCCGCCCTTATTTTGAGGGCTGGTTCTTTAAGCATTCCGCAAAAGAGGGCTCGTGTGTTTTTATACCCGGCGTATTTCGCGCAAAGAAGCACGAAAACGATACCGCGTTCATACAGGTGCTTTTCAGCGACCCGATACAGAGCTTTTTTGTGCGATATCCGTTCGATTCTTTTCACAGTGAAAAAGACAGATTCGAAATACGGATAGAGGAGAACTTTTTCTCTGCGGAACGGGTGCGCCTCGATATAAGCAGTATCGGCTTAAAGGCCGAGCTTGATTACGGTGAGCCGGTGCAGCTTAAAAACAGCTTTCTTTCCCCCTCAATAATGGGGCCGTTTTCATACATCCCTTCCATGCAATGCAATCACGGGATATTGAGCCTCCGCCATGATGTCGACGGATTCGTAAGCTGCGACAAGAGGCATATGGAATTTACGGGCGCGAACGGATATATCGAAAAAGACTGGGGAGTGGCGTTCCCGAAGAGCTGGATATGGATGCAGTGCGAAGACAAACAATCGGCGTTCATGTGTTCGATAGCCCATATAAAATACGGAATTATTAAGTTTACGGGGCTAATCTGCGTTCTTTTCGCGCAGGGCAAACAGTACCGCTTCGCGACTTACAACGGCGGAAAGGTAAGAAAGCTCAGCGTAAAGGACGGCGAGATCGAAGCAGAGATGACCCGGCGCGACCTTACGCTTAAAGTAACGGCCCTGAATACAGATTTCGGGAGTTTAAAAGCTCCAACAAAAACCGGTATGAACAGGGTGGTATCCGAAAGCCTGCGGGCGAAATATCAGATCTCGCTTTTCGAAAACGGCCAAACTATCTATTCGGGCAGTTTCGAATACGGCGGGCTCGAATTATCAAATACTGAGGAGCTTATCAAAAGAATAAAACAGCCTTCCCAAGAGCAATAAAGCATATCCTCATTTTATTGCATGATTCCTGCGGCGGGCCTGATTTTATTTTAAGGGAATAAACGGGCTTAACATTCCCATGATAAACATGGGAGGGGTTATGTTTCGATTTTATCCGTCAAAAGTATATGTGGAAACAGGCTGCGAAAAGTATTCTCTGGGAAAACAACTTATTAAAAAGTATTCGGATCTCGGCACCGAAATAATAGAGATCGATAGCCATAACAGGATACCAGAGGCTAGAGAGATGCCAAACAGCAAATTCCCGAAGATGAAAGATTATCTCGTACTCGGAATAAGAAAATCTCTTACATACAGAAAAAACAACAAGACGTCCGATTTCCTTGTTCCGTATACGTCTTCGGGATGCGCGGCTATGTGCATGTACTGTTATCTTGTCTGCACATATTACAACTGTTCTTACCTGCGCGTGTTCGTAAACCGGCAGCAGATGATGAAGAAGCTTAAAGAGTCCGCGGAAAAATATCCCGGAAGCGTGTTTGAGATAGGCAGCAATTCGGACCTTGTTATGGAAAACTCGGTGAGCGGCAGTTTAGAGTGGACAGTGAGGGAGTTCGCGGACGTTAAAAACGCCCGCCTTACGCTTCCTACAAAATTTAATATGATAGATACACTTCTAAATATTGACCACGGCAGAAATATTACTATAAGGATGAGCCTTAATCCGCAGGAAATAATACGAAAGGTCGAATTCCGCACATCTGATCTTGACGAGCGCATCGAAGCTGTCAATAAACTCTATAAAGCGGAATATGACGTCGGTATACTCGTAGCACCTATTATACTTATTGACGGCTATGAGCAGATGTACGAGAAACTGTTTCAAACCATGGCTGAAAAGCTGCTTCCCGAGGTGCTGGGTGACGTGCTTATAGAGATAATATTCATGACTTACGGTACTGTGACAAAAGCCATAAACGAAGAGGCCTTCCCGAACGCGATAAACCTTTATAATGAAAATACAATGTCGTACTGCGGCAGGAGCAGGTATGGATATAATCCCGCAGAGAAAGAAAAAGCTTCTGCTTTCTTAAGAGATAGCATTGCCCGCAATCTGCCGGGCGCAAGGATCGCATATATAGTCTGAGCGGAATACCGGCTGCCGGGCCTGGGCAGCCCGGCAAGCCGGATTATTCATCATAATCGATCGATGTATCCGTAAAAAGATCAAACAATAGAATCAAGCATTGCCATGTGTTCGCAGGAAAGCTGTATATCAGCCGCCGCGACATCTTCGAGGTATTGTTCCTTTTTGCTGAACCCGAGTATCGGAATTATCTGCGGACTTTGGCGCAGCATCCACGCGAGCACGAGCTGGTTGCCGGTTAAGCCGAGCTCAGCCGAAAGCCTGTCGACAAGTTCAAGCTTCTTATGATTTATACCGCTGTCATATAAATGCCGGTTGTAGTAATTTGCGCGTTTTGCTTTATCTCCGTATATTCCTTTTAAAAGCGGCGAATACGCGAGAAACGCCATACCGCTTTCAGCTGCGTAGTCCAGCATTTCTTGATCCCCGTGATGTGTGATGCCCGTATCCGCGCCGGGGATTGGGTGGAGATACGAGTACTCCTGCTGCATAGCGGAGTAAGGGGCTAATCCTTTGGTTTTGCATATCCCGTTCGAGCGTTTTATCCCTCCGGTCGAAATGTTGCTGCATCCTATATAACGCACCTTGCCTTCTTTTACGAGAGAGTTCAGCGCTTCGAGTGTTTCCCCGAAAGGCGTGTTCGGGTCGTAAACATGCGTGTAATACAGGTCTATATGATCGGTGTTAAGACGTCTAAGGCTGTCTTCGACGCCCTTGCGGATAACTTGCGCAGACAACCCTTCATATTCCCCGGTTACACGGCTCCAATCTATAGCGCCGTCCGCCCCGCGTATGCCTTTCAAATCACGGAGACGCCCGCCCACCTTTGTAGCGAGGAAAACCTGTGAACGATTTTTCCTTTCTTTTATCCATCTACTAATCACGTTTTCGCTCTCGTCGCCTGTGAATCCGCCGCCCATCCACCACGCGTAGCAGTTAGCCGTATCGAGAAAATTTCCGCCGGCCTCTTTGAAATGGTCGAGCACTTCGAACGAAGTCTTTTCATCCATCGCCGTTCCCATCATCATGCACCCAAGGCAGACCCTGCTGACCGTTTCGCCTGTTTTACCCAGCGATACTTGTTTCATATCCTTACTCCTTTAATAAACAATTTGTTGAATATTCTGTATATTAAGAATATACTTTAAGTGGTATAAATAAAGTGCCAATAAATCAGAGATATAATAGAGCCATTTGGGGGGATCTATGTTTGGACTTAATGTAGACAGGAATTCCGGGGTCTCCATGACTTGCCAGCTTATTGCTCAAATGCGCGAGGCCATACTTTACGGAAAGATAGAAGCAAACAGCAAAATGCCGCCTACGAGAAATCTCGCCGGCGAACTGGGCGTTTCGCGCAACACGATAATACAGGTTTACGAGCAGCTTATAGCTGAAGGTTATTTGAACGGCGTTATCGGCTCGGGCACATACGCGGCCGATCTAGGGGCGCATTTAAAAATAAAAAAACAGCCGGCAAATATAGTGCCGGAGGGCACCAGAAGCGAGCGCGATAGAAAGGCTATAGCGTTTTATGCAGGGAATCCGGACGTTTCCGCCTTTCCCCGGACGATGTGGGCAAAGGCGCTCAAAGAAGCCTGCCTTTACGCAGATAAAGACGCTTTCGGCTATGGCGAACCAAAGGGCAATATAGAACTAAGGAAAGCTTTGGCCGGATATTTGTACAGGGCTAAAGGCATATACTGCGGGAGCGAGCGCATATTTATAGTGCCCGGCACGTCCGCAGGGCTCGAAATGGTTTCCGCGCTGCTTTATGACGAAGGATGCTTGGCCGCAGTCGAAGACCCGTGCCTTAAGTTCGTACGCCGCGCTATATCAAAAAACAGTTTTGATGTGATGCCGATAGAGTCAGACTCGCAGGGGATGAGGACGGAGCTTCTCCCTGAAGGTTCAAATATAAAGATGATATATACTGCACCGTCCCACCAATACCCGCTGGGAGGCGTATTGCCGATAGCGAGGCGCCTTGACCTGCTCGATTATGCCCGGGATTACGGGGCGTATATCATCGAAGACGATTACGACAGCGAATTCCGTTATGCAGGCGAGCCCATTCAGCCCCTCTGGAGCCTGGGCGGCGAGAGAGTGATATATCTCGGGAGTTTCAGCAATGTGTTTTCTCCGTCGCTGCGCATGGCCTATATTGTAATGCCTCAAAATCTTACGGAACGCATGGAAGCGGTATTAAGAAAGATCAATGTTTGGGTGGGAACTATTGAGCAGATAGCGCTTGCGGATCTAATAGAAAGCAAGCAATTCGACCGCCACGTTTACCGCATGAAGCGCCTGTACGACAGGAAGCGCAAGCTTCTTATACGCTGCCTTAAGGAAGCGTTCGGCACGGAAATAATAATATCCGGAGAACTGGCGGGTTTTTATATCATGATAACGCTGAAGAGGAATATTACGGATGAAGACAGAAAATCCATAACCGAAAACGGGATAGAAGCGGATTACGCCGAAGACTACGCAGTGATAAAAGGAAAGCATAAAAACAAGGTGGTACTCGGTTACGGAAACTTGAGCGAGGCCGGGATAGAAGAGGGCGTGAAAAGATTGAGAAACGCGATCAAGATTTGATACACCCTCTTTCGCCTGTTTATAAAAAGGAGCTTGTGTTATAATCGCTGATATGCTGAACAAAAACGATATTATTGAATTGAATATAGACGACCTTACAGTTGAGGGCGCGGGCATCGGCAGGTATGAGGGAATAGCCGTTTTCGTGCCCCGCGCTCTTCCCGGGGAAACAGTAAAGGTAAAGGTGATAAAGCTCACGAAAAGCTACGCGGTGGGGAAGCTTCTTGAAATAATACAGCCTTCTGACGAGCGCACCGAACCGTTCTGCCGGTCATTCGAAACGTGCGGCGGGTGCACGCTCCAGCATCTTTCATATAAAGGGCAGCTCGATTATAAAAGCAGATATGTTCAACAATGCTTTAAAAGGCTCGGGGGAATAGAGATAGACAAGCCCGAAATAATACCGGCGGACAATATAAGGGATTACAGGAACAAGGCGTCGTTTCCGGTATCATCTGCGGACGGGAAAGTTGAAGCCGGGTTTTACGCGCCGCGCAGCCACAAGCTGGTGGCGGCAAACTGCCCGATACAGAAGCGGCAGATAAACGATATTAAAAAAGCCGTGATAAAATGGGCAAACGAAGAAAAAGTTAAGGCGTATGATGAAGAAAAAGATTCGGGCACGTTTAGGCATATCATAGGCAGGCAGGCGTCAAACGGAGACTTGATGGCCGGAATGGTTTTAAAGAATAAAAAAATAGATGAGGAATCACTTATATCAGCCATTAAAGATATTGACGGCCTGAAAAGTATCGTCGTAAATATCAACGATAAGAAGACGAACGCCATACTGG
>CAZDZY010000099.1:10424-11190 GCA_964510055.1 uncultured Christensenellaceae bacterium
CGATGAGGAACATGTTATATACGGCGACTCTTATATAACCGAGAGCTTTGACGGTTTATCTTTCAGGGCGGGGCTTTCGAGTTTCCTTCAGATAAACCATGAACAGGCCGAAAAGTTATATATAACCGCTATGGATTTTGCGGATATAACAAAGGATGACACTGTATTCGATCTGTTCTGCGGAATAGGAACGCTTTCGCTGCTTGCCGCAAGGAAGGCGAAGCAGGTAATAGGAATAGAATACGTGCAAAGCGCTGTAAAAAACGCAAAAGAAAACGCGGCTTTAAACCGCATTGAAAACGCGTGGTTTATAGCGGGCGACGCGGAGAAGATGCTGGGTGAGGGAGTAAAGATTGCGGGCAGCCCCGATATAGTAATACTCGATCCGCCGCGAAAAGGATGCGAAAGAAGCCTCATCGAAAAGATTACAGAGTTAACGCCGAAGAAAATAGTCTACGTTTCCTGCGACCCGGCAACGCTCGCGAGGGACGCGGCGCTATTTGCAGGCGGTGGATACAGGCTGGATGAGGTGAAAGCGGTAGATATGTTCCCGCATACGACGCACGTTGAGACGGTCACTTTGATAACAAGGGTGAAATAGTAAATGTGTAGAAAAACCTTGAAATAAAGGCTTTCCGGGGTTTAAGAGTAAAAATTCGAAGTGATGAAATCGTGAGAATATCTGTTCGTGGAACAAGTCCAAAGGCATGATTTTGAACGTGACAGAGCGATTTAGATAACATGGGTTTGCGTGTGGTCGATTTAG
>CAZDZY010000100.1:0-10984 GCA_964510055.1 uncultured Christensenellaceae bacterium
GTGCCCATATCGAGCATGACCGTGCCGGGGTGCATCTGCGATTTGACTATTTGCCGGTAATCCCAATCTACGGGCTCTTCTTCATAGCGCCCTTTGATATGCGAGAAGTCCCAGCCTTTGAAGGGAAAGGCTTCTTCGCTTTTCCAAAGTTCCAACAGATTCTCTTTATCCATATCCTCTCCCGTGAAATATATATATCTTTGTCACATAAAGTATATATTTTAAGGAGACAATAAACAAGTATAGAAAATGCAGGGATTATATATATTTATGCTGGAATTTATACTATGACACAAAGAAAGGAACCGCGCAGGGCTACAGCCGCGGCTCCTTATTAACAGTTATTCTGTAGCGTACCGCCAGTTTTCAGCTTAAGCGCTTTACCTCCAGGTCTTTGCCGCTGCTTTCTTTGCGGATCTTCGCTATATACACAAAGCTTGCAAGCGCCACGAAGAAATAACCCAGGACGATATCTCTCCAGATCGGGCGGATCATATCTGCCCAGTCTTCGCCTTTAATATAGTAAGTTGTTGTGATTGGCGATGTATACTGTATCTCGATGCCTTTGGAGAAGGGGGCAGCAATCATATCCGTAATGAACTTAACGTTATTTATTTCTATGCCTTCTTTACCGATTTCTCTAATTACTCCTACTCCACCGCTGATCATTACGCCCAGATACGTGAACACGATGAGCACGAGAATGACAATAACCAGCATTCCCGGGCCGCGTTTGCCTTTAAACAGAATATAAAGCTTGTAAGAAAGGAAGGCCATAATAAGCCCGCTTATACCCGCTATTATGTTCACCATTCCTAAAAGCACCCACGGTATTATCCCTATTATACCGCCCAACACGGCGCCTGCTGCGCCGCGCAGATAACTGCCGGCCTGCGTACGCTCCTGCTTCATTTCCGAAAAAATGCCCGCCAGTTTTTCGTGGCATTCCGGGCAGGCTTCCATAACGCGGTCTTCCTGAACCGTGTAGCCTAAGCCCTCGGCCTTGTCGCAGAAAGCGCAGGCCGAAAAATACCCGGCGTTTTTCAGGAACTGCGAGAAGTCCGAAAGGAATTCCGCGACGGTCTGCACATTGAGCTTTAAGTAGTTTAAGATTATGACGTTCAGCGATTTTCCGTCGTACGAAGCCTTTGCGTTCTTATACTTGTTTCTGTTTTCCGCGAGAAACATTTCGGCTCCGGCAGTATCTACTCCGTTCGCGCGCTTTACATAGGCGCGGATCGTACACATACCGTTTTGATTATTTATCGATGCGTTAAAAAAGATACCGTTCATCCTGCCGTATGCGGTTTCCCCGTATAACCCAAAACCGATCATTTGGGCGAGCTGCTGAGAGCGACTTGCCATGAATACCTCCAAGAAATAATAATAAAATACAAAATCCGACTGAATTATATATATTATAGCTTTTATATGGATCGTTATCAATGAGAATTAACGGATGATTCAGAAAAGGGGCGCAGTTTAAAGCACCCCTTCAGAATCGGTACCTATATCCTGTATCCTATAATGGATATGAAGTTAAGGTATTTTCCCCCGCCCGTTTCGAACATCTGTCTGTCTATTACCGCGTGCTCGTTGTCGCAGGCGAGCCAGTCGTTCCACGCCTCGTCGCATGTATACTCGGTTATGGATTCAAACCTGACCAGCTTCGATTTTGAAATCAGGCTTTCCCACCAGCCGCGCGAATGCAACGTATCGAAATCCGTGTCGTTAAGGAGGGGGCGAAGTTCTTCGGGCACAGTATCGAATTCACGTATAAGCCCGGGTATGGCTATCGCCAGCACGCCGCCCTTTTTTACAAGCGGCGCAAGGTGCTTATCCATATATTCTTCGTCCCTGCCGAAATAATGGTACGAATCGACGCTTATTACGGCGTCAAAATATTCGTCAGCATACGGAAGCTCGAGCGCGTCGGCGTGGACCGGCACTATACTGTCTTCAAGGCCCGCTTCCTTAAAGCGCCCGTAGTTATCGGTTGCCGTTATCCACAGGTCGGTGGCGAAAACATTAACGCCGAACTCCCGGGCAAGGAATATCGACGTAAGGCCCGCGCCGCACCCCAAATCGAGTACCCTGCTCCCTTTGGCAAACTCTATTCCGTCCGTAAGGGCCTCGAGCAGCTTTATGCTGTTAGGCCCCATCATGTTCTTTTCCAAAAACGCTTTATCGTATTTTTTACTTTTAATGAATATCATATATTTTCCTTTCCGGTCTATCGACCGCCCAGCCCGGCAGAAAATACTGCGCTAAACAAAAAACGGCGTGTACAGAAAATAACTCGCCGCAGTAAACTATTGCATTAGCGGTGACTTTAAGCCGATCCTCTGCACGGGTAAACAAACAAGGCATTCCGCTTCGAAGTCCCCGGAAAACCAAAGGCTTCAGGAGCAGATAATATGCCGCCCATAGTTTACTCTTACAGAACCGACAAAAAGACACCACCTTTCCTTATTTTCTTTAATAATATGCCCGGATGCCGTTATTTGTCAACCGAAAATTGCGCGGGAGGGCGCCGAATGGTACAATAGCAAAAATAAAGGAGAAAATTGTTTTGGATCCGAAAAAAATAGCCGATAAACTCGAGGCACACCCGCTTATTTCCGCGGCGGGCTTATGCGATACGCCCAAAGATATCTCACAAGGCGAAGGCGGGGATGTCGATATATTCGTTTATTGCTCCGCGATACCTGCCGCCAAGGAAAGAAGGGCGCTTCTTCCCGAATATTCAGCGGATTATACGCCGGGCAGCAGGCCTACCCGCTGGGGCATATGCGATCTTGTTTATATCGAAGGAGTTGAAGTATGGCTGATGTTCGTAAGCGAGAAGGATGCGGCTGACGAAGTAAAAGCCATACTCTCGGGGAGCATGCCGGATAAACTGGATAATTACTATTACCCCGTCGGCAGGCTCGCGACGATAAAAAATATAAAAGTGCTTTATGACCGGAACGGTTTTTTAGAAGGACTTAAGAAGAAGGTATCTGTTTATCCTGACGAACTCTCGAAGATTTTATTGGAATTCCACACGGAAGCGCTTTTGGATACCGAGGACCTCACAAGGGCAGCCCTTAAGGGGGACGTGCTTTTTTACCATTTCGCGCTGGATCTTATTCTCGACCACTTTCTGCAGGCGCTATTCGCCCTTAACCGCGTCTACTTCCCCGGCAGGAAAAGGAGCCTTCAATATATAAAACGTTTCAGGATAAAACCCGAAGGCTGCGAAGAAACGCTTTTGAATATAATTAAAACGGGAAGCGGACGCAAAACTATAATGCAATCGTTCGAGATGGTAAAAGGGCTTATCGGGTGGATACAGGGGCAGGCGGAATAAGCCTTTATGTATTAAGGTTTATTACAGCCCGAACTGGCTTATTATGCCGTCTGACATGACCTTTGCCATCTTCAGCGCCTGGTATTCTATGGAATCGAACTGAGGCACGCTCATCGCGTATTTGCCCTGCAATATCTGCACGGCCTCGTCTTCGGTCATCTTAAGATGGTCGTGCAGCATTGCCTGCCATTCGCCCGCGTTCCAATACGGGTTGATGCTGCCAAGCGTTTTAGCGATACTGTCGGCGTTGGCGTACCATTTCGCTCTTTGCTGCTCCACAGCCTTTGAATCTCCCGATTTGGCGGCATTGACGAGCGCCGCGGCTATAAGAAGATGGTCTTTAAGCAAGCCTGCAAACTGCTGCGCGCCCTGCTGCCCGTAATAAGGAGTAAGTACCGCCGCGAAGTCGTCCGGATTGCGCAGCAGCCGGGCGGTAACGTCTTTTATGTCGGGGAGATTAAATGCCGCGCTTACAATAAAGAACCTCGTCCATGCCACGTGCTCTATCCATAACCTGTTCAGCGTATCGATAAGCTGCTCACGCTGGGTCTGGGGATGGTAATCACTGTTCCGGGTATACATAGCTTTTCCCTCCAAAATAACTCTTATATATAATATGCAGGCCCGCAAATTCCGTGAAAAAACACGCCCCCCCGCAAACGCTTCGTTAAGATACTTACTGTTTTTTAAAAAGAAGGCCCCATCTTTTTTTTCGCTATAACCTAATCGTCAGGAAGAGCATATATTATCAGAGGAGACAAAAGGAGGTGAGCCAATGCTCACAAGAAAAGAATTCGTTACGATGTCATTAGACTTAAACCTGTTTTTCCTTCGGATAATGAAAGAACACTCTTTCTTTCTTGAAATAGGTTTTACGCCGAGGGACAAAAGCATGGGGGATCAGGCGGCGGCGTTCAGAGAAGGGTTTGAACGGCTGCTATCGGAAGCTGCTGCGCTGGCTAACGGAAACGTAAGCGCCGAAGCGCTTGACTCGCGCCAAACAACTACGCAATATACATTAGAGGCCGAGAAGCTGACAAACTTTTATACCGGAATACCGTTTAACTTTGAACTGACGAGCCGCGAGGAGATGCTGCAGCCGGCCGGGTTCAGAGGCCCTGACGCGAGGATGGAAGCGGCGGTAGAAGACCTTGACCGCAGGGCGTACGGGCTTACGGCGCAGCTTGCAAACTTTAAAGAACAGCTGCTGGAAAATGTCCGGTCGTGTAAGATGTTTACCGTCAATTATCCTCTGCTTATAGAGCATGTACTGAGGGAAGCGCGGCACTTCATGGATATGCTCGTGTCGCTCGTCCGGGGAGAAAGCATAATGAAGCCGGAAGACCTCATATATCAGGAAGCTTTCTGGAACCGCCAGATGGCGGAACACGCGAAGTTCATCGCAGGGCTGCTCGATCCGACGGAAGAAACCCTTATCGAGACCGCAAGTATGTTCGGCAGGGAGTTCGACGAACTTAAAAAGAAAGCCGATGAGGCGACGAAGAACACTATGGATATAGCAAAAGTGACTGCGGCCAGCTTAAACGGAACGGCAAGGCTGCGTGATTTTAAAGCGGCAGGCACAAAGGGCCTTATCGAGTGCAAGATACAGTCAATAATAATACCGCTGCTGGGAGACCACGTGCTGCGCGAGGCAAACCATTATTTGTGCTTGATGGGTATGTGCAGGTAGGGGTAATAAGCCATTCAAGATGCAACAAGGCCGGATAACATTTCGGCCTTGTATTATAGATCCGGTTTATATCTGTTAAGCCTTTTCTTAATCTATAGACGTATAACCTTCCATCATATGATTATGGCCTTGCGCATAGCGTGTCTGCCCCCTGTAGTAATGACGATGGCCTATGCCGGAGCCTGTCTCAGGCCCGGTTACCAGCGCATATTGATGAACATGGCCATCATTCACGGCAGTTTGACCGGACATCTGATGCGTATGGCCGGGGATATCGGGGCTGGCGCTTGTTCTCCCCGAGTAGTAATGCGTATGGCCATCATCCATGGAAGTTTGGCCCCTGTAAATGTGTGTATGAAGCTCAATCGGCATATTTTGACCTCCTTTTTATATACTATGAAAGAGAATGTATACGTGTGTGGCTAATATAAATAACGGATCAGCTTACGACAGCTGCTATTAATTTATTATCATTTATGATAAGGAGAACTGCAGTCATCATACCGGCTGATATACCGAAAATATTTTGGCAGAACAGCCTGGCGTTGCACCGGTTACCGCATTCAGATTTTTGCATGTTTTTTTTAATGGGTTATAAAGTCTCTCTTATTTACATATAGGAAAGGTATGGGTATGCAATCCGGGTTAGGTGCGTTTCTGCTTGCGGCGGGAGCTATAGTTCTTGCTGAGATGGGGGATAAAACCCAGCTTATTGCCATGGCGTTCGCGGCGAAACATAGGGCAGCCAAGGTGCTTTTAGGGATATTTATAGCGACGGTGCTGAATCACGGCCTGGCAGTCTGGATAGGCCACCTGATAACGCACATTGAATCCGCTCAAAGCTGGGTAAAGGCGGCCGCTTCTCTTTCCTTCATTTTTTTCGGGTTATGGACAGTCCGCGGCGACAAACCCGGAAAAGAGCAAAACAGGAAATCGAGATTGGGGGCTGTGGCTGCCGTAGCGATAGCTTTCTTTTTTGCCGAGATGGGCGATAAGACGCAGCTTGCCGCGGTTGCCCTTGCCACGGAGTTTCCGGCAGACCCGCTGCTGGTGCTCGCGGGTACGACCGCAGGCATGCTCATTGCCGACGGGGCAGGGATCATCATCGGGGCTGCGCTGTGCAAAAAGATCCCCGATAAGGTAATAAAGCTTATCTCCGCGGGTGCGTTTATTATATTCGGGCTCATTGGCAGTTACGAATCAGCGCGCGTGAGCTTTGGACTAACGACAGGTGCCTCCCTGTCTGTAACAGCCGCATTGGCAGTGATAGCACTGGCAGCTGTATATTGGTTTATAAAGAAGAACAGGGAGGACGAAGCGGTTGTTATAGAAGCAAAAACAGGCAAAAAGCGGAAGACAGCTTTTTAAAACTATGATATTGGCTATTAACCGGGCCATTGATGTAATTCAAAAAAGAATGACTTAAAAGTTTATTTTGCGGCTGCCCTATAAGGGACGCCTTATTTTTTATAAAAATAAAAAATACCATTGACCTGACTGAAGGTACATGGTATATTATAATTTATGCTTAATGTAAAAATATATTTATATTACAATATTATAGTAGCACATTTTAAAGGATTTGTCAAGCGCTTTTTGGAGGTTTTTTATGAAGGGTGATATTTTTTCTATCACTGCGAGGCAGGGCGGAGCAATAGATATACCAAGGTGCAATGAAACTGCCGCGAGGTTCGGAATCATAATTTCCGAAAACGACGCAAAGCTGCTGGCAGAGGCCCGCAATAAAACCCTTAGACGCTTGGGTAGAGTGGAGTTTGCGGGCGGGGCTATAGAAGGGCTGATAATAGCGTTTTGCGATTCCACGTATCTGGATAAAGACAATTATATTGAAGCGATGGAGGAGCTTATAGAGATCTTTTACGAATTCAAGAACGACTCGCTGGACGGCATGGACGACGACGAGGCGATAGCGCTCATGAAGAATTATTTCGACTGCGGGTGCGGCGGCAGCATCGACGCGCTGCGCGACGATATGGGCAGGGCAGCAAAAAGGTTGCGTTACGGCTTGGATGAGGAAGACGAAGAATACGGGGATGAAGATATATATGACGAATGAACTGCAGAAATGGCGCCATATAGACAGAAAGGCTCCCGATGCCTCGCGTTATTTTCAATCACTTCTTAACAAGGCAGCAGAAGCGGGGCTGGCCGGATACGCGGATGAGATAAAACGGGATACGATATTGCTGTCAACGAAGATGGCGCAAAGGTATACGTTCGGGGCGTCGGGCTCGATAACGGCGGAAACCGCGCAGGGGCTTTTAGAATCGGCAATGTACTGTATCGGCCGCCGCCTTAAACCGGCTGAAACGGGAGAAGCGCTCGAATTGCTTAAAGCGCTGCCTTTAGAGCAGATTTGGAGTGAGGGCAAAGAGCTGCTGCGCTGCGACTGCAGCAAAGCGAGGCTGCTGCTCGGCCGCATACAGGAAAGCGCGCTCAAGACTGAAAATATAGCGTACAGCGGCACGCTTTACAAGGCGCTGCCGGCGTTTTTCGCGGCGTATGATATTGAATACGCCGCGCACGAGGTGCCCTGCCTCTTAGACTATCCCCTCTGTGTTGAGCCGGGCAGGCTCGCGGGCGCTGAATATATACTCGAGTACCTGAAAAGGCTCAGTATTGAGAACTGCTTCTGCGAAGAGTATTCGGAGCAGATCGAACCTCTTCTGCGCGGATACAGCCATTACTGGCGGGAGCTGAATATCAACATATTCGAACTTGCGCTTACGAACGCCATAGGCCGCGTGCTGTGCGGGAAAGATATCGAAAGCCTCGACATAAACGAAGAAGACAGAAATAAGCTCCGGCGCTCCCTCGGTAAGGCGCGCACAAGGCTCAAGTCTATTGTTCACATGGCGGCAGAGCGTATCTGTACGGAAACGGGATTTCCGGATCAAATACACGATTATGTTCTAAAGGCTGCGGGGCAGATCGTCCCGCGGATAGGCAGCGCGCTGGAAACGGGAAGCCTTGGCGCTGTGTTCATAACGCTGAAAAGTAAAGATTCAAATAACGCGCTGTTCAATGACGCCGCCGCGATGGACGACGCAGCGTTCCGCAGCGTTACTGATGAGATACGCAGCTGCCGCCATATATCCGATAAACTTGCTATCATTAAACGGAGTATAAAGAGCATCGCCGACTTTACGGACATGCTCTCCGCTTCGTGCCTTTACGGGGATGAGTATGACGCGGTATTTGAAACTCTCGGCCGCGAAACTCTGGCGCTGCTTTATAAACGCCTTCCCGAAGACGGCGCGATGCATATAACAGAGGGCGAGCGGGAATGGCAGAGCGCCTTTACCGGGTATCTTGAAAGAAACGGAAAAGCTGAAGGCATAATAAAAGCGGCAAAAGCTATTGATATATAGATCTCTTCTGTTGAAAAAATACTTCAAAGCGTTTAGAATACTATCAAATTATAACAGCGCGAAAATGATAGATTGGAGTTAGCATGGCCGGGAAGTATGCCGATCTGCACATTCATTCATATTATTCTGACGGAACGATGTCTCCGGAAGAGATAGTACGGGAAGCGAGGCTGCAGGGCGTAGGGCTTATCGCCGTCTGCGACCATAATGTGACCGAGGGGAGCAGGCAGGTAAGAGAATTATGCGCGAGGCAGGGCATAGGGTACATTCCGGCTGTAGAGATAGATACGCAAGATAATGGCATGGACTGTCATATAATCGGGTATGGCGTTGACCTCGATGATACGGATTTTGTGCGGTTCATAAAAAACAACAGGGAATTGCTCGATAATATAAGCGTAAAGTTAGTAAGAAAAATGAGCACCGATTATGCGGATATATCGCTGACCGGCTACGCGGATTTTTCTTACGACAAGCGTTTGGGCGGCTGGAAGTGTTTTCACTACCTTGTAAGCAAAGGCCTTGCGGAAACGCTTAAAGACGCGCTTGAAATCTATGAACGATACGAATGTTCGCTTTCGACGGTTGATTTCCCGCCGATCCGGGAAGCGATAAGCGAGGTGCATAAAGCCGGCGGGTACGCCGTGCTTGCGCACCCGGGAGTGACGATAACTTATTCAGGCGTCGGAGATTTCTCCGGCGAACTTAAGAGATTGGTCGGGCTCGGGATAGACGGCGCGGAATGCTATTACCCTGCGCATACTGAAGAGATAACTTTGGAAGCTTTAAGGATATGCCGCGCTTCGGGCCTTATTATAACCGCCGGATCCGACTGCCACGGCGCATTCGGAAAGGCGCGGATAGGGGAAATGGGGATAACTACAGATAAGCTTGAACTGAGAGATTTGATAAGGCCTGGTTGAATTCCAACGACATCCGGTATTACCGCTGCAAATTATTTAAATTACCAAGTATATGTACAATAATATTCCTATAAATATCAGGTATTAACCTTGGTAAGACTTACATGAGAGCGTTAGCTCTCTTTTTGTCCGCTGGAAGCCTTTACAACTTATTTACCGTTTTTCTATGTACAATTGGTGTTATATATGGTATAAGTAAGAGTATACAAAATATTACGATTATTTTACATGTCTATTACAAATATAGTTCATAAAAAGAATAATATTACATAGGCATGTAGTATCAATATAAAGCATAAAGGTAAAAGGTAGCGGAGAGAAAAATGCGGCGGAAAATACTTATAATAATACTGGTAATAGCGATGGTGTTCTCGCTGGGCATACCCGGCGTTTCGGCGGAGGGTGAAATAAACGGAACCCTTCGCGTAAGGCTGACCGTCGATACTCCGGAAGCAAGGCGATCATCGATATCCTTTACTATTGACGGCAATTACGCTGTGGAGGGTAATGACAAAGTTAAGCTCGAGCGGAAGCAATATACCGTAAAAAATTTGTACGGAAAACTGTACCTGTATTACGGGAGCTCGAGGCTTTGCGGCGGAGATACAACGCTGAGGCTCGCGCAGCTTACGGCAACCGAAGGGCTCAATAACGTTATTATCCTGTACAACGCGATTCATAAAACAAATTACGGGTATCTGGGAGATATCCAATTTATTGCCGATTCAAAATATATACAGGTAATCAACCACATTTATATAGAAGACTACCTGTACGGAGTCGTGCCTTATGAGATGAGCGAAAGCGATAAATGGCCTATAGAAGCGCTTAAGGCTCAGGCTGTTGCCGCGAGAAATTATACCGTCAAAAGGCTGGGGCGCAGCGGAAACTGGGACTTAACTGACGATTCGTCCAAAGACCAGGTATATAAGGGCTATAAGCCTTCAACTGTACGCTGCATAGAGGCGGTAGATGCGACGAAGGGGCAGGTACTTGTTTCGGGCACGACTGTTATCGACGCCTTTTATTCAGCGTCAAACGGCGGCTGGACCGAGCTGCCGTATCACCGTTGGGGCGGCGGCGCGAACTGGAACTATTACCGCGTCGACTACGACCCGTACGACATCGCAAACCCGTCGAGCCGGTATCAGACCATCACGATCCCGGTCGTCATAGACGAAGCGCATCCTGTTACTGTATCGACCAACCGCAGCGGCACGATAAATTGGGCAAATGCTGTTAACCTGATAAAGAAGGCGATACTCGACAGCGGACAGCTTTCCGGCGTAACAAGTATAAACGATTTTACGCTGACGGGAGTTGACGATATTGTGACGACGGGCGATGCCGATATTCCGGCACCGAGTGATGCCGATATTCCGGCACCGAGCGATGCCGATATTCCAGCACTGAGTGATGCCGATATTCCGGCACCGAGCGATGCCGATATTCCGGCACCGAGCGATGCCGATATTCCGGCACCGAGTGATGTCGATATTCCGGCACCGAGTGATGTCGATATTCCGGCACCAAGTGATGCCGATGCTCCGGCACCGAGTGATGCCGATATTCCGGCACCGAGCGATGCCGATATTCCGGCACCGAGTGATGCCGATATTCCGGC
>CAZDZY010000101.1:0-10914 GCA_964510055.1 uncultured Christensenellaceae bacterium
TACGCAAAATATCCGAAGCCATAATAGCTCCGGCCGGTAAACGAGAAGATATAAGTATGCAGGTTGTCTGATAAGCTCATATTTTTCTCCAATGTGTTTTTAACATTATATGCAGTTTATACAGGAATAGTCAAGGGAAATATACAATGTTTTATCAGAATTATTCACCGAGGCATTCTAAAACCAAAAAAGCATTGACAATACTAGCATTAATATGTATATTTATACTAAGTATTTTCTGTTAATTTATCAACCTTATGTTAATCATCTTGTATAGCAATTAATTTAATTTTACATCTAGTAATTGACACAACTCAATAGAAAGAGAGGTGATGAAATGAGTATATACTAAATTCCTGCTAAAATCGATAATTAGCCTAACGTTAAAAGCAGCCGATATACGCAGGAATTATATAGCAGAAATATTTTTACATAAAGATTCTAAGTATTTGAAAGGTGAAATATTATATGAAAAAACTTATTGCAATAATTACATGCATTATACTGGTAGCGGTGTTTTTTATTGAGACGGCGTTTGCGGGTACGTTTTCGGATACAAGTGTCAATAAAGGGCAGGGCTGGACGTATATAAATTCGTATTATACTTGGGTCGGCGAGGAATGGACGCTCGGTGGATGGAAGTATACTTATTACAGGTATAAAGGAACGAACTATAATTTTTCTGCATATCATGCCCTTACCGAAAATACCACACATTATCAAGGAGAATCCAATCAGTCAATAACTTATTCAACACAATGGACAGTAACTACCTCCGGCAACGGAACTCTGCCAGGTAGTTTTGGAGCTACTTTGGGATTTCAATACTCATATACTTCAAGTCAAGGAGTTACAGACAAAATCTCCAGTACTCTTAAAGATGGTTGGTATTATTACGGAGTAAAACACAGGTTGAGAGATTTCAAAGTATCGAAAAAGACTGAGTATTATGTTATTTCGGGTACCACACCTTCTTCTACGTCGTGGAACTATTACTATGGGCCACGAGTAGATTATACAGGATCAGGTTCTCTGCCAGTTTATAAAACATGGGTATTCGATTCGAATCTTTGATTAAGTGCTATCAGCTAGTATTATGCAATGCGGATAATTTCCGCATTGCATAATCTTAATTTTAGGAGGTATGGATGAAAAGAAAATTAATTAGTATTATGTTTGCTTTATTTATAGTAATAAGTGGATGTTCAACCAATAATGAGAATTGCGTCATAGATTCAAAAACCTGTTTGAATATAAGCGTGCCAAAAGGCTTGGAGGCAACCTTTCAAGTACATTGGTACAGGCTTAGTGAAGATAATTATAACGTGAATAACGAGTTTAATCATGATTTTATTGTAGGTGATAACGTTGAGCTTATTGGAGAGAATGTAGAACAACTTAAAGGCGCGAGCATTATGTTATCACAAACAAATTTGAGCGATATGATAAGCGATGAATATTATACAACGTTGCTTTTAGAAGAAGACCATACGTATGATGGAAACAAGTATAAACTAATTAATAATGAATTTATATACCCTTCAGATGAAGAAATAAAAAAAACACGGGAATTATTAGCTCCTTATATATCATCAACAAAAATAATTCAATGTAGTCTCTATTTTAACGGAACAATTAACGATAGAGTTACGGTAAGAAACATTGAAATATCAGATATCGGTTTTTCTTTTGATTTCGATACTTTTAACATATCGCCCTCGGATCTGCCTTCGGATCAGACTGGCGAGATTATTAGACTTATGGATTTCTCAAGCTACGGAGCTCTGCTATCAGGCCCATCAATGTCCGAGATAGGATACTATTTTGTAGAAGGTTCGGCTTTGGACGACATCAAAGAAATATCGCTTTTATCCTTGAATGAATATTGCACTGTTGTTACCAATAAAAATCACGGCGACTATGAAAGCTATGAACGCCAAAATGATACAACATTATATCGGGAACAAAAGACTACAAATTTCATAGCAGGTGACAAGATTTCTATTGAATTTGATTTTCTTTTTGATGGAGTAAAAGATATAAAAAAGTACGATTCAACCATAGCGTGCTTTGCAAATGTTTTCACTAAAAGCGACGGCACAAAGTTATATAGTTATGTATATGAGACTTCGATGAGAGACCCGCAATATGCTTTAGTACATCTGCTGCACGACCTGCGCTAAGGCAGGAATAAACAATAGTTTAGGTATACAAAATGAAAAGATATATTATTTATCTGATATTATCAGTGCTCCTCATTGTGCCGATTGCGGCTATAATTACCATCGCGGTTATAAACCAGCCAGTCAATAATTATACTTCTTACCAAGCAGTTTATGATTATAGTGCGGTTGAAACTCGGGAAGTAGTTATAAAAGACATTAGCGAAGTAATAAAATGCTATGGTACATTGACCACCTCTCAGATGAATTATTATACTATAAAATACAAATATAGAGACACGTTGATTATTACTGCTAAGGCGGGGGATTACGTAACGAATGAAGATGTACTTGTAATAAAAAACGGCGAAAACTTATTAAGCAAAATTGAGGGCAAGATTGAAGATATCACCGACAACGGCTCGATAATCATCTGTTTAATAAAAAGCCCAAATGTAGATACGCTTAAGATAAATATACCTTCTCAGTATTACCCGTATGTTGAGAATTCCTTCGCGTTTTTCAATATCGCAGGAACTGAATATAAAGCAGAATTTCTTAAAAAAGTCCCGGCAGCAGACAGTATTAACAATACTTTTATTGCATCATACAGCATAACCGGAGATAACCTTCTGCTTGATGCCCAGATAGAGGTATATTTAACAACAGGCAATATACGCAAAGATGTATATGTTGTTCCCAAAGCATGCATATATAAAGATGAATTCGGCAAGTATTACATCGAAACAATAATCGATGAATCAAAAGTTTCCATATATGTTAATATTGGTCTTATGAACCAGATGGAAGTTGAGATAACACAAACCGATAACGGGCAAAATATGCTGTATGAGGGCTTACCTGTCACAGTCAATGAAAAAGATGTCTTTAAGGATAATAAAGATTTAAATTTGTCTGATGAAAATCAGGCTTGAAAACCATGATTACATTAAAGAATATTGTTAAAAATTATGGTAATAAAACCGTATTGAACGATATATGCCTTAATATCGAAAAGGGCGATTATATTTCCATTGCAGGGCAAAGCGGTGCCGGTAAAAGCACGCTGATGCATATTATTGGCACACTTGATATCGAATTCAAGGGAGAGTACATATTTGAAGGCAGTCCGCTTAATAAAAAGACGCTTAATGAATTCCGTAATGCAAATATCGGCTTTTTATTTCAACAGTATAACCTCATCCCCAACTTAACCGTTTTAGAAAATATATTAATGCCATACGTATTTCATTGTAAGAAGATAAAAGATATTGATGCTCGGGCAGATGAGTTACTTTTACAGTTTCGCATGAGCGATAATAAAAAACAACTAGTAAACACTTTATCAGGAGGAGAGCAGCAGAGGATCGCATTGGTTAGGAGCATTCTACTTGATCCTCCCATTATTATCGCTGACGAGCCTACAGGTAACCTAGATAAAGGAAATAGCCGTATTATACGTGACTTTTTAAAGAATATGAACGAAAACGGCAAAACAGTAATCGTAGTTACGCATGATATGGAATTCGCAAAAGAGGCAAAAAAAGAATATATAATTGAAAATGGTAAATTGAATGAACGTCTATAAAGCTTCAAAAAACATTTCAATGTCTGTTAAACTGTATACAGCTAGTATAAGAAAAAATTTATATTTAACTATTAGCGTTGCAATCAGCATGCTTCTGTTCCTAATAGTTGCCCTTTATATGGACTTTGATTATGCAACAAAGGAAAAGGCATACAATAAATTTCAGAACAATTATTTAGTCATCTCTACTCAGAGCGATAAAGATATACAGCAATTTCAAAACATGTTTGAAGGAAAGAATTATTTTATTAATACTTATACATATGCAACCGGAGGCTTTTCAACTGAAAGCGGAGAATATGTTAATATCTATTACAATACTGTAATCTCCAATAATCTAGTCGAAGATGTTTATTTTGGAGATAATCTTTACTCCTATTCGGAATATGAGAAATATAGAATAAAGTACGGTAGAAGCAATTTTATCGGTGCGAATGAAGTTATTATTTCTGAAGAATATGCAATGTTTCTTGCGAAAAATCCGACGGAAGCTATAGGAAAAAGAATTACTATGACAATTGATGATATAAACGATATCTATGAAGTAGTAGGTATTTTCGGGCAAACATTAAGCGAGAGCCGGGAGAATAAGGGCTATCTTGATATCCTATCCAGTGGCAGATCAAATAAAGTCGATAGATTAGGTGAACCAAAATTTATCCATTTTACCGTCTTTATATCTCCTGATAGCATTGAAATGAGAAATGAATATTACCAGAGGAATTATTTCCTGTATTTATTCTATAACTCAGAAAAACAAAAAGACGAATTTTCAACAATGCTTGATATTATGGCTAATAGAACGGAAGGAAATAGAGCCTGGTCTTATATGGGAGATGACGAGGTCGAATCATTAAAAAACAATATGTATTCATCACTGGCAACTATTAAAGCATTGATCATGGTCATAGTTACTATAATTTCCGGTTTAAATATATTCGGAACTATGGTTAATTCCATAGCGGACAGAAAAAAAGAGATCGGGGTTAAAAAAGCGCTGGGCGCCAGTGATGGCGATATAATGTTTGGTTTTATTGTGGAAAACATAATCAATGTATGTATAGCTATAATACTTGCTGTCGCAATGGCCTCCATTTTATTCTTAGGATATGGATATTATCAGCGGCAGATTCTATATAATGACTATATATTCGTTTTTTATCCTGAAACAATTATCTTGTTCCTGACGTTTGCGATTTCATCTATTCTTGGCTTTAGTCTTATACCTGCTTATAAAGCATCCCAAGTCAACGTGATTGATACCATAAGAATTGAATAATCCCATATTAAAATATCAAACTCGCGTCGTCGTCCCAGTGGGAATACAGCTTGCAGTTCTCCCTTAGTATAAGATATTTCAGATCTTCTTTAACCTCTGTCGACATGCAGTCGTCGTCGTATACGGTGGACATGCCTGCTATGGAATACTTTATCGCACCGAATTCAAGGCGCTCCAGCGGCCTGCCGTTTTCCCTGATAAAAGAAAGTATCTCAGCTTTAAACTTATCAGAAGCCCCGTGCCGCCTTATCCATTCATCCTGCGGGGTGCCCTTTCCGGAAACGTATAACTGCCTGAAAGTGATCTGGTCGGCGCCCAGCTTATCTTTCGCGCAGCCAAGTATCCCTTTGACGCCGCCTTCCATCCGCTCAAACCAGTCCGTAAGGTTCACCGAAAGCCGCAGGTTGAAATCGTATTTTTTATGTTCGCGCACAGCGCGGGGATCTGCACTTTCAAGCTATCTTTCGTTCCGTTGTATTCGGCGTTTTTTTCAGTATCGAACGAAGAGCATGAAAGGCTTATGGTGCTCACCCTCACATGGTTGCGCAGAAATCTTAAATACCCTTCGTCCAAAAGCGTGCCTGTAGTCTGTATCTCTATCTTCCTGAAAGGTTTCTCGAGCATATTGTTTATCGTTCCGAACCTCTCTAGGAAGGGCCTGTTCTGCTGCGGTTCGCAATTGCCCGTAAGTATTATGGTATTGCAGCCGTTATCCCTTGCGAATTCAAGCCTCTGGAGGTAATCTTTCTGATACAGATCGTAGAAAGGCTTGTTTTCATCCATCATATTCGGATATTTATCGCCGTGCATCTTCGAAACGCAGAAGGCGCAGTCATTGATGCAGTTTTTTGAAGGGACCGATACCGACAGGCTTTGTATTCTCATAAAGCACCTCAAAGGAAATAGAAATCTGCTGATTTGTTTACCAGCAAAAACTATATAAAATCAAACCGAAATCAAACGGTCTTAAAATAATATATCATATAGCTTTATTTTAAACTACACATTGTACTGTAAAAGGAGGTATAAGGGTATCGGAGAAAATCGGCTTACATATAAAATAGCTCTTGCCTTGCATTTTCCCTTGTGTTATAATCTCAAAGTTGATTCAGGGCGGTCCTCTTTTCAGATCATTGATTACGAACGCCTGGAGTTCGGCCCGATAAATAGTTTTCGGGGATTATGAAAATAAGGAGGAATCAGCATATATGGATAACGTCGTAAGAGCTATTGAAAAAGAAAGAATGCGCACCGATCTGCCCGAGATCAGCGTCGGCGATACCGTAAAGGTGTACGTAAAGGTAGTGGAAGGCACTAAGGAGAGGCTGCAGACTTTTGAAGGGTATGTGATCGCCAAAAAGAACGGCGGCATCCGCGAAACTATAACGGTACGCCGCGTATCGTTCGGAGTGGGCACGGAGCGCACGTTCGCGATACACTCGCCTAAAGTTGCGAGCATCGAGAAGGTAAGAAGCAACAAGGTAAGACGTTCAAGGCTGTATTATTTGCGCGAGCGCGCAGGCAAAGCCGCGAAACTTAAAGAAGAGAGATAATGAAAAAATAACGAAGGAGCCAAATGGCTCCTTTTCGTTTATGAAAAACTATAATTAACGAGTATAAATTATAGCATATCCATTACACATTTTAATAAGCCTGGTTACTAAATAGAAATATAATCAGAATAGCCCTGCGTCTTCAAGCAGTACCGTTTTATCTTGGGGTTCGGCATCCGGAATGCTGCGGAATTTATTTTTTACCATGCCAAGCCCGATAACGCCACCTATCACGCTGCCTCCCGTTACAGCAGTCCAGACCGTTTCTGCAGTAAGGCCGAATATCGCCTGAAGCAGCAGTAAGGCTCCTACCGGTATTACAAGCATACGCAAAAGCATGATCAGCATGGAATGTACAGACTTCTCGACTGCCTGAAGCGCCGAACCTGCGCACAAGCCCAAAACGGAGCCGGCGGTTGCGGCTATAGTGAAGTAATAGACCTGCTTTAACGCCAGCGATATCACCTCTGCCTGCCCGGACATCGTTCCAAAGAGCGGGCATGCAAGAGCCATGTACAGTAAGCCTGTGCATACGGATATTGCCATATTGAATGCAGTGCCGCGCTTATACGAAAGACGCATCTTAGGTATGTCACCGGAACCGTAATTCTGACCGATCATGATGGAAAGCCCTATGGAAAATGCGAGCGTGGGCGTCAGCAGTATTCCGTCGAACCTGCTGACTATTGTATACGACTGCATAAACGTTTCGCTGATTGACCCGACGAACCAGTTGACGACGGCGAAGGAGGCGGACAGTATTACGAAGCTTAAGCTCTGGGGCATACCGAGTTTAAATATTCTTTTAACAACCCCCAGGTCAAAGGCCTTGCTGCCGTCCCGCGCAAACTTTTTGTCCTTAACAATCATAACGGCGGCATAACCGAATAATAATACCTGCGCCAGCGATGTTGTAATAGCCGCACCCTTTACTCCCATTCCGAATACGAATATGAAAATCGGGTCTAGTATCGCGTTTATTGCTGTGGCTATAGACGTAGCCCAACCTATATGTTTTGTTCTGCCCTCTCCCTGTAGTACCGCAAGATAAGACTGCCCGCAGAACAGGAAGAACATCCCGGGCATATACCAGGCAAGGTACTCGAGCGCGTATCCCTTTGCCGCCGATGAAATACCGCCGCCCGAAAGCGCGCTTACGATATCTCCTGAAAAAAGGTACACGAGCAGTATGATAAGCAAGCTGAATACAAAGCTTAATCCGAAGCCGCTTTTTGCCGTCCGCCTTATATAGCCGTCTTCATTTTTTCCTGCCGATATCGCAACTATTGTCGCTATTCCAGCGCTTATGCCCTGCGCTAGAGCAACGAGCAAAAAAGTTACCGGATAGGCAAGTCCTACGCCGCTTACTATTGCCGTATCCTGCGGGTTTATCCTCGCGATCCAAAACACATCGAGCAGTGAACATACAAGCTCAAATATCATGCCGATAAGTATTGGCAGCGATAATTTTACGAGCTCCTTTTCGATAGTGAAACGGGATGGTTTAAGTACAGCGGAACCACTTATTTTCTCCATAATTACCTCCAAAAAAATATCAGCTGAATTATACACGCAGATATCAACTCTGGTGGTATAGTGGAGGGTTTGTTATTTGAATGTGGATATCATATCTTTAAGCTGCGCTATCACTTCAGCCGCATCCGATTCGGTCGCTGCTAAGGTTGATATCCAGCGGTCTGTTGCGCTGATGATATCTTCCCCTGGCACAGGCGTGTCCATCACAGCCTTTATATCCTTGGTATAACCGTTATCAACAGAATTGAGCATCCTCAAGACTGACATCATACTATAATTTGCCGCCCGAAGCGTCCTTATTATTTTCAGCCTGCTTATCTCTTTCGGGCCGTAAATGCGGTAGTTGTTTTTTGCTCTTGGTATTTGGGCAAGGCCGTTCCTCTCCCAGTCCCGTATAATATCAACTGTTGTTCCCAGAAGCTTTGCCGCCCCGCTGCGCGTTATACAGCTTTCGTCATCTTCCGAAACGGAATGGCCGTTAACCCATCTCTGCGCGAGCACAAGAGCTTCCTCCGCTTTACAATGTTCTTCTTTTATATGTTCAAGATTAGCATAAGCCATATCAAGCGCTTTGTTAAGCTCGCCCCGGGCTGCTGTTTTTATCAGTTCCGTTGCGTACCGGCGGATACCGCCCTCAACGTAATCGCACTTCAGCGCGGTCCTTGCAAGCCGCATATGCGCCAGGTGCCTGTAATTATATACTCTGTACCCGTTTTTCTGCCGCAAGACAGGCGGCAGAAAGCCCCACTGTTCGTACAAACGCACAGTGTTTGGATGTACTCCCGCAAATCTTGCGACCTGCGAAGTACGATATACCGTTTGCCCGATTCCGGACGTGTTCATGGGAAGCTCCTGATAATTAAAATAGTAAATTGATAATACATTATATCAGAGAATTTTTCTAATGTATCATAACGCAGCGCAGAAAATTTTCTATATGCTTTGAGTACCGAAAGTATATGTTTTCCAGAAGTATAATGATATAATAAGTAAAAATCGTTTGGGAGTATATATTGGATATTCAATGGTACCCGGGGCATATGGCGAAAGCCAAGAGGCTGCTTGGAGACAAGTTAAAACTAATAAACGTAGCCGTAATAGTCGTTGACGCGAGGGCTCCCTTAAGCACTTTTAACCCCGACCTGTTTGAAATGCTGTCGGAAAAGGAATGCATAGTCGTGCTCAATAAAGCCGACCTCGCGGACGAAGAGCTGACCCTCCGGTGGGCGGAATATTACTCGAAGAGCCATATAGCTCTGCCGTTCAGCGCGATAAGCTCCAAAAGAGACATACTGCTCGCCGCGATAAATAAAGCGGCGGCGCCTGTTGTTAAAAGATACGCGGATAAAGGTATGAGGAAGACGGTTCGGGTGCTCGTCTGCGGCATACCCAACACCGGAAAGAGCGCGGTAATAAACCGGCTCATAGGGCGCAGCGGCGCGAAAGCGGGCGACAAGCCGGGAGTTACTAAAGGCCTTCAATGGCTGCGCCTGTCAGACACGCTGGAACTGCTCGATTCCCCGGGGCTGCTGTGGCCGAAGATAGAGTCGCAGGAAAGCGCGGTCAACATAGCGCTCACCGGATGCCTCCGGCAGGAGATAACGGATACCACAGCGCTTGCCTTAAAGCTCATAGAGAAGCTGGAGGATGCCGCGCCCCGTAAGGTGCAGGCAAGGTACGGCATCCCGGAGACGCAGGATACCGGGGGCGGAGAAAATGAACCGTTCGGCATGCTGGAGCGTTTATGTATTAAGAGGGGATTTTTGCTTAGGGAAGGCGAAATCGATATAGAGAGGGGCGCCAAAACGCTGCTCGACGAATTTAGGGGAGGAAAGCTCGGGAGGATCACTCTCGAGAAGTTGGGTTAATAATGCTTAATACAGCGGTATGTACAGTTACTGAAAAAGAACAAAAGGAACTGCAAAGGCTTAAAGCCCTTTGCTCATTTGAGCAGCCCTATTGGGACAGGGGGCTGCTTGTTGCCGGCGTTGACGAGGCCGGGCGCGGGCCTCTTGCGGGGCCGTGCGTCGCCGCGGCAGTCATAATGCCGCCCGGCGTGCTTATACCCGGGGTCGACGATTCCAAAAAGCTCACTGAAAAAAGACGGGCAGAACTTTATATGGAGATAGTATCGCAGGCTATCTGTTTTGCTGTAGGCATATCGGATAACCGCGCCATAGACAGCATAAACATATTGAACGCCGCAAAGAAGGCGTTCGCCAGAGCAATAAGCAGGCTCCGTATAAAGCCCGCCCATGTTTTCTGCGACCGCATAGGCGGTATAAGAGTCGATGTGCCGTTTGAGGAGATAACAGGCGGAGACCGCCTGTGCTACAGCGTTGCCGCGGCGTCTATAATAGCCAAGGAAACGCGGGACTCGATAATGCGGGATTACTCTATGCTGTATCCGCAATACGGGTTCGAGAAACACAAGGGCTACGCAACCAAAGAACATTACCGATGCATCCTAAAATACGGCTCCTGCGATATACACAGGGCATCGTTCCTCACTAATTTAGATGAATATGAACTCGAGGGATAAAGGGAATAAAGGCGAAGCGATAGCCGCGGCGTATCTTGGATCGCGCGGCTATGTTATTCTTGCCCGTAATTATTATGTACAGGGCGGCGAGGTCGACATAATATTCCGCGACGCCGAAAGTATAGTTTTCTGCGAGGTAAAACTAAGGGGGCAATCACGATTCGGTACGGGAGCCGAGGCTGTTACCGGGGCGAAACAAAAACGCATATGCAAAGCCGCGCTCGACTGGGCGACATCAAATAAAAACATTGATG
>CAZDZY010000102.1:0-10871 GCA_964510055.1 uncultured Christensenellaceae bacterium
TGGCGGAACATACGGGTTCACCAAACGGCCCGAAAGTTCCGCCCGTTTTTTTTATGCCCCGAAAAGTCTCACGGCTTTTCGGGGACCCCGGATTATTGCCCCGAAAAGTCTCACGGCTTTTCGGGATTATATGAACATACCCCTGCTATTGGTTTTCCTGTTATTGCAATATACCACAAAGATTATAAGTTGTCAAAGTAATACATAGAGTTTAAGTCAAAGTAATACATTGAGTTTAGTTTATTTACGTAGTATTATTATCGGGTGGAAACAGAACAAAAAAACTGGTACCGTCTCGACAACGCGGCAAAGCTTTATCCGGCTATAAAAAGCAGGAAGTGGACGGCCATGTACCGCGTATCCGTCAAGCTGCGCGAAACCGTAGACAGGGAGCTTCTTCAAAAGGCGCTCGATTCTACGGTAAACCGAATGGAAGTGTTCGCGTGCAGGCTTCGGGCGGGGCTCTTTTGGTACTACTTCGAAAAAAACCCGGTGCAGGCCAAAATATCGGAAGACGCGGTGAATCCGTGCATACGCCTTTATACAAAAGATCAGCAGGGGTATTTGTTCAGGGTGCGGGCTCACGAGTGCCGCGTATCCCTTGAGGTGTTTCATTCCGTTTCCGACGGTTTCGGCGGTATAACGTTTTTAAAGACGCTCATAGCCGAATACCTGCGGTTAAAAGGCTGCCCGATACCCTTTACCCATGGCGTGCTCGACTGCTTTGAGCCGCCGGACAGGGAAGAGACCGAAGACGCTTTTCTTCGTTACTACAATAAAAACGCCGTCCGCCCCTGGAAGGAAACGAAGGCTTACAGGATACCCGGGACCCCGGAAAAAGGGCATACCCTCAACGTAATAAAGGGGATGATGCCGGCCGGCGAAGTAAAAACGGCGGCTAAGAAATACGGCGTCTCGATAACCGACTTCCTCGTCGCGGCCTACATATACGCGCTGTATACCGTTCAAAAGCAGGAAAGCCCAAGGATACCTCTGCCGATAAAGGTCTCCGTTCCCGTGAACCTGCGCGGATTTTTCGAAACCAGGACGATGCGCAACTTCTCTTCATACGTCAACCCCGAGATAAACGCGGCGTGGGGCGAATACTCGTTTGAAGAAGTGCTGAGTATCGTTCACCATACTCTCAGGATGGAATTTACAAAGAAGACTCTCGCGTCCAAGATGTCCAAAAACGTTAAACCCGAGAAGAACATATTCGTCCGCATAACACCTCTGGTATTAAAGAATCCGATAATCGGGTTTATCTACCGAATTGCGGGCGAGAGCCGCATAACGAGCACGCTCTCCAATGTGGGTATCATCGATATGCCGCAAGAAATGGCGGAGCATGTCGACAGCTTCGAAGTAATGATAGGCGCGCCGAGGCTCAATAAAATAAACTGCGCCGTCTGCTCTTTTAAGGATACGCTCACCATATGTTTTTCGAGCGTAATAAAAGAAACGCATGTGGAAAAAGCTTTTTTTACGTTTCTTATAAGAGCCGGCATACATGTAAAAATAGAAAGCAACAGGAGGGCCTGAAGAATGTCTTACTGTGTCAACTGCGGCGTAGAGCTTGAACGCGCCCTTAAAAAATGCCCGCTGTGCGGCGTAAAAGTGATAAACCCCGCGGAGAAGAATACAGCCGAAGATATTGATCCGCTGCCGCCGAACCGTGACGAGCTCAAAAAAGCGGACAGGGCGTTCTGGATAAGTTTTATCTCTATACTTTCGGCAGTCCCCATAGCCATATGCGTGCTGTGCGACCTCCTGTACAGCAAAAGCCTGACGTGGTCGCTGTTTGTACTGGCGGGAGTATTTATATTATGGACTCTTAGCATATCCCCTTTTCTGTTTAAAAAGTTCAGCTTTTTTAAGATGGTAACTGCCGATACTGTCGGGATACTGACAGGGCTCGTCATGCTCGACCGGATTTCGCCGGGCAAAGACTGGCTGCTTCATATAGCGCTTCCCATCGTGGTATACTGCTATATCGCCGGGCTTTGCATAGCCCGGCTTTCAAACAAGAAAATACTTAAAGGCCTCGGCATAGCCGCCGCCTGCATCATAGCGGTCGCGGCATTGATGATACTTATCGAAACGCTTCTCGATTTGAGCGCTGACGGAAAAGTTGACCTTGTCTGGTCGTGGTTCATACTCGCCCCGTGCGTATCGGTAGCGGCGCTGCTTGTGCTTCTCGATAAAAACAGGCGTTTCAAACAGGAACTTGCGAAACGCCTGCATATATAGCTTTTATAAGTTTATAAAATCAGTATTCTTCCTCGTCGTCGTCATCTATCGCTTCGCGGTGGATGTCTGCGCCGAGCTGCTTTAACTTTTCTTCGATATGGTCGTATCCGCGGTCTATGTATTTGACTCCCGTTATCTCGGTCTCGCCGTCAGCCATAAGCCCTGCGACTACGAGCGCTGCTCCGGCCCGAAGATCGGTAGCCCTGACAGGCGCTCCCGTAAGCTTCTCGACGCCTTCAACGACGCAAACCCTTTCTTCTATCGATACGTTGGCGCCCATCCGCCTTATCTCGTTTATATGCTTGAATCTTGATTCGAATATGTTTTCGATGATAATGCTCGCCCCGTCAGCCGTGCTTAAAAGCACGGTAGCGGGCTGCTGCAGGTCTGTGGGGAACCCGGGGTACGGAAGCGTCTTTATATTCACGTGTTTCGGCCTTCCCTTGCACGTAACGCGTATGGTGTCGTCTCCTTCCTCGACTTTTATGCCCATCTCCATGAGCTTGGCCGAGAGCGCTTCCAAATGGGTAGGTATGGCGTTTGTAACCGTAACGTCGCCCCTTGTGGCGGCGGCCGCTATCATAAGCGTGCCCGTCTCTATCTGGTCGGGTATTATGGAATAACTGCAGCCGTGGAGCTTTTCCACCCCGGTTATGCGTATGATATCGGTGCCCGCGCCTTTTACTTTTGCGCCCATGCAGTTTAAAAAGTTCGCTGCGTCTACAACGTGCGGCTCTTTAGCCGCGTTGACTATGGTGGTTTTGCCCTGGGCTTTTACCGCCGCGAGCATTATGTTGATAGTAGCGCCCACCGAGACGATATCGAGGTATATGTCCGTTCCTGTAAGCCCGTTCGGAGCCTCGGCTTTCATTACCCCATACTCGGTCTTTACTTTGGCGCCTAATGCCTCCATGCCTTTTACATGCTGGTCTATGGGACGAAGGCCTATCGCGCAACCTCCGGGGAGGCAAACCTGCGCCCTTCCAAACCGCCCGAGAAGCGAGCCTAAAAAATAATACGAAGCGCGCATTTGTTTAATAGCGTCGTTATTGATTATCTGATCTTTTAATTGCGTGGAGTCTATTGACATCAATTTGTTTATGAATACGGTTTTTGCGCCCATCGTGCACAGGCAATCGTTTAAAAGGTGAACGTCGGCGATATTAGGCAGGTTGTCTATCTCGCATACGCCTTCGCAGAGCAAAGCCGCAGGCAGTATGGCAACGGCAGCGTTTTTTCCTCCGCTTACGCTTACGCTGCCGCATAGAGGCTTGCCGCCCCTGATAACCAGTTTTTCTTTCATATCAAAAATGCGCTAAAGCAACTGACTGACCGGTCACTAAACGCAAACCTCCATAATTCCTGTACTTGAGTATAGCAGGTAATGGCTTTTCTATCAACAAAAAATATCCTTACGCGCAAAAGCGGCGCCGTTAAAACTATTCATTGCTGAACAGGTTAAAAAAATCCCTGATAAAAATTTAATATAATATGCCAAAAACAAATCCGTTGTGGTATTATACATATACCCCCGATTACAGGCTTGCGGGGCATGTTGTTTTGCCGTGAGAAAAAGCCCTATTTCAAAAAAAAAAGAGGAGCAGGTTTATGCAGCTGAAATTGAAGAACGATTCGAAAAGCACTGCCGTTCCCAACTTGTTTATAGAATGCTGCGCCAAGGCTCCTGAAAAATATACACAGGCATACCTGCTGACCCTTATGTACGCTTCAAATAACAATACCGTTGATATGGAAATGATCTGCGCCCGCCTCGGGATGAGCCGGAACGAATTTATTGAAGTCTTTACATACTGGCAGGACAAGGGCCTGGCTATGGTAGAGAACAATGACAGCATAGGAATAACGGTGGGCGGCGTGTACCGCAGGCCCGATGAAGACCTTTATACCGAGCGCGAGTTCAACCAGAAATTACAGGCGATTTTCGGCTCGCGCCAGCTCTCGCCTCACGAATATTTGAAGATCTACGATTATACCGATATGTTCGGCCTGCCAAAGCCGGTAGTTTTGCTGCTCGCTGAATACTGCGTGCTTCTTCGCGGCAGGCGCGTTTCGATAGCGTATATCGACAAAGTGGCGAAGTCGTGGGCGGAAGAAGAGGCGATAGATACCGAGGAAAAAGCTGAAGAGAAGATAGCTTCGTATAAGACCGCGGCTTCGGGCATAGTGCGGGTTTTAAAGCAGCTCGGCATAACGCGCAGGGAGCCCACGCAGGACGAAGAAGAACTGTACCGTAAATGGACGGGCGAGTGGGGGTTTACGCTTGAAGCGGTGCTTACCGCATGCTCGCACACGACAGCGGCGAGGGAGCCGAGCATGAAGTATTTAGACAGGATCATAGAGCGCCTGTATTCCCAGGGCAGCACGACGTCGAGAAAGATAGCCGAAGATAAAACGCACAGCGAGAAGTCAACGAAGAATATACAGGAGCTTATGCGCATAATGGGAGAGGCAAGTTTAAAGCCTTCTCTTGAATATGAAAACCTGTACCATAAATGGACTAAAGTATACGGCTTTGATATGGACATGCTCGTATTTGCAGCCAAAGTTTCGGGGGCGCATGGAAAGAAACCGCTGCCTTATATCGACGCAGTACTTACCGATTGGTACAATAAACGCATACAAACCTTGGAAGACGCGGAAAGCTTCATATCCGAAAGACAGGCGCTCGACGAACGCATAGAGGCCGTATTCAGGGCTTCGGGTATTTCGCGCAGCGTTACGGACATCCACCGCAAGGCGTACGCAAAATGGAGCGGAGAATGGGGCATAAACGATGACGCCATACTCCTCGCCGCCGAGATAAGCTCTCTCTCCGAGAACCCGTACAGATACCTGAGCACCATACTCACGAACTGGCATAACGCGGGAGTCAGGACCCTTAAAGACGCGCAAAGGGAGACGAAGAAGTATTCCGTTAATCAGAATGTTAAAAAAGATTTCCTATACAACGAAAGGCCAACAGAAAACTACGATCATCTTGCAATAGATTTCTTTAGTGACGAAGGAGCATAATCTTGAGTATATCCGATGTTCTTGAAGAATATGAAAAGATACGAGCCAAAAACAATCTAGAAGAAAAACGCCGGGAACGGGAGGCCTTAAATAAAATACCGAAGCTTGGCGATATTTTTTTAAAGATAAAAGATCTTCAGCAAAAGAGGATATTTAACGCGTTATCGGGAGATAACGATTATAGTACGCAAATAAAAGCGCTTCGTAAAAATGCACGTGACTTGCTTATAAATGCGGGGTTACCTTCGAATTATTTAGATCCTATTTATTCATGTAGTATTTGCAGTGATACAGGGCTTCTGAATAATGGAGAACGATGCAACTGTTTTAAAAAGCGTGCTTTAAAAGATAAACTCAATGATGCGGGATTGACTGATATTAATGTGAGTTTTGAGCGATTTGACTTACAAATATTTGATGACACGCCTATAGATAAAGGGAAATCACAAAGAGATGAGATGCAGAACTATAAGCAACGTACAGAAGCGTACGCAGATAATTTTCCTGATTGTCCACTTATTTTAGTTTTATCAGGAGCTATTGGACTAGGAAAAACGTATATTGCTAAATGTATTATGCATCGTATTATAGAGCGCGGATATCCTGCCGCATTTTATACAGCATATAAATTATTCTCATTGTTTCACAAAGACAGACTTGGTGAAGAAGTAGACCTGTCACCTTTATTTGAAGTACCGCTTCTAATAATCGATGATATTGGCACAGAGCCTATGACCAGAAACGTAACAGTTGAATATTTCTTTAATCTTCTCAATGAAAGGTGTAGCGCTGATTTACATACTGTTATCATAACTAATTTTGCACTTCATGAGTTAAAAACGCATTATGGTGAACGTATACATTCGAGGCTTTTAGATACAAAGACATCCCAAAAGATAATCTTTAAAGGTAAAGATATTCGCGTTCCAAGCAAGTCTTGAAAGACTCGTTTGGGGCATACTTATTATTAAAATTGTAACGAGGATGATATGAAACGCAGCGAGATAGAAGATAAATATAAATGGGACTTAAGAAGCCTGTACGCTTCGGACGAAGACTGGGAAAAGGATTACGGCAGGCTCAAAGACATGCTTCCCGGAATAGGGAAGCTTAAAGAAGGCTTCGCGGACACCGCCGGGAACCTCGCGAACGCTTTGATCAAAGCGGACGAGGCGGCGCTTTTGGGCGAGAGGATTTACGTATACGCCAAGATGCGCCGCGACGAGGACAACGGCAATTCGAAATACCAGGCAATGACGGACAGGGCGATGAGCCTTCTGGTAGCGCTGTCGGGCGAGACATCGTTCATGGCGCCCGCGCTGCTGGCGCAGGATGAACAAAAACTGCTCGGGTTTATTTCCGGGGAAAAGGCGCTTTTGCCTTACGCGTTCATGATAAAGGATACTATTCGCCAGAAGAAGCACGTTCTTGGCGAAAGCGAAGAAAAGCTGCTCTCGCTAAGCTCCGATTTCGCGTCGGGAGCGAAAGACATATTCACGATGCTCAACAACGCCGATATGAAGTTCGGCACGGTAGAGACGCCTGAAGGCAAAGTACAGCTTACGCACGGAAAGTACATTGAACTGATGCAGCACGCGGCGCGTCAGGTACGAAAGGACGCATACGAAACATACTACGGCGCGTACCGCGAAAATATCAACACTATAGCTGCGGCGTATTCCACAAGCGTAAAAAAAGACGTGTTTTACTCGAAGGTAAGGAATTACCCGGGCGTGCTTCCGAAAGCGCTGTTTTCCGATAACGTCCCCGAAACGCTTTACGAAGGCCTTATCGGGGCCGTGCACCAGAACCTCGGTATAATGTACGACTATGTGGAAATGAGAAAGAAGCTTTTAGGGCTCGACGAGATAGCGATGTACGATATATACGTGCCCCTTGTCGGCGAGACCGGCGGCAAGTACAGCTTTGAGAAAGCGATGGAAATGACCCGGGAAGCGCTGTCGCCTCTGGGAGAAGAATACGCTCTTCTTCTATCCCGCGCGCGCGGCGAGGGGTGGATAGACGTATTCGAGAACGAAGGCAAGACGAGCGGAGCTTATTCGTGGGGGGCGTACGGGGTACACCCGTACGTGCTGCTCAATCACCGCGGAGACCTCGACAGCGTATATACCATAGCGCACGAACTGGGGCACGCCATGCACTCATGGTATTCCGACCGGAACCAGCCGTATCCGCTGGCAGGGTATACTATATTCGTCGCGGAAGTTGCGTCTACAGTCAACGAGATACTGCTGACGAAATATCTTTTGGAGCATGCGGACGAGGCGCTCAAAAAATACACGCTTAATCACTATCTCGACCAGTTCCGCACCACTGTGCTCCGCCAGACGATGTTCGCGGAGTTCGAAAAGATATCCCACGGGATGTGCGAGGCGGGAGAGCCGCTCACCGGCGAGGCTCTTTCCAGAAAGTATGCCGATCTGAACCGTCTCTATTACGGCGATGTGATGAAGACCGACGAGACTATAGCGCTCGAGTGGGCACGGATCCCCCACTTCTACAACGCGTTTTACGTGTATAAATACGCCACCGGATTCTCGGCGGCAGTCATGATAGCCTCAAATATTTACAGCAAAAAAGCAGGACAATTGGAAGCGTATAAGGAATTCTTAAAGAGCGGCGGCAGCGACTACCCGCTCGAGCTCCTTAAAAAGGCAGGGGTGGATTTTGCGGACGGCGCTCCCGTAAAGAATTGCATGAGCGAGTTTAAAAAAGCCCTTTCGGATTTTAAAGATATAATGGATATAAAATAGCTGTTAAAGAGGCGTATAAAGGAGGGTTCTTATGAAAACATGTTTTTCCACATTGGGGTGCCCTGAGTGGTCGTTTACCGAGATAATAACGTTCGCGTCCGACCTTAAATTTGACGGCATTGAGATAAGGGGCATCTTAGGCGAGCTTTTCGTGCCCGCCATAGAAGAGCTTTCGCCCCAGAAAATAGAGTCCACAAAACAAAGGCTTAGATCGCTCTCTCTCGAAATCCCGTGCCTTACGTCTTCCTGCAACCTTAATAACGAGGACATGGCAGAAGAAGCCAAAGCTTACGTCGATACCGCCTGCGCCATAGGGGCGACGTACCTCCGGCTGCTCGGTGACGAAGGGCCTGCCCCGTCGGACGGCGTCGACTTAAAGGTATTAAAATCGAACCTCGGGGAGATAGCCGATTACGCAAAAACAAAGGGAGTTATGCCGCTCATCGAAACAAACGGTTTTTTTGCCAAAACGCGTATGATAGAAGCGCTGCTGGGCGACCTTATGCACGACAATATAGGCGTGCTGTGGGATATACACCACCCGTTCCGTTTCTTCGGGGAAAGGCCGGATTATACTATAAAAACTATAGGCAAATACATAAAGCATGTGCATATAAAAGACTCCGTAATGGACGGCAAAAAGGTGTGCTACAGGATGCTGGGCGAAGGCAGCGTGCCCGTTAAGGAAGCTGTGAAGGCGCTCAAGGCTTTCGGCTATGAAGGTTTCTACTCGCTCGAATGGGTAAAACGCTGGGACCTCTCGCTGGAGGAGCCGGGCATAGCGTTCGCGCAGTATAAGGAGTTCATGGATACGCTGTAAGATTGAAATAAATTTAGCAGATGCTAAACAGAACGGTTTCTGTTTAGCATCTGTTTTTTACAGGAACGTCATTCCTCCCGCTCCCAATATGTTTCTACGACGATCGAATCCTGACAGATTTCCTTGAATACGAGATGATCAAAGTAATATAATATTTCATGCTGCTTCTCTTTAACATTCCCAAACAATGTAATGTCCTGTACCGTCTCGCTGATGCTGGTCGTGAAGTAATGCGCCAGCTTGATCTCGGATTCGGGTTCAACAATGAAAGAAATCATATCAGAGGATGAGTAGCCTAAACCGTAACCCGCTTCAGAGGACAAAAAGCTTTCTTTGCCTATCCTTTCAAACGATAAGTTGACCCTCCATTTGCCTTCGTCCAATTTCTCGGAAAACAAAAAATATATCCGATTTTCCTCTAAGTGGTCATTTATTTTTTGTAAAGATGAAATAAAATATTGTCCCGGCAGTACAGTAGCGGTTATCGTTTTTGTCTCCATTATTAATCTCCTTCTTTCTATTGCATCGCAGGCAAATTATTCAGTCATTCAAATCCGATCAGTGTTTTGCCGGCGGTCTTTTTATCTCTGAAATCAAAAATTCATAAACTCCGCGTAAAAAATGATAGTATTGTTTTCAAAGCAGACAAAAACATCGAAGCTTATCATGTTGTTTTCAGAACCGGCCGATAAATCAGAGTTTAACGTGTTTGTTTTGTTCTCTGTAAAGTCCCTGCAGTAAAGATAGTCCTGCTCTTTACCGAGATAATCTTTCGCATCAATATTGTTGAGCAAATCAAAGATACGGCCTGTATCTCCGCCGGTCCATTCGTATTCTTTTTTAATGCTCTGCGCGAAATCATCTTCTGTTTTCGCGACGCCGTATATTACACATGTACACGGCCCGACTGTCGGAGACCTGTCTTCCTTTACGCCGCCGTACCAGCAGGCGCTTTTTATCGACAAATCCGGCAGGTGATTATACAGGGGCTCTGTATCGGTACGTGTTTCGATAGCCGAGCAGCCGGGGGAACATAGAACAATTAACATCATAACAACTGCGATCGGTATTAATTTTCTCATAACTTATTCCTTAACCAAACGATACAGGGCCAATGGTTTTTCCTTTGCCGACGATCCTTGGCCCTTCCAGTATCTCAAATTCCCGGTTTTCCAACAATTTTTCATATGACACTCTAGGGTAGTATGGCAGCCTTACTTCGGTTTCAATTACTTCGCCCGGAACTATTTGTTTATTATACGTATCTATGAATTGAACACCAAGATATTCTGTATCCCCGATTATTCTTATGTGCGGCCTATATTGCTCACCCAAACATAAAGGTATTACCCTGCCGCCATCTTCCGGAGAAAGGAATTCTACACTGACTTTAATTTTTGGTGTCATAAAATTCATCCGATCAAAAAGCGCCTCAGTTTTACCTGATGCGCTTTGTCTCTTGTCTATTCTTCTACGCTCTGTATTTTAGTTCCGGGCTCCGTTTCCCTTCCTTTGACCGCGACCACCACGCTGCGGAACGGGTCTTCGCCCTCGCTGTAAGTCGTTATCCCGCCGAAGTCCTGCAGCGTCGCGTGGAGTATCCGCCTCTCGTACGGGTTCATAGGCTCAAGTACAACCCTTTTGCCTGTTTTCTGCACCTTATCCGCCAGCCTTACCGCCAGCCTCTTTAAAGCTTCTTCTCTCTTTTTGCGGTAATTCTCGGTATCGAGCATGACTTTCGTGTACGCTTCCCGGTTGTTGTTGAGCACAAGGCTCGTTAAGTATTGAAGCGCGTCCAAAGTTTCTCCGCGCCTGCCGATAAGCATGCCCATCGACCTGCCCGACATGTCTATCTTTATGATATCGTCTTCTGTTTTCGAATCCAGGTTTACGTTTATGCCCATCTTCTCAAACAGCCCGTAAAGGAACTTCTCGGCGTCGTTGTGCGGGTCTTTAGGGGTAATGAGCTCGGGCTCTTCCGCTCTCCTGTCGTA
>CAZDZY010000103.1:0-10786 GCA_964510055.1 uncultured Christensenellaceae bacterium
CAGTAATATTTTGCCCAGCATTCGCCGCAGCTTTCAATATTGTATATATTGCAGGCGTCAAACTTTTCGGATATTTTTTCTTTCAGTTTACCGCCCGAAACGCTGCCCATAAGGAAATCCGGTTTGCCTACGAACTGGTGACAGGGGTAGATATCCCCCGACGGCGCTATCGCTACGTATTCCGTGCCCGCGCCGCAGCCGCGGATACGCTTTTGCAGGCACGGCCCTGCGTCAAGATCCACCATGAAATGAAAGAACGTAAAGCCTTTGCCTTCTTTGCGCCTTTTCTCGTATTCATAGGCCAGAGCGTCGTATTCTTTATATAACGTGTCAAGATGCTCTTCCTTAAGAGCATGCCTGCCCTTTGTTACTACCGGCTCTATGGATACGCCTTTGAATCCCATATCGGCTATATGCAGAACGTCTTTTGAAAAATCCAGGTTGTCTGCGGTGTAAGTGCCCCTTACGTAATACTCGCCTTTCCTTTTAAGCAGCAGTTCCTTCGCGTTACGGGCGACCCGTTCATAGCTGCCTCCCCCGCCCGCCGTTTTGCGGATCGCGTCGTGCACATGCGGCCTGCCGTCGATGCTTACGACGATATTATTCATGTTCTCTTCGATATACTGTTTCATTTCATCGGTGATATTATACGCGTTAGTCGTCACTGTAAAGCGGAACTTCTTGCCCCTTCTCTTTTCTATGCTCCTCGCGTAACCGACCGTCTGTTTCAGCACTTCGAAATTGAGAAGAGGCTCTCCTCCGAAAAAATCTATCTCAATATTGCGCCTCGAGCCTGAGGCCGAGGCTATGAAGTCTATCGCGGCTTTTGCGGTTTCCGCGCTCATGAGCTCCCTTTTGCCCGCAAAAGCGCCGCCTTTAGCAAAACAGTAATCGCAGCGCAGGCTGCAGTCGTGCGCGAGATGCAGGCAGGCGGCTTTGAGCACGTTTTTCGGCCGTTTTACGCCTTCTTCGGGCTGCGAAAATAAAAGGCCTTCCTGTTTGAGTTGTAATATCTCCTCATATATCCCGCCGCCTTTGGCGGCGCTTTCAATGTCTTCTCCCCGCTGCTCAGCTTCGGCGAGCAGGGTTACAGCGTCGTATCCCTGCTTGTCCAGCATATGCACGCTGCCCGACTCGACGTCGAGCGCGAAATAATCATCATTGTATTTGAATGTATGTACCACCGTATGCTCCCCTGTAAATTGTTAAATAAACAAAAAAGCGGCCCAGTTTCCGCCGCGTTTTTTTGTATCCGTTATCTGTACTTCTTTTCGCACTTCTGGTTTGCGAGCGTGCAGGATGTTTTGCATGCCGACTGGCAGGACGTCTGGCACTCGCCGCAGCCTGTTTTCTCTTTGTTGTTCTTAAGGCTGCCCCGTACGACTGTTTTTATATGTTTCATGCAGTGACCTCCATAATCTTCGCGGATCTTTGCTAAAAGATTATATAATATAACTGCCTGCCGTGCAACTCTTATTTGCCGGGTGCGATTATCCTGCGTTTGGGCATCCTCTTTGTTTTTCTTCTCGTCCCGCCGAAGAAATTAGCGGCTATTATCGCGAATACCAATCCTATAAGCATGCCCATGAGCAGGTCGGAAAACAGAAGGGCTATTTTACCGAACACGCCTTCGATAAGCGAGAATATGAGATAGCTTAAAAGCATATACATTATCCCCGTTATGCCGCCGCACAGCCAATGTTTGTCGGCAAGCCCTTTAACGGCGAAATAAGCCGCCGCGACGATGCCCGCTATCTTTATTACCTGGTTCACGGGGCGGATAATGTTGTCCGCAAGGCCCGTTTCCTTTATTATCAAAGCAAACAGGAGTATTACGGCTATCGTGAATATCATCGAGATAAGCGTTCCTTTAAGGGCGTTCTTCATAAATTCCGACAGGGATGCTCTTTTTTCTTTTGCTTTATTGCCTGGAGCGGCAGCGTTCATATTCATGGCTTTTCTCCCCCTTCAAAACAATAATTATGAACGAGGCCGGCCTTTTATGCCGGTAACTAAAGAGTACAATATAAAAAGGCTCCATTTTTACGGAGCCTTTAGTCGTTAAATTTATCAGGCCGTTTCAATGCCCGCGGCGTCTTCAAGGTGAAGCTCGCCAATAGCCCACTCGCGCAGTTTATATTTTTGTATCTTACCGCTCGCCGTCATGGGGAACGAATCTATAAACTTAATATACCGCGGCGATTTGAACTTCGACAGCCCGCTTTTGACGTATTCTATAAGGTCTGTCTCGGTGACTCCAGCCCCTTCCTTGCGTATGACGCAGGCAAGCACTTCCTCGCCGTATTTTTTATCGGGGACTCCCACCACCTGAACGTCCCTTACTGCGGGGTGGGTATACAGATATTCTTCGATCTCGCGCGGGTAAATGTTCTCGCCTCCGCGTATTATCATGTCTTTCAGCCTGCCGGTTATTTTAAAATAACCGTCTTCGTCCATTATCCCGAGGTCGCCCGTATGCAGCCACCCGTCTTTATCGATGGCCTGAGCGGTAGCTTCGGGCATGTTGTAATAACCGCGCATAACGTGGTACCCGCGCGTCACTATCTCGCCTATCGTGCCGACAGGCGCGTCCTTGCCCGTCTCCGGGTTCACTATCTTCGCCTCGACGTTCGGATACGCGCGCCCGACAGTTGATACGCGATGCTCGAGCGTATCGTCGGCGCTCGTCTGCGTTATGCCGGGAGAGCTTTCGGTCTGGCCGTATACTATGGTTATCTCTTTCGCTCCCATCTTCGACACGACAGCCTTCATCACTTCGACCGGGCAGGGAGATCCTGCCATTATACCGGTGCGCAGCGTGGAAAAATCGAACGTGGAAAAATCCTTATTCTCCAGCATGGCGATAAACATGGTAGGAACGCCATGAACAGCCGTGCACTTTTCGTTCTGTATCGCTTTCATTACCTGCACCGGGTTGAAGTGGTCGATCACTATCATGGCTGCGTCGTTCGTTACTGACGCCATAACGCCCAGCACACACCCGAAACAGTGGAAAAGGGGAACGGTTATGCAGAGCCTGTCTTTGTGAGTAAACTTCATGTATGAGCCTATTGCCTTGCCGTTGTTTACAAGATTATAATGCGTCAGCATGACGCCTTTGGGGAATCCGGTCGTCCCCGACGTATACTGCATGTTTATAACGTCCTGAGGGTCGGTCTGCCTCTGGCGCTGCGCCCTTTGTTCTTCGCTCACATTTGGGGCAGCCTTCTCAACGTCGCTCCAGTTATACATACCCGGATGCTTCTCTTCATCAAGAAACACGACGCTTTTAAGGAAGGGCAGCTTCTTGCTGTTAAGCCCGCCCGGTTTACACGCCGCAAGCTCGGGGCATATGGCATTGATGTGGTCGGCGTAATTGTTTTCCTTTGTCCCCCCCGTCATAATAAGCATCTTGGTATCCGATTGCTTTAAGAGGTATTCAAGCTCATATTTTTTGTAGTTCGTGTTTACTGTAACAAGCACCGCGCCTATCTTGGCTGTAGCGAACTGGCAAACGATCCACTGCGGATAATTCGTCGCCCAGATCGCCACGTGGTCTCCTTTTTCTATTCCCATTGCCATAAGGCCGCGAGCGGTAATGTCACATACTTCCTTAAACTGCCTTGTGTTATAGCGTATACCCTCGTACGGGTGGATAAGAGCGTCCTTTTCGGGATACTCCTTCGCCTTTAGATCCAGGAGATCTCCTATAGTCATATTGATGAATTCCGGCATAAATATGCACCTCTATTCCTAAATACTTATTTCCGCCTGTAATATAATCTGCTGATAATAAAAAAACCTTACGCGTCTACAGAGACGATAAGGTTCGCGGTACCACTCTGCTTGCAGCCGCCGGCTGCCAGCTCAATAAGGCAATAGCCTTGACAATAACGCTTGTTCCGCGTCAGAGCTTACTTATTTTTTCAGCCCTGAGGCTCCGGGTCGAGCGCCGTTTTCCGTTTAGTCCGCCTCGCACCAGCCGGCGGCTCTCTCAACTGCTAAAAAACGGTTATCCCTTTCACAGCCTTTGATATATTTACAGTTTATTATAATTATACATATTTAAAGTGTCAACAATATTTTTATCGGTTTCTTTCCTTTTCCATCAATGGTTTTACTTCCTGGCGCCATACGCGGAGGAGCGCGACCAGTATCATAAAAACGGCAAAGATCGTCTTGAGTGTGGCCGGGTCTATAGCGGTTGCAAGAAAATATCCCCCGGCTCCGCCTACGCACCCGAACGCGGTCAGAAAAAGCGCAGGCCTAAGCTTCACATTTTTCCGGCGTATGTGGGAGATAAGCGCGAACAGCGCCATAGGGATATAAGCGAACAGCGTCATGCCCTGCGCTTCGTGCTGGGATAATGCGAGGATAAGCGTAAGGCAGGGTATCAGCACTATACCGCCGCCAAGCCCCATTCCGCCGACTATGCCGAATAAGGCTCCGAATATCACATAGAGTATCAAAACAGCAGCCTTACGCCGGATGCTAGTATGAGCAGCGTGAATATCCGGTTGAGCAGTTTTACTTTTACTTTCGACAGGAAAAACGCGCCGGCGAGCCCCCCGGCGACCGCCCCACCGCAAAGATACAGCGTTTCTGTGAGAGGCACATATCCCCCCGTAAAATACAGCGCCGCAGACAATGCAGATATAGGCAATATGACCGCTATGGAAGTAGCGTGGGCGCGTTTTTCCTCCGTGCCCGTCCTTTCAAGGCCTTCCACTACGGCAATGCCCCCGCCCGAACCAAGCAATCCCGCTATGAATCCCGACACAACTCCTACGGCCGCTTTTTTAACGCGGGGTCCCCGGAAAGGCTTTTTATCATTGGGGGTGGTAACGGATCCTTTTTTCATAGGACTATTTTTACCCTTACGTTGATTAAAATGCGCGATCGAAGGGTAATAACGACGTCCTGTAAGATATCTTTTATCCGCGCACGCGCGTAGATACTTTTCTGAATTCTGCCTTCAGTCTAAAGCCCCTCATACTAACGAAGCAGACGCTATAGGATCGTTACTTCTTTTCCTTAACGGGGATCAGCAGGTCGAGCTGCATATCTTCCGGCTCGGTGTTGCTTTGGGCCAAATGGCTGATATAATTCAGGTGTTCTTCGAGCAGCCCGCACATATGCTCCTGATCCTGCATATCCCCGGTAAACTCATATTTCTCGCTTTTATTGACCCACTCCATAAGCCATTCCCATTCGTTGAAATTGCCCATGGGTATCATATGGGCTGCGTACAACCCTCCCGCAAATCGCTTTTTAATAAGCGGCGCAGGAACCTTCATTTCATCAGGGATCGTTACCCACATCTCGTAACCGTGAAAACCGGTCGCGTCCACCGGATTCGGGTGATTGAACCCGTAATGCCTCATATCCGGTTTGATACTGATAAGGCCGGTATCCCGAACGAACTTTTCCATCATCATGCCGGCATTATATTCGGGTTCGTCACCGATATGATGCGCAGATGCGATTGTTGCCGGCGGTAGGTACACTATCCTCACATCTTTAAGATTTGACAAGCTATCTTCCGCGTTCTTCAACTTTTCCATTGTCTTATCCTCCTTGAAATTTATACTTATATGGGATAAGGATTCAATGGCGGCAAGTACGGCCTTGTCCTGCGTGATCAGCCGGTTTATCTGGATATCCGCCGCTTTCTTAAGCTCCTCCACGAAGCGGCCGAGAACGCTTCTGATAGTGGATAACGCGGCTATCTCATCGTCAAGATCGTCGATATTCTGCTGAAAGACGTTTATGACCGCAACTGCGTCGGGCTTCTGAAGTATGGCTTTTATCTGCCTTAAAGGAATGCGCAGCTTTCTGAGTATCAGTATCTGGCGCAGCCTTGTTAAGGCGGCTTCATCGTACATGCGGTAGGCGTAATCATCACTCCGAAAGCTGCTTAAAAGGCCTGCCTGCTCATAATACCGCATCATCCTCGTCGAAACGCCGAAACTCTTTGAGACCTGGCTTATTGTTACCGCATCCATTGTCCTTACCCCTTTCACTTCCGGATTATAAACTGCGACACGATGTCAGAGTCAATACGATATTATAGCTTTTTATAAAAAAACAGATTTCAGTTGCTTTATTCATTTTACCATATTTTAAGCGATAATAAATGCTGACTTAATGATATCGTAACGCCGGCCGTGAATATTGCCGATTATTTTTATTGTCCTGTACCTTAATGCCGCCGGTTATGCTATAATTTTTCTGATGGAAAATAAAAAACCTGAAAGCCCATACGATATATCGCTTAATCCCTTAAGCGAAAACAGACTGCGCGAGCTTCCGGTATTGAACCTCGCTTATATAGGCGATACGGTCTACGACCTGTATATCAGGGGCTGCCTGGTGAAAAATAATATGGGAACTGTGGAAGCGCTGCATTCGCTGGCTTCCGGGATAGTGAACGCCCGCTCGCAGGCCGAGGCAGCCGTAATGCTTAAAGACAAGTTTACCGAAAGCGAAGCCGACGTTTTCCGAAGGGGAAAAAACGCAAAGTCCGCCCCCACTAAAAACATGAGCCGCGAAGATTATTCGCAGGCTACGGGGCTTGAGGCAGTCATCGGATATCTGTATCTTAAGGGCGATAGCGAACGGCTGGAGGGTCTGTTCCGGATAATAATAGAACATTTTTTAAGTAACCACTGATTAAATGAGATATGCCCCATTGGCGAGAAGGTTTTGCGGCCTACAAGGAATGAAACCACAGGAATAGCGGCGCTATTTCAAGGTTTCATGACGCAGTAGGACACAGAATCCAGCCGCCAAGGTGGCATATCGAATTAACCGGCGGTTACAATAGAGGGGAGAAAAATAAAAATGCCTGAGGTCAAACAAAGCGTAAGACTGCTCTCATACACGCCCGAAGCAGAGAAGCTTACCGCAATGGCGGCGAAGCTCTGCTACAGCCCGTCGGGCATAGCTGATATCTCAGACGGTCTGACCGACGAGAGCACATCGGCGTACATAGAAAGAATAGTGGATATAGGCCACCTCTCGACCATAGAACACGCGAGCTTCACCTTTGGCATCGAAGGAGTCTCGAGGACGCTGCTCGCGCAGATAACAAGGCACAGGATAGCGAGCTTTTCGGCGCAGTCGCAGCGGTATGTGAGCTACTCTGAAAAGGGATTTTCGTATATAGTACCGCCGGGCATACGGGCTCTCGGCGGCGAAGCAATAGAAAAGTATGAGCGCCAGATGAGCACGATACAGCAATGGTACGACGAATGGCAGAGAGAGCTGGGCGGCAAAGGCGAAAAATCGAACGAGGACGCGCGGTTCGTGCTCCCCGGGGCGTGCGAGACGAAGATGATGCTCACTATGAACGCGAGGGAACTGCTTCACTTCTTTACCTTGCGGTGCTGCAACCGCGCGCAGTGGGAGATACGGGAATTGGCGTGGAGCATGCTCGCGCTCGTATCCGCCGTTTCTCCGGCGCTTTTTAAGACGGCAGGCCCTTCATGCGTACGCGGCGGATGCAGCGAAGGAAAAATGACGTGCGGTAAACCGGATGAGGTCAAACAAAAGCAAAAAAGGATAGTTGGATAGATGGACATAATTTACGGAAGGAACGCGGTAAAGTCCGCGATAAAATCAGGCAGGCCTCTCGATAAGCTGCTGGCGGCGAAGGAGATAGACGACCCGAGCATACGCGAGGTGCTGACGCTTGCGCATGAGAAAAAACTGCCTGTGGTACGGGTGGACAAGCGCAAGCTCGACAACCTGTGCATGCCGTTCGGATACGCCGGTAAGCCCGCAAACCACCAGGGCGTAGTAGCTATGGCCGCAGCCAAAGAGTACGGGAGTATCGACGACATACTCGATATCGCCAAGTCGAAAAACGAGCCCCCGTTCATCATAATACTCGACGGCATCACCGATGAAGGCAATTTGGGTTCGATAATAAGGAGCGCCGAGGTGCTGGGAGCGCACGGGGTGATAATTGGCAAGCGCCGGAGCGCTTCGCTCTCGTCTGTTGCTTACAAGTCTTCTTCGGGCGCAGCCGAACTGCTGCCCGTAGTCAAAGTAACGAACTTAAACGCGGCCATCAAGGAACTTAAAGAAAAAGGGGTATGGATAGCCGCCGCCGACGTCTCGGGCCAGAGGGCCGACCAGGTGAACCTCAAAGGCCCGATAGCGCTCGTTATAGGTTCGGAGGGCGAAGGGATATCGAGGCTGGTGCTCGAGAACTGCGATCTTAACGCCAGCATACCAATGAAAGGGCAGACGGGCTCTCTTAACGCGGCCGTGGCCGCCGCAGTGCTAATGTACGAAAAGCTGCGGCAGGAACAGCAGTAACGGCCGGTTTCCTCGTTCTGTATTATATGTCTGTTTGTGGTTTCCTGCCTGACGGCTTTGGCGCCCTCCAAGCAGGTGTTATAAGGTAACGCCTTGAGAGTTGGACCGGTTAAATAAAAGCTTCCCGGGAAAAGTATTCAAAAAGCTTTTCGATAGGTCTTCGCTTTCCAAAAGCGGGCTTAAAAACAGGCTTGCGTCCGGCGTTTTTGACATACTATAGTTTTAACTCCCGATAAATATAATAATAGACCCTGTACATATTGACTCAGATATTTGCAGCATATATAATCAAACAATAGAGGCTTGCGGAGGAAAAATTCTTGACTACCATAAGAAGCTCTTTGGAAGAAGCGCAGGTGCGCTATGAGGACATGCCTGACGAAGCCGTCGCGGAACTAGCCCGCGGATTCGACGGCGACGCTCTTGAGTACTTACTGAATAAGTATAAAAACTTTGTACGCGCGAAAGCCCGTTCTTATTTCCTTATAGGTGCCGACAGGGAAGACATAGTCCAGGAAGGCATGATAGGCCTCTATAAAGCCATACGCGATTTCCGCGGCAGCAAACTGACTACATTCCGCGCGTTTGCTGAGCTTTGCGTGACGCGCCAGATAATAACCGCAATAAAAACGGCTACGCGCCAGAAGCATAAGCCCCTCAATTCTTACGTATCGCTCAATAAACCCATGTTCGACGAGGAGTCGGACAGGACGCTTATCGACATAGTCGCGAGCGCTAAGGTGTCGAACCCGGAAGATATAATAATAGGCAGGGAAGATTTTTCGACTATCGAGTCGAAAATGGGCAAACTGCTTTCCCCTCTCGAGATGCAGGTGCTGCGCAAATACATCGACGGCAGGTCGTATGTAGAAGTCGCGCAGGACTTGAAGCGGAGCGTAAAGTCGGTGGACAACGCGCTGCAGCGGGTGAAAAACAAGCTGGAAAAGCTGATATCGGACGGGGAGTAGGACTCCCCGTTTTTATTTAACTCTGCTGAATTATTTCTACGATATGTTATTATCGCGTTAACATTCTAAATAATTACTTATAAAAAAATAGCGAAGCGGCTCATATTTTATTTCCGGTTTTATTCCCATATTGATTTGTTCATGCACTTTTATTAGTGGCACCAATTCTTTCTTCCGCCAACCTGGGGTACGTCCCTCTTTCTCTCTTTCGATTATATCAATGTATCTTTTCTCACACTCTTCTTTTGAATAATAATGTTTGTGTGTTAAAAGAATAATTGCTAATACATCTTCCTGTATAACCCACTTTCGCTCTAACTCTTCTATATGCCCTTTAATCTTTTCAAAATTGTCTGTATAGTAATATATAATCAATATCTGCATAAGCCAGATATCTTCTTCATTTTTCGTGAAAGCGTCCAATAAAAAGTCGCCGATTTTATTTGCTTCATCATAATTGCCCATTTTAACTAAGCATAGAGCATATGTAACAAAAGCTTCGTCGAAATCAAAAGTCTTTAGTGAATAAAAATAATCAAATGCCTTTTTCAGATATTTTTCCGCAGATCCGTAGTCTTCCAGCCTAAAATAAATACAACCCATAACATAACAATCATCTATATATTTATCTATGGGCTGGCCGCTTTTAAAGCTTTCAAATATACGTTCCTGAATCTCTTTGGCTTTGTCGTATTCTTTCTTCGAGTAAAAAATATTCCTTAACAGCCTTAACGACGATACGTTGGCTTTTAGCTCAAGCGCTTTCATACAATATTCTAATGATTTTTTAAAAGGGTTTGAATTATACCAAAAAGGATTCAATTCCTCACATTTAAAGTAATACCAGGCTAAATTATTATAAGTTATATAAGATGGATTTCTCTTTGCGTTCAATTTAAAATACTTTTTCGCAATATCATAATTCTCCTTTAGCCCCGCCATGGCCAACCGGTTTATTTCTTCCGCGTTTCTTAAATTTTTTTTATTTATTCGTTTCATTTAAAGTTCGTCCCCTGATTTCTGTCTTTAGAACAAACCGTTATAAAATAAGCGCCGTTTTGGCTTTAATCATAGCCCTTTACCCGATTATGTTTTCGCCTCAGGTTATCCATCTTTTCAGTTCAACTCATCCAGCGAAAGTTCGAAGCTCGGTATAAATTTGTCCATAAAATATTTTACCTCGGGCTTATCGAGCTTTTCTATAGTCGCGAGTATCGTCTTCTGCGCTTTCTCGAACTCCCTGTTCCCGGCGGACAGTTCTTCGACGCATTTGATATACGCGCATATCCTGTCTGCCGCCTTCACAAGCGCGTAAACTTCTTTGTCTTCTTCCCTCCCGAGTATCAGCTCCTCATACTCGCCCTTTATCTCATCGGGCAGCATGGCGACGAGCTTCTGCTCCGCCACATGCTCTATCTGCTTATACGCGCTCTTTATCTCGGGGTTGAAATATTTTATGGGCGTGGCAAGGTCCCCGGTTATCACCTCTCCCG
>CAZDZY010000104.1:0-10332 GCA_964510055.1 uncultured Christensenellaceae bacterium
TATAAGCGGGGGAGCGGCGGTAGTATTGGGGCTTCTGTTCACGTTTTTCGGGTACAAGCTCGGGCGGCTGCTGATGCCTCTCTGCGGGCTTATCGTTATTGAAAGCCTTATCTATATATATGCGTATAAGCAAATGCAGTTTGATGTTCTTGGCACATGGCTGCTGTTCGGCGGCAGCGGAGTCGCCATATATATAATACTCTTTTTCATAAAGAGGATATCGGGATTCTTTACCGGATTATTAGGCGGCGCGCTTATCGTTCTGTACGTTGTTAATGCGTTCGGCCTTCAAAACGTTCCATATGCCGTTCCCGCGGCTTTGACTATTTGTATCTTATCCGGATTGCTGGCCGCCGTTTATCAAAAGTATGCCGTCATCGTATTTACATCGCTGTTCGGGGCATGTGTTGCGGCGTTTGCCGGGATATATCTCTATATCGAGGGAATGGATACAAGCGGGATTTCCGCGGGGCTGTTTGCGGTCCTTGGCAGTTTCCTCTCTGCCAACGCGTTATTCATAGCCGGCGCGTCCGCGGGCATTGCCGTTTCGGGCATACTGATACAATCTGCGCTCACGTCTTCAAGCTGCGTTTTGGAGGGGAGGACAGGCGAGAAGACCGGGAGAGAGCGCGCGCGGGCGGCGGGGGGCCGGCAAAACGAAAATTCAGGCGGTGCAAGCGGCGGTTACTTTAATGTTTAACACGGCCGGGTCAAAATAAAAGAGCGTTGTGCTCTTTTTTCATGCGCATTTAGTTTTTTCGTTCCGCATAGGGGCAAATCAAATATGAGTCGCAGCCTTCTGGGCAATAACCAGGTATTTTTCACTGTTTTCGGAAGAAAGGCCTTCTGCGGCCCTTTTCTCACAGATCGTGCTGTCCGGATTATCTTCCGCATACAATCAGCTTTACAGGATATTAGGATCATATAAAAAATGAACTGTACTTAACAACCGGATCAAAGATACTTCTTTAAATAATACCTTTTTATATCGTCCGGATAATCGTCCAACACGGCAAATACCGAATAGCCGCATTTTTCATAAAATCCTATCGCCTGAAAGCTGAAAGTATCGAGATGTACAAAAGTGCACTCTGCTTTTTTCGCGTAGTCTTCCGCCGCTTTCAACAGTTCCGACCCTATCCCCTTTTTCCTGTATCGCTCGTCGATCCAAAAGACTTCAACGAACATGGCTTTCAGATACAGCCTCGTTATTATCCCCGCTGCTATGCTGTTGTTTTTATCTCTGGCCAAAACAGAGTAAGGCTCATACGGCGGGTATTTGAGCATCGGCCCGGCCGACCTGTTGAATTCCCTGATCTTATCCCAAATAAATGCGACGTCTGCTTGTGATACTTCAAAATCCATATGCAAAGAATTATCTGATTTCATTGTTACGCCCCCCTTTGGTCAGGTGCGGTAGTTCGCGTTTATCTTTACGTAGTCGAATGAAAAGTCGCACGTCCACATTAAGTCGCTGCCGCTGCCTTCGCGGAGTTCGAGCGTGTATATGACTTCGTCCTGTTTAAGGGCGGCAAGCGCGAGGCTTTCGTCAAACTCAAGCCCGCCGCCTTTCCTGCATACCTGCACGTCTCCGATATATATATCGACTTTTTCAGGGTCGAAAGCAGCTCCCGAATATCCGGCCGCCGTCAGCAGCCTGCCCCAGTTTGCGTCGTTACCAAAAGCTGCAGTCTTGCACAGAGGCGACTTCGCTATGGCGCAGGCTATAGAGTGCGCATCGGCATCCGATCCTGCCCCGTTTACGCGGATAGTTATAAGCTTAGTGGCCCCTTCTCCGTCTCCGGCGAGCATCTTTGCCAGCGTAATACATACATTTTCAAGCGCACTCAGGAACGACACGTAGTTTTCCGTTCCTTCGGTTATCTCTTCGTTCCCGGCAAATCCGGACGCCATAAGCAGCACTTTATCGCATACGCTCGTGTCCCCGTCTACCGATATCCTGTTGAAAGAGCAGCCGGCAGCGGTTTTAAGCGCGGCCCTCAAAGCGCTTACCGATATATTCGCGTCGGTCGTTACTACCGAGATCATAGTCGCGAGGTCGGGGTGTATCATTCCCGAGCCTTTCGCCATGCCGCCTATGCGCACTTGCTTCCCGCCGATATCAACGCTTGCCTGCGCCTGTTTCATAACGGTATCCGTAGTCATTATGGCTTGCGCGGCGTCATCGCCGCCCTCCCGCGAAAGCTTAGCTTTCTTTATCCCGGCCTCTATTTTATCCAAAGGCAGGGGAACGCCTATAACCCCGGTGGAGGCGGTGAGCACGTTTTCCGGGCTGCACCCGAATGATTCAGCCGCGAGCTTCGCCATGAGCAAAGCGTCCTGACGGCCTCGCTCCGCTAGGCACGCGTTGGCGTTGCCCGCGTTTATTATGACGAGCTGCGCCTTGCCGTTCGCCACGTTTTCCTGCGCGAGCTGCAGCGAATGCCCCTTAACTATATTCCGCGTGAACAATCCCGCCGCGTTTGCCACGGTTTCGCATTTTAATATAGCTAGGTCTTTATCGCCGTTCTTTTTGATGCCGCACGCGACTCCTGCAGCAATAAAGCCCTTCGGATAAGTTACTCCGCTTATTTCATCCATCGATAGTACCTTTCTGTCAGATCAAGCATACGCGCGGATACTCCGCTTTCCAATTGCTTAATCAGCGTATTACGGGAATTATAGTATAATCTTTTGTTCCGCTCCCCCACAGGGGGGCGGGACCGTCTGCTAATCAATATAATGCTTGCGGGCATTATAGTATAACTGCTTTTGAAAATCAAGGAAGTTGAATTTAAGGTCGGATTTATTACCTGCATTACAGGGTATAACTATCGTCGTTCAAACGAAACATTCAGGTTGATATAAATGGGCACTCCTGAAAAACTTTCATGATCTCGAGACTGCCCGAAAAGAGCCTTCACCTCAAGGTGAAGCCTTCTGCACACAGAATTTTTGGACAGCCTCTTCAGTCGGTTTTCATCCGGCGACAGTCAAGTTTATTTGTTTTATTTTCAGAAGCTTTTGTTGTATAATCGATTTCAAATAATCAACAACAGGAGAAAACATGCTAAACTTAAGACCGCTCGAATTAAAAGATAAGGAGCTTTTCGAAAGGTTCACAGTATGCTACGGATACCACAACATTGAGGCTTCGTTTGCGAACAAATATATCTGGGGGGAAGCGATGAAGACCCGCTTCTTTGCCGACAAGCATACCATGTATTTGATTTTCAATTATGCAGGGCAGGATTTTATGGTGCCGCCTTTCCTTAAAGAATGCGATATAAACTTTACAGAGCCGCTTCGAAAATGCGAGGAATATATGATGAGCACGCTGGGAAGTTTTTTAATAAAGGGCGTGACCAATGAAATAAAAGCGCAGATTGAAAAGGATTGCCCCGGAAGATACCGGTTTGAGCCTGACAGGATAAACTATGAATACGTGTATCTTGCGGAAGATTTAGCTACCCTTAAAGGGAAAAAGCTGCACGCAAAGCGGAACCATATAAACAATCTGATCTCACAGCACGCTTATGAATACAGGAAATATACCGATAACGATTATGAGGCGTGTATAGCGCTTCAGGAAGAGTGGATACACCGCAAAGACGATTTCACAGAGGGGCGCGAGGAGCTTGAGGTAATAAAACGGGCGCTGCAAAACATTGAAAAGCTTGATTTAAAGTGCGGACTTTTGTTTGTGGACGGCAGGCTGGAGGGCTTCTCTATTGGGGAAGGATTCGGCGATATGGCTATAATCCATATTGAGAAAGCGAACGCGGATCTTGAAGGGGCGTTCCCTCTTATAAACAGGGAATTTGTAAGGAACGAATGGAGCGATATGAAATATATCAACAGGGAAGAAGACATGGGGCTGGAGGGCCTGCGGAAAGCAAAGCTTTCATATAATCCGGTTTTCCTTCTCGAAAAATACGATTGTTTGAGGAACGAATGATATGGATATCCGTTTGCTTAGCGAGGCCGACATAAACGGCGCCAAAGCGCTCTGGAAGGAAGCTTTTGGCGACTCAGACAGGTATATCGACTGGTACTTTGCAAATAAGGTGCTGCCGGGGAATTCTGTCGGCGTGTTCGACGGGCGGCTCGTGTCCGCGCTGCATATGATACCTTTTGAGATCTGCGTGCAGGGACGGCCGCTGCAGTCCGCGTTCATAGCGGGCGCGGCGACTGCGAAGGAAAGGCAGGGGCAGGGGCTTATGCGAACGCTGCTTCTTGAAACGCTTAAACTTCTCCGGTCACGCGGGGTCGTCATGACGCATCTTTATCCGTTCAAGCACAGCTTCTACGAGAACTTCGGCTGGGCAACGTATTCGTACGTGTATCAAAAGAAAGCCAAAAAACAAAGCGGGACTGACGGAGTTATCATAGAGACCGATGACTGGCGGCTGCTCGCCCCGCTTTACGGCGCCATGATGAGCCGCTTCGACGGATATGTCATTCGCAGGGAGCGCGAATGGGAATGGCGCGTCGGGGAATATATGGCGGACGGGGGAAAAGCGGCGCTGCTCGTAAAAAACGGCACTCCCGCCGCGTATATGATATATTATGATAATAAAGGCGAAGCCGAAGTAATAGAGACTGTCTGCGGTAACGAGGATGATCTGCACCCTCTGCTGGATCATATTCTGAAGAGCGGCCGGAGCGCCTCTTATTTCATTCCCGCGGCGGAACCGCATGACGCAGTTCCATACGGTACGGAACCGCTGGTTCCGTACTGCATGGCGAGGGTGGCAGACGCGCAGGCGCTTCTAAAAGCCTTCGGGGCGGAAGAGATATTGGAGCATATACGGATATCCGACGACTTTGCCGGCTGGAACAACATAGGAGAGGGCAAAGTGATAGACGCGGGAACTTTCGCAAAGATCGTCCACTGCGGAGCAAAGGGCATTTTAAGCGGAGAAAAACGCGATAATGGCAGCAGATCGCTCGAAAAAGTTTTTTCATCAAGGGTCACTTGCATTTTCGAGCAATATTAATTAAAATGGATTGTTATGTGGGGATTGTTTGCAGGTATTTTAATAGGGGGATTGCAAGTCCTGGCGGTAAATAAGCTTGGCAGGATGATGCTCGAAGGCAAACCAAAAGAGAAGATATTTGGGTTTACATTGTTTATGCTGAAGATGGGGGCAATAGTAGCAATACTTTATTTGATATCGACAGTCTCGCTGGAACACCTTGTCTGGACGGCGGGCGGGATGCTGCTGGGGCTTTTGGCGGTATCGCTTTATATGCTTAAACGCCGCAGGCAGGATGCGGAAAACGGAGATGGTGGCAGCAATGTTTGACAATATGATAACAAATATAACCCGGCCGGTTTTTGAAGAGAAATTACCCAGCGTCACCCCGAAAACGGTGACATTATTCGGGATCGAGATAAACGAAACGATACTGGTTGCGTGGGTCGTAATGCTGATAGTCATACTCGCGGCAATCGTTATACGCGTATTCGTTCTCCGGAATTTCAAGACGGTTCCCAAAGGTATACAGAACATACTCGAGATGTTCGTCGAGTTTTCCGAGAAGTTCACGAAGTCGAATATAGGCGCGCGCGCGCCGTGGTTTGCGTCTTACGTGTTTACCATAGCTATCATGATAGTGACTACAAGCTTTGCGGAACTGTTCGGTTTCCGCCCGCCGCCGACGGATATCAATTTTACTATCGCGATAGCTGCCATGTCATTCATACTCATCAACGCGTTCGGGCTTTTCTACACGGGGATATTCGGCAGGATAAAGTGGTTCTTCAAACCGATGGCGTTTATGTTCCCGATAAACATCGCGACGCACATAGTCATCCCAATATCGCTTTCGTTCCGTCTTTTCGGCAACATGTTCGCGGGGATGATAGTTATGGATCTTTTGTACAGCGTGGCTTCCGTAGGGATACCCGCCGTACTGGCTATATATTTCAACCTGTTCCATGTGGGTATACAGACGTATATTTTCCTGATACTTACGCTTTCGTTCATGGAAGAGACGGTATCTTACGGAACAAAAAGATAACCATGTATAAAACCCTGAGATCCTCCGGGCATTTCGGGGCGGAAAATTTATAAATACGGAGGTAAGAATATGGCACTTATTGCGATAGGCGTTGGGATTGCGGTCTTCACGGGCATTGGAGCGGGCCTTGGCATGGGCATTGCCACCAGCCGCGCTACGGAAGCGGTGGCGCGCCAGCCGGAAGCCAGCGGAAAGATAAACACGATGCTGCTCATAGGCCTCGCGTTTGCGGAAACGACTGCCATTTACGGGTTTGTTATCGCCATCCTTCTTATAGGAAAGATAGTGTAACCGTTTAAGGCGAAGCTGTACATAGTTAGTGAGGTGTTATTATGGATTTATCCACTTTAGGCTTGGATCCTTTATGGATCGGCATTCATGCATTGAATGTCGTAATACTCTTCGTTATATTAAGGCTTTTGCTTTATAAGCCTGTTTTGAAATTCATGAAAAAGCGCGAGAATACGTTTGCCAATAAGGTAGACGAACTTGACGAGCGTGAAAAAGGGCTCATAAGGGAGAAAGAAGAGTACGATAAGATAATGGCGGAGGCCGACAACAAGGCTGCGGCGGTCATTACCAAGAGCAACGAGATAGCGAGAGACCATGCCCGCGAGATACTCGACAACGCAAAGGAGCATTCGAGAGACCTTGTGCTTCGCGCTAAAAAGGAAATAGAAGCGGAAAAAGTCCAGACCCGCGCCGAGCTGAAAGCTGAAATCACCAATATGGCTGTACAGATCGCGGAAAAGGTATTGGAAAGGGAAGTTTCTCTCGAAGACAACCGCAAGATAATAGACGAGTTCTTTGAGAAGGTGGGATAATTGGCTATTGAAGGAAAACTCAAATCCGCCGTCCAGCTGGACGAACTTACCGTCCAGTCGATAAAGAGACGGTTTGAATCTCTTGCCGGCGAGGAGATCAACTTTAAAGTAGAAGTCGATCCGTCGCTGCTCGGCGGTTTTATCGTTGTGCTGAATAATAAAGTTTACGACAGGAGCATCCGTTCGAACTTAGGGAGGCTCAAAGACTTTATTATCGATTCGGAGACGGAGCCTTACCGCGATTACGGCGTCGATATAGACGATTTCAATCTTGATTTCGACGCGGACGAATTTAAAAAGACTACTGACGACCGCATAAAGGAGTATACAGGCGACCTTGAAAACTCGGAGATAGGAACCGTCACGTATTCCGGAGACGGCATAGTGCAGGTGGAAGGGCTTGAAGGCTGCAAATACGGCGAACTTCTGCAGTTCGAGAACAGCGCGTACGGCATCGTCATGAATCTGTCTAAAGAAAGGCTGGGCGCGGTGCTGCTCAACGACGCCATAGACGTTTCGGAAGGCTCGACCGCGAGGAACACGGGCTCAGTCGTGCAGGTGCCGGTGGGAGAGCAGCTCTTAGGGCGCGTCATTTCCCCGCTTGGGATACCTATGGACAGCAAGGGCAGGCTTTCGGCCGACAAATACAGGGCAATCGAAGCGCCCGCGCCGAGCATAATAGACCGCCAGGGCGTAAGGCAGCCGCTCGAGACCGGGATAATGTTTATAGACAGCATGATACCCATAGGCAAAGGGCAAAGGGAGCTTATAATAGGCGACCGCCAGACGGGAAAGACCGCCATAGCCATTGACACCATACTCAACCAGAAGGGCAAAAACGTTTTCTGCGTTTATGTCGCCATAGGGCAGAAGGCTTCGACGATATCCTCGATAATACAGACGCTGAGCGAAGAAGGCGCGCTCGATTATACGGTAGTCGTCGCTTCCACCGGAAGCGATACGCCTTCTATGCAATACATAGCGCCTTACTCCGGCTGCGCTATAGCGGAAGAGTTCATGTACTCCGGAAAAGACGTGCTCGTAATATACGACGACCTTTCAAAGCACGCCGTCGCGTACAGGACTATGTCGCTGCTGCTGCGGCGCCCGCCGGGTAGGGAAGCATACCCGGGCGACGTGTTTTACCTGCATTCGCGGCTGCTTGAACGCGCCGCAAAACTAAGCGATGAGAACGGCGGCGGCTCCATGACCGCGCTGCCTATAATAGAGACCATGTCGGGCGATATCTCGGCGTACATACCCACGAACGTCATATCGATAACGGACGGGCAGATATACCTCGAGACCGAGCTTTTCAATTCGGGGGTAAGGCCGGCTGTAAACGTCGGGCTCTCCGTTTCGCGCGTGGGCGGAAGCGCGCAGATAAAAGCCATGAGAAAAGTTGCCGGAAGGCTCCGGCTCGACCTTGCGCAGTACAGGGAACTCGCCGTCTTCGCGCGGTTCGCGTCCGACCTCGACGCGATAACGCGCGAAACGCTCGATCAGGGCGCGAGGCTCTCCGAGTCTTTAAAGCAGGGGCAGTATTCGCCGCTGCCTATGGCCAGCCAGGTAATTTTGCTTTATGCCGCGGTCAACAAATATCTTGTTCAGCTGCCATTAAAGCATGTAAAACCGTTCAACAGTAAATACCTTGACTACGTGGATAAGAATTATCCCGATGTAAGGATAGATATAGACAAAACGGGAGACCTGTCCGACGAGTCGATAGGGAAACTGAAGAAAGCAGCGGAGGATTTCCTCGAGATATATTGCAAAGAGAACGGGATAGAGCTCAAGAAAGAGGATGAGAAGTAATGGCAGGCATGGCGGACATAAAACACAGCATCCGCTCCATATCCGAGACCGAGCAGATAACCCGGGCAATGCACCTTATTTCGACATCCAAGATGAGAAGAGCGGTAGCGAAATTCGAGTCGAACAGGATATATTACGAAAGGGTGCTGTCAACCATCAAAGATATATTGCTGCATTCGAGAGACCTGAGCCATCCGTATATAGGCGAAAGCGAAGGGAAACGCGCGGCCTATGTGGTAATAGCGGCAGATAAAGGGCTTTGCGGCGGATATAACCATAATGTGCTTAATCTTGCCCTCGAGCATATGCAGAAGAACGACGAGAGGTATATACTTACGGTGGGGCAGGAGGCGCGGGCGTTTTTCGACCGGAGAAAATACATGGTCGACGTTGAATTCCTGCACGTCTCCCAAAACCCTACGCTGTACAACGCGCGCAACATAACGAACGACATACTGGAATTGTACGAGAGCAAAATAATGGACGAGGTATATATAGTATATACGCATTTCATCTCGGCACTGAGGCAGGAGCCTGTAGTCCATAAGCTGCTGCCGCTGTCGATGTCGGCTTTAAGGGGCGTTGAGGCGGAAACGGAATATACCGCGGAGCTCAATTACCACCCGTCGCCGAAAGAGGTGTTCGATATATTGGTGCCGCAGTATATTATAGGGTTTGTCTACGGATGCCTTGTGCAGTCTTACGCCAGCGAGCAGTGCGCGAGGATGACGGCGATGGAAAGCGCTACTAACAACGCTGAGGATATGATTGACAACTTAACTAAAGAATACAACAGGGCAAGGCAGCAGGCTATCACAAAAGAGATATCTGAGATAATGGGAGCTCTTGAAGCTTTATCTTAAACGGTTTTGGAGAAAAGTATTATGCAGGATTACAGGGTAGCAAACAGAGGAGAGCTTATCCGCATCACGGGGCCGGTGCTCGACGTAAGGTTCCCGGACGGGCACATCCCCCGGATCTATAACGCTCTTATAATAAAGCTTCCCGACAGGGAAGTCTGGCTTGAGGTCGCGATGCACGTGGAAGGGGATATAGTGCGCTGCATAGCGCTACACGCGACCGAGGGGCTCTACTGCGGGCTTGCCGTTATCGATACCGGCGACAGGATAAACGTGCCGGTGGGAAAGCAGGTATTAGGCAGGGTAATAAACGTGATAGGGCAGCCTATAGACGGCAAAGGGCCTATAAAGGCGGACGCAACGCTTCCGATACACAGGCTTCCGCCCAAGTTCGTTGACCAGAACCCTGCGACGGAGATATTTGAGACGGGCATCAAAGTCATAGATCTGCTTGCGCCGTACGCCAAAGGCGGCAAGATAGGCCTTTTCGGGGGCGCGGGCGTCGGCAAGACCGTCCTCATAATGGAGCTTATAAGGAATATCGCGACCGAGCACGGAGGATATTCGGTATTCGCGGGCGTCGGCGAAAGGAGCCGCGAAGGCAATGAGCTCATAGACGAGATGAACGAATCGGGAGTCATAGAAAAAGCGAGCCTTTGCTTCGGCCAGATGAACGAACCGCCGGGCTCGAGGATGCGTGTGGCCTTTACGGGTTTAACGCTTGCCGAAAACCTGCGAGACGAAGAGCATCAGGACGTGCTGCTGTTCATCGACAACATATACAGGTTCATACAGGCGGGCTCCGA
>CAZDZY010000105.1:0-10165 GCA_964510055.1 uncultured Christensenellaceae bacterium
TACCATATTGATATCCCGTTTACATACGAAACGCAGAAAAGGCTTTTAACGGAGTCCGGATTCAAAAGTATTAAGCCGGTACTGCTGATAAAAAACGCCAGCGTATTCAGTGCAAAGAAGACGAGGTGACTATATTGCTGCGTTTGAAACTTTTAGCCTGCAAGTCGCTGTACAGGGAGTTTTCGCTGCTCACTGCGCAATGCGGCAGTTTTATTGACGCGACGTATCTGAGGCAGGGGCTTCATGATACGCCCGTCCTGCTGCGCAAAGCGCTGCAGGGCGAGATAGACGGCATAGACGCGGGGGAGGATATCCATTCGTACCGCCCCGGCTACTTAAGGGATTTCGACGCCATACTGCTGGGGTATGGGCTCTGCTCAAACGGCATATCCGGGTTGTCATCAAAAAAGTATATCCTTGTCGCGCCGAAAACGGACGACTGCATAGGGCTGCTGCTCGGTTCTTACAGGAGATACAGGGAGTATTTCGATGACCATCCCGGAACGTTTTGGTATACCCCTTCATGGATAGAAAACGCATACACCCCTTCGGAGGAGACGGAAAAAGCGAGGTTTGCGGAATACTCCGGGAAATACGGGGAGGAAAACGCGGGATATCTTAAGGAAAACGAGCTTAAGCTTAAAAGTTATAACCGCGCTGCTTATATAGCATGGGACGAATTGCCCTTCCCCGGATATGAGGAATACGCAAAGAACGCGGCGCGATATTACGGATGGGATTACGACAGAGTAAAAGGGGACATATCTCTTCTAAAAGATTTCATTAGCGGCAGATGGGATGAGAGGTTCCTTGTCGTTCCGCCCGGCGGGAGGATAGAAGCGGAATATGAGGGAGGCGTAATAAAGGCGGCTCGGCCTTAAGGCTATGGATAACGATAAAAAGGCGCCCGTATGCACCGGCGCGTGCCTTTTCGGGAAATGCCCCAACGAGGTATGCGTAAGGTACATGCAAAGGGAAAGGGACGCGGTACGGGTAAAGTCGGAAATGAATATCCTGACGTCCAATCTGCTTCCCGATATGAAAAGCGATAAACGCGGGCTGGGAGCTGCCGTAGATATAGGCACGACTACCGTCGTCGCTTATCTTTATGACTGCGGCGCGGCTAAGCAGCTGGGGGCGGCATGCAAGATCAATTCACAGGCTTCTATAGGAGTGGACGTCATTTCGCGCATAAAATACTGCTCTGACTTTGACAGAGGCCTCGATATATTAAACGAGGCCATAGCCGGCGATATAAACTCGCTGCTTCGCGAACTCGCAGGGCAGTACGGCGCCGGCTTGGACGCGATTGAGCATATCGTACTCACCGGAAATACGACGATGCTGCACCTGCTGGCGAAAGTATCGCCGGTATCTATGGGGGCGCTTCCTTTTGAGCCGGCGTCGCTGTTCGGAGAATATTATGACGCGGAAAAGCTAGGGATATCCGCCGGGCGCACTAGGGCATATATCGCCCCATGCATTTCAGCGTTCGTGGGAGGCGACATATCGGCGGCGATAATCGCAAGCGGCATGCACAGGAGCGAAAAACTGCGCGCGCTGCTCGATATAGGCACTAACGGGGAAATCGCGCTGGGAAATAAACACGGATTATATGTAACGTCAACGGCAGCAGGGCCGGCGTTCGAAGGAGCGCATATACATTGCGGCATGGCAGGGGTGCCCGGGGCGATAAACGCGGTGCACGCATATAAGGGAAGGGTAGAAGTTACTACTATAGGAAATGTACCGGCAAAAGGCATATGCGGCTCAGGGCTGCTGGACGCGGCGGCGCTTATGGTGACAACAGGCATAGTTGACGAGACAGGCAGGATAGCCGATATAAGCGGCCTGAGCGATATACTCAGGCCGTATATCACTGAATATGACGGGCAGCCTGCCATGGAAATTTATCCGGGTATAGTTATTACGCAAAAAGATATAAGGGAACTGCAGACCGCGAAAGCAGCGATGGCGGCCGGGTTTGAAGCCCTCCTGCATCACGCAGGAAAGAGCATCGAAGACGTAAGCGGCGTATACCTCGCGGGAGGGTTCGGCAATTTCATGGACGAGCGGAGCGCTCTTAAAATCGGACTGCTCCCGAAAGGAGCGGAGGGAAGGATAAAACCTATAGGAAACGCCGCGGGCACGGGCGCCATAATGGCGCTGCTCAGCGACGGCTGCAAAGAAGAGTGCGGGCAGATAGCAAAGACCGGGAAGCATGTCGAACTCGGCAGCGACCCGGTCTTTATGGAACGTTATATTGAGAACATGTTCTTTAAGGCATAATTATTAAAGATCATCCAAGCGTAAGTATTATTACGCTGCCCCTGTTTACCTTCGTTCCTACGGGCACCGACTGGGCGACGACGGCCGCGCCTGTTCCTTCAAATATTATCGTTAGATCTTTATGATACGCGTTAGCAGGCTCTCCGTCTATATCTGCCTGCGACTTACTTATGAATTCATCGACCTCAACTTTATCGGTCGTGCGGACAGGGTTGAGAGTTAAAGTTATTACCGACCATTCCGGAGTCTTGGTGCCTGCCGAAAGGCCTTGCTTGATTACTTCTCCGGGCAGCCTTGCCGGGTCAAACGTCTCCGCGGTAACAAATTTGGGGATCAGGCCGGCATCGGTGCATATACCGACAGCCTCTTCGCGCGTTGTGGCGCTATCGTACCCTCTTTCAGCTGGAAAATCGTTGTTAACGATAGGAGGCACGTATACCGCGTTACCCAAAGACACAGTTATGTATATAGTGCTTGAATAGCTTATTACCTCGTTTACGGGATTCTGGGAAAGAATAGTCCCTTTCGGAGAAGAACTGTTATAAACTTCTGTCGAATCGTCTATTTTAATCCTTGCGCCTTTGCCGTTAAGATCGTTTGCCCAGTTCCAGAGAGCGTCTTTCGTTTGCCCCACATAAGAAGACAGAACGAACTGGTTCCCAAGCGAATAGGTGAGCTCGAAATAATCGCCTTCCTCGTATATAGAGCCTGCGGCCGGTTTTTGGGACAGGAACGCGCCTGCCCTTGAACCCGAATACTTTTCTATTATATTAGCGTTGATCCCCAGGTTGGCCGCGACAGCCTTAGCCTGCTCTTCCGTGTAATGGGAGAAGTCGGGTATCTCGACCATCTTTCCCTTGGAGACGAACAGCTTCACTTCGCTGTTTTTGCTCACCTTTTCCTGCGCCTTGACGCTCTGGGATATCACGGAGCCCTTAGGTGCGTCGTTATATTGTTCCTCGATAACAAGAGTCAAACCGACTTCCTGAGCGGATGTTTTTGCGGCTGAAACAGTCATCGTCGTAAAATCGGGAACTGTGACCTGTATAGCGCTTTGGTCCTCCGGGCCTTTGGAGACTATAACATAGATAGAAGTATCCCGCCTTACCTTGTCTACGACCTTATTATTGTTTATAGTAAACCTTATCACTTTTCCCGACAGGACCGTATCGCTGAATTCCGATGTTATGATCACCTTCGACATATAGTTTTCGCTGACCCACGCCTGCACTTCGTCGGCCGTCATCGACATAAAATCCGGGATATCCAATTCCACTGAATCGTCATGCCCATCCGATATCGTAAGCGTAAGGAATTCTCCTTTTTTCACAGTCTCGCCTTTGTTCTTATCCTGCGCGATCACTGTGCCTTCGTCGTATTCGTCGTTAAACTGTTTGTTTGTCGACAGCATTACTCCGTTCTGGTTTGCCCAAAGCTGGGCATCGCTTAAAGGCTTCCCGATAAAGTCTATGACCGCGACGCCTCCGTTAAGCAGCAGGACGAGCAGTATTATAACGCCGATTACTGCCGCCGCCCCCGCGATTACAGGGACGAGCAATTTAGGCCTTCTGAAGGGCGGCAGGCTGCCGCCCTCGTATTCCGGCTTTCTAAAACCGCTCTTTTGTTCATATTTATAGCCAAGGTCAGCGTCGTTTACGGCTATCTCGGCCGCGGGGTTTCCCGCGTCGTTTGTATTCTTGCCGTAATTGCTTAAAAAGCCGTTGTTATTGCTCATCGGTTATCCCTTTCTAGTTTGTTATATCCTTTTTCCTGAACGCCAGGATGGATACAAGGACGCAAACCGCCGACAGCGCCAGCAGCAATATTATACCATAGACGACATCCAGGTGCATACCCCTCTGTATAAGCTGTATAACGCTTGTGGGCTGGACGTATCTCGCCATCGGCATATACGACATTGTGTTATACGGCATGAAGAATGAGAACATTGTTACATACGGTATGGGCGTGTAAGATATCCAGTCGATTATACGGGTCCTTGTCAACGCGTCCATAACGAAATAACATGCGACCAGGCAGATAACGGGGATCGCTATGGAGACCGCGATATTTTTTACCAGCATCGAGAACATGAACGCGACCGAGAAGCCGAAGATTATCGTTACCGAGCATGCGAGCATCTCAGGTATGTAGAACGCAAAGAAGTTGACTCCGCCGGCCACGCTGTAATTCGGATACGCGAAATCGGAGAACCCGAAGCAGATCCCGTTCGCGACGATATTCAATAAGCAGCCCGCGAAATATACCGCGAGGCAGAGCACTATTGCCGCCGTGAATTTTGACATCAGTATCTTAGTCCTTGTCTTAGGGCGTATGAGCAGGAGCCTTATAGTGCCGAGTTGGAATTCACTGCCCATTATCCACCCGCCCACGAGCACTGCGAACAGCGCAACTATAATTGAATAGTACAGGTTGCCTACGGTGGCGCTGCGCGAACCGTCCGGCACAAATTTCATATCGGGTTTGTCGGCGTCGAGGCTGGCCTGCGCTACCAGCTCCATGTTTTGATACTGGAATTTCTGCGCCTCCATCTCAGACTTGTACCTGTAATACGATCCGTACTGATCCCTGAACCCCTGGTTTTCCGGCTTATTGAACTCCTCTTCGGTAAGTATCGTGAAGCCTAAGAGATAACTTTGAGCGTTCTGAACGTCCGATATCGCGGAATTCTGCCACGTGTCCGTATTGGGGATTATATTCTTCGCCAGGCGGTATTGAAGCAGGGGTATCGTGCTTTCCTGTATCTGTTTGTTCTGGTTTTGCAGCCATGTTATCTGCTGCCTTAATACTTCCTCCTGATCGGGATTCTCGCTTATAGTCTTTTCTATCAAGTCTATCGCGTCTTCGTTGCTTTTCACCATATCCTGCTGCTGCTTTACGCTGAGTTCGATATAGAGGGCAAAATCGTTATTATCCACCATATCGTACACATCGCTTAAGTAATCGTCCGCTTTGGCGATCGCGGCTATCTTTTCCTCTGAAGATATGTTTATATATTTCGCGTTGAAGTTTTCCTGCGTATCCCAATAAAAACCAAGCTGCTGCGAGACTTCAAGCAGCGCAACCGGGTCTTTGTCGTTATTCTCGTACAGGAGTTTATCGTTGAGCATGGTAATGCCGTTCCACTGATATTCCATACGGTAATCGTTATAACCCGTGATATTCTTCGCAAAATGCATATAGAAGTCTTCCTGGGCATCCAGCAGGTCAAGCGCAATTACGGAAGACTGGGCGTTGGTAAATACCGTACTGCCTTCCTGTATCATCTGCCGCTGCGACTGTATATTGACAAGTTCCCAGTATATAGGGTTATCCGACGTTATTACGACGCCGTCTACGGTGATTGACTCCTGATTGCCCGGGTAAACGGGATCGATATAACCCCCCTTCCCATCGTAAGCGACCGCCACACTGTCATACATGATAGGCCTGGGCCCAGGATAATAGTTATCCGACGGGGAAGGCGATAGTGCCGTTATTACCGGTATCGCTGCGGAAGAAAGCAGCACGATGACACCTATGATAAGCAGGAATTTCGATCTTAATATGTTTACCAATTCTAACTTTGTTTGTCTTAAAAAACTCATAACATTACGTCCTTTCTTTAGCTTTTTTCAGCGTATCTGCGTCTTTGTGCCTGTCGTCATGGATATGAAATCCTGCTCGAGAGTCCTTTGCGCCTGGTTGACGGCGTAAATGGATATATCCTTGGAGACCAGAGCTTTTATTATTTCAGGCATGCGCTCGCGCTTCATTATAAGCGTGACGTTTCCGTTTTCCCTGTCGCAGTTGGAGTCGAGGCCTTTTAAGTATTCGAAGACTTTATCGCTGTCGTTTGTCATGAATGTGTACTTGTATATCCCCTCGTCGTTGGTTTCTATCTGGCTTATGGATTTTTCCCCGATCATGACGCCATTGTCTATAATGTATATACGGTCGCACATGAGCTCCATCTCGGAGAGCAGGTGGCTTGAAATAAAAACGCCGACGCCCGCATTCTTCGAGAGATATTTCAAAAGATCCCTGAGCTCTTTTATACCGATAGGGTCGAGGCCGTTTGTCGGCTCATCCAGCACGAGAAGGCGGGGGGTGTGAAGCAGCGCCTGGGCGATACCCACTCTCTGGCGCATGCCGAGAGAAAACGACTTGACTTTGTCGTCTATCCTCTGGCGCATCTTCACGAGTTCCACGACTTCATCGATGCTGCTGGTTTTACCGCGGCCATACATCGACGCGTAATATTCGAGATTTTGCCTGCCTGTCATACGCTTATAGAGATCCGGGTTTTCTATTATACCTCCAACGTTCTGCATGGCGTTTTCAAACTCTTTTACGACGTCATGCCCGCAGATAGTTATCTTTCCCGCGGTTATATTGAACAGACCCATTACCATCTTGATAGTCGTTGTTTTGCCTGCTCCGTTAGGCCCTAAAAAACCGACTATCTCGCCGGAATTTACCGCAAGCGATATGTTGTCCAATATCTTTTTCTTTTTTATGACCTTAGTAAGATTCTCGATCTTTAACAATTCCAATTGCGTGTCCTTTCCCACATAATGTGCAGTTTATTAATGAGCACGAGTTATGATATTAACATATCTAAATATAGACGCTGATTATATCATATTTGTTCCGTTAATAAGTATATTTTTGATAGATAAATTTTACTATATACAGATAAATATTACTATACATAATAAACAAAAATTATACTGGCACCGATGTTAATTGAGGCTCTTTATGGGGTATAAGAAAAGGGAACTCGCGTAAGGAGGATGCCGCAGTTCCCTTAAGACCTGTAATCTATTATATCTATGATATCTTTTTCATCCGTTTTAATGGCAAATACTTAAATACACAGCAAAGCTACGCGCGGTTAAATTGTGTCTCGGGCTCGTTTTCGATATTAAACATAGACTTGATATCAAGTACGTCCTCCATATGATGCCAACCCTTCTTATCCCGGATATACTCCGCGGCGGTGAGGGCTCCCTGCGCAAAGGCTTTCCGCGAAAATGATTCGTGTGAGATAGATAACCTCTCGCATTCGCCGGCAGCCATCACTTCGTGAACGCCGATGTAACCGCCTGCGCGTACTGAATTTATCGGGACCTGCGAAGAGCTTGAAAGCTCCCTTTCGAGCGTATCGGCGATCCTCTTAGCCGTGCCCGACGGTATATCCCGTTTTTTGTTATGGTGTATTTCTGTGATCTGGTAATCGAAAAACGGCAGAGCGCGGGTTATAGTTTTAAGCGCCGACAACAGCACATTGATGCCTAAAGTGACGTTAGGGGCGTAAACGATCCCCAGCTTATAACCCCAGGTCAGCTTGATCATCCAATCGATATCTTCTTTCGTGAATCCGGTAGTGCAGACAACTCCCGGTATGCCGTACATCCTGCAAGCGCCGAGCATCATTTTACTCGCTTCGGGGCTGGAAAAATCAATAAAAACATCGACTTTTGTGCTGCCCAAAACATTATCTGCTCTTGTTATTTCTTCAGCATATACGCCGGATTCATTCATATTAGCAAGGAGCCCGATATCTTTCCCCTTCTTCTCGCTGCCTTCTCTGCAAAACGCCGCCGCGATCTTAAAATTATCTGTCTCCCTTACCGTACGAATAACTTCCATACCGGCGCGGCCGATACCGCATAAAGCTACATTGATCATGTTTACTGCCTCCTTCTTTAAAAATTTGGATCATTTCCAGTACATCGAACTAACTTAAGTTTCCTCAAAGCAAACAAACAAGAAATAAAAAAGCGCCTGCAATACGTAAGCGCCGGGGTAAATACTTAAAGTATACTAAAAATATTCCCTATCAACGCTTACGAGATTAGCTGTCGGGTTCGGGTTGATAGGTACCCTACCGAATCTGCGGCCTAAAAATCTTAAGATTTTTAAGCCCATATCGGATTCACCCCAAGATTGGTTCTCCCGTTCCCCTTAAAAGGGGATTCAGCATGTTTTTTCAACTACATTATAAACCGTTATAATAGTATATGTCAATGAAGAAAAAGTTATTCAGTAATATGAGCGACTTTTATTTCCGGAGGAAGTCTATTGCTTTTTGACCCTTTTCCGGAGCCAATCCGGGAGTATGTTCTGATTTTCATATTTAACCGTTTTGGTATTGTTCCGAAGGTATGAAAACGTTGCGTTGACCTCGCCCCCGAGTATTATTATTATGCTGCTTATGTAGATCCAAATAAGTAATATGACTATTCCGCCTATACTCCCGTATATCCTGGTGTATCCGGCGAAATTGCTGATGTAGAATGAAAACAGGAGCGATGTTATTACCCATCCAAAAGTCGAAAAAACCGCTCCGGGCAGCGCTTCTTTAAGCCTGATACTGCAGCACGGGACAAATATGTAGAGCAAAGTAAATATTAAAAACATGGCAAGCACCGGTATTGCGTACCGGAGCGTATCCCAAAGGGTTATGAATGCGTCCGGGCATGAAAAATACCCGGAAAGCAGGCTGCCGATAACTCCGCCAAAGACCAGAAAAAGAAGCGTTATGATTATAAGCACCGCTACCCCGATAGTGAAGACAACAGACATGAACCTGATCTTAAAGAATGAGCGGCTCTCCTTCTTATCATACGCTTTATTGAGCCCCCTGCTTAAGGCGCTTATACCGCCGGAAGCGCTCCATATCGTTATTACGGCGCTTATCGACAGCAAAACCGGGCTCTTTGCATTCAGCATTTCACCTATGACTTCCGCAATAAATTTTCCCGCGTCGTCGGGCATGAAATTTCTGATGTTCTCCGTAAATTCAAGGGCGGATACCGGAGTATAGCTTAAAAGGCTCAGAAGAAATAACAGGAAGGGAAACATCGACAGCAGCAAAAAGAAAGAAAGCTGGGCGCTAAGGTTTGAAATATCATCGTCCCTGTAACGTATATACATTTGAATCAAAAAAATTTTTGATTTTATCTTGATCGATTTCAACAGATTCACCCTTAAATAACAAGTTTACATATTATTTTCGGTAATTTGACGCCTGAATATCCCCGGATATGATAAACGGCGGTAAACCCGCAGTTTTTGCATAAGGGATTTTTTAACGATAAAAAAATCCAGATAAACAGTACCATATATATACATGGTTAAAATATAACATTCATATAATAATTTTATCTATTCATAACAATCTTTAGTAAGATTAATATGAATGCATCAAATTAATATGGAGGTACCTTTAATGGCAAAGAAACTTGTTGTTTTAATGCTTGTACTCGCGATGGTTTTAATACCGTTTGTGGGTTGCGGCCAGACAGCGGGTGGCAAGACCCTGGTTGGCGTCACGATGCCGACGAAATCGCTGCAGAGATGGAACGAAGACGGCGCAAACGTAAAGAAAGCCCTTGAGGCAGCCGGATATGAAGTCGACCTTCAGTATGCCGACGAAACACAGGCAACTCAGAACAGCATGATCGAGAACCAGATCACAAAGGGCTGCAAGCTGCTTGTTATCGCTTCTATAGACGGCGGCGCGCTGAATGACGTAATGCAGCAGGCAAAGGCGAAGAAAATACCCGTTATAGCGTACGACAGATTGCTGACGAATACCGATTATTGCAGCTACTATGCCACGTTCGATAACTACGGCGTAGGCGCTATGCAGGGGCAGTTCATAATCGATAAGCTCGGTCTTGCCAAAGGCGAGAAGGGCCCATTCACGATGGAATGCTTCGGCGGCGACCCGGGCGACAATAATGCTAAGCTGTTCAATCAGGGCGCTATGGATCTTCTCCAGCCCTACATCGACAGCGGCGTGCTCGTAGTAAAATCCGGACAGACTTCATGGCCGGATCAGATCGCTATCGTGAACTGGAAAGCC
>CAZDZY010000106.1:0-10069 GCA_964510055.1 uncultured Christensenellaceae bacterium
TGACCGGGCGCCTGCGGCGGCGCGCTGTAGCGCGTCTTCCACGGCCTCCGAGATAGCTATGCCGAGGCTCCCCAGAGAATTCGGGTCTTTGGCGAGTATCGCCCTTCCCGCGTTCGTCCTTGTAGACGGGCTCGCGACTATATCGGCGCCGTACGTCTGTATCAGTATCTTCCTGTACGGCTTCTGGTCGTACGACACGCGCACCATATATACGGCACACTCGAGGCCGAACATGGCGCATGCTATTGAAAGCGCAGTGCCCCACTGGCCCGCGCCCGTCTCGGTCGCTATGCGCTTGGTGCCTTCGGCTTTATTGTAGAACGCCTGCGCTATCGCGGTATTCAGCTTGTGACTGCCCGATGGGTTCGTGCCCTCATATTTGTAGTAGATCTTCGCGGGCGTGCCTAAGAATTTTTCCAGCCTGTAAGCGCGCACGAGCGGCGACGGCCTGAACGAAGCGTATATCTCGCGGACCTCTTTGGGTATGTCGATATACCTTTCCATCGACATCTCCTGCTCGATAAGCGCTTTTGGAAAAAGCGGCTCTAAGTCCTGCGGGCCTGCCGGCTGCAGCGTTCCCGGATGCAAATAAGGCCTCGCCTTGTTGGGCATATCCGCGGCAATATTATAATACTGCTTCGGCAATTCGTCCTCTGTTAAAAATACTCTGTTGGGAATGTTTTTGCTCATAATTCTCTTCTCCTCTATTCTTTGTTATTTTCGTCCCATAGAGAATAACAACATCTCTCATCTCATCTCGTCTCGCCGGGCTTTTAGCCCAAAAAGAAATGTATTCTATACAGAACTTTCGTATAGTATAAAGGAAATAAATATAAGATGTCAACAAAAATCTGCAAAATAAGCGTTTGGATCACGCCATAATATCCGCAAAAGGAGTATAATGCACCTCTTTGAGCGTCAGGCCCCTCGCCGGAGCAGTCGGGCTCGCAAGCGCACGGTCTTTGCCGTTTACTATCTCCTTCACATATTCCGGGGATATCTTCTTCATCCCCACGTCTATAAGCGTGCCCGCTATTATCCTGACCATGTTGTAAAGGAACCCCGAACCGGTCACGTCTATGTATATGAACGGCTCCTGCGAAGTTATCTCCAGCCTGTGTATCGTCCTTACCGTGTCGACTACGTCGCTCCCGCTCGCGCAGAAGCTCGCAAAATCGTGCGTGCCGCGTATAAATCCCGCGGCCGCTTTCATAGCGGATATGTCCAGCTTGCCGTGTATATGCGTTGTCGTGTTCCTGTATATGGCCGACGCGTGGGTATGGTTATAAAATGTGTATCTGTATGTCTTGGCCTTTGCGGAAAAACGGGCGTGGAAATCTTCGCTTACTTCGGCAGACTGCTTTACCCTTATATCGGCAGGCAGCAGCATATTCAGGGCATAGCTTATCTTATTAGCGGGTATGGTGCAGTGAGTGTCAAGGTGGGCGACCTGCGCTTCGGCGTGCACCCCGGCGTCTGTTCTTCCCGCGCCGTGTATCACAGCCTTTTCCCCCGAGGCTTCATAAAACGCACGCTCGAGCATCTCCTGCACGGAAACGTCGTTTTTCTGGCGCTGCCACCCCGCGTACCCGGTGCCTTCATATTCGATTATCAGCTTGACTCTCATAGGCTAAACTCCCGTATAGTCCATGCAGGCAAATATTACTATGCACTGATATCATTATACAGCAGTTTTTATACGGATGTAAATCATACATATGTTTGAATATATAGCAAAAGGGACAGACTATAAAGACTATGGGGCAGATTCTTAAACATTATAATGATTATCTTGCCTTCTCAGGGCATAAACGGCTTATCGGATACGATCAGATGATATTAAAGGGGAGCATTTGTATTTATGAAACTACGGACTAAGCAGATACTTTCGATATCTTATCTGGCGCTTGTATTCTCGGTAACGCTGATACTTGCCGTTACCCTCTCAAAGGAAGGCAAAGGGCTGTTTTCAATAATAGGCAGTATAAATATATACTGGCTCGGCGCGGCTTTCCTTTGCATCATGCTCTATATTTTTTTTGAAACACTGACCGTTCGCTATATCACGTCTTTTATGTACGGCAAAATGCCCTTTCTTTACATTCTGAAGATCGACCTCATAGGCAATTACTACGGGGCTCTGACGCCTGCGGCCGTCGGGTTTATGCCCGCCCAGATAGCGTATCTCAAAAGAGACGGCGTTCCCGTAGGCATATCTACTTTCATTCAGATATTAAAACAAATAGCTTACGAAGTAGTCATCGTATTCTTCTGCCTTATCTTCATGCTGGTAAGGGGCGGCTTTTTTTACTCCAATAACTCCCGGATATTCTGGCTTTCGATATTCGGCGCCTTTATAAACGTTTTTGTCATAATAATAATGGTACTTGCCATCAAGAATCCAATAAGGCTGAAAAAGATGGCATTAGGAACTGCCCGGTTCCTGGCAAAGATCCGTATAGTAAAAAATGCGGAGAAGATGACAGCTTCCACAGAAAAAACGCTGGGAGATTTTCATGACAGCGCGCAGTATATCAGCAAATACAAATGGAAAGCGGTTTACGCCTGCCTGCTCACATTATTGCAGTGGCTTATGTTTTTTATTATACCTTATTGCCTGTATAACGCATTCGGGCTCGGGCTGCTTCAGGGAAATCCGGGCCCCTTGGGCTCGGCTTCTCCGCTCGGCGAAGCGGTGACCATCGTCGCTATGGCGGCGTTTTTGTTCCTCGCGGTTCATTTTATGCCCGTCCCCGGCTCAAGCGGCGCTACCGAGGCGGGGTTCGGCATATTCTTCGGAAGTTTCTTCTTCGATTATTCCATAGCCGCCATGTTCATATGGCGCCTCATTACGTATTATTCGCTGATATTGACGGGCTTCATAGTTATAGTTGCCGATAAAATATTTCAAAGACGCAAAGTGCGCGGCGCTTAACGTATCCCGGGATCAAAAATCTATCCTGCCATTGAACTCTTCGAAGACGGCTTTTATTTCATTTCCCAAATCAATCAATCCATCCGGAAACTCATTCCATCCCTTTGCCCGGATCGAAAATCCGGGATATGTCACGTTTAATGTGAACCCGCCCCCGTCCATCACTCCTTCCGCAGTCTCATCGTAAAAGTTCCAGCTGCCGGCGTTATATTTTGCTAGTATCGCCGACACTTTTTTCACGGTTTCATCAGTTGCGATGCAGTCGGCAAGAACCTGCTGGTCGTCAGGGCCTTCGCCTTCAGATACTGCAAAAGTCAATCTCCAGCCTTTGTCACAGGGTACGATATCGTAATGCTGATATATGTTCCAGCAGCCGTCGAAGTGAAGACGGAATTCGGTGAATATGTCGTCATTCGTTAAGTTGATAGGTTCCCGTTTGGGATATCCGGAAAGAGTGATCGGGATTTCTCCTATATTCCTGTTGACATCAAGCACCAGCATGAGTTTATCATCTGCGTACAGTTCGTAATCATCAGAAACTTTCCATGAAACTGTTGTTTCCAGTTTGTCCCCGGGATGGATACGGAATGCCGACTCCTTTCCGTCGCAGGGCCCGTCGGCGTACTTGCAGTCCGCGATCTTCTCGCCGTTGCATTCGATATAAGCGCGGATCACATGCGAAGTTATGCTGTCCGGCGACGCCAGCATGCCGTTGCATTCTACGCCGCAATTCATCGTTACCTCCGCCGTCAATGTCTCCCCGCGGGCATACGAATGCTTATCAAGCGCGACGTCATACTTAAATATACCGGCGTCGGCGCTGTAAAACGCGGGCTGGCCGCACGCTCCCAGAAGGAACAGTATAGCTGCCGTAACGCAGCATAATATTCTACCGGTTTTCAATTGGGTTCCCTCCTTTTACTCTTATCGTGTTTGCCGGGGCTGATAAAGACCCTGCTGAAAGTAAAAAGACCTCCCGGCCGTATTTATTCTAATAGGCTAGCAGGCGCGCACCGCACGAGCAGGCGGCGGTTCCCGTTCGCCTCGCATGTTAAAAGCGTCAGTTCATTTCCGTATTTCGTTTTATCAAGCGCCTCAGGGTTGTCCGGCTTTATCAGCTCGGTTTTATAGACTTTATATGTATACGTATTCCCCCTGACATCCGTAAGATTTATAACGTCCCCTGTTTTCATTTGGTCCAGCTTCCCGAAATGGGCGCCGTTCCTGTAATTGTGCCCCGTTATAACGAGGTTCCCGTCTTCCCCCGGGGCGGGCCCTTTATAATAGCACACCGAGATCTTAAGCGCCGCTTTAGACGTCTGTGACAATACCGGCAGATGCTGATCTATTTTTTCTATATCGAGACGCGCGACGACCGTATAGCCCTGCAGCTCAGTCTCGAGTATCCCGGTTATATCTTCTCCGCTATGCATCTCAGGTCCCTCGGGCTGTTCATATACTCCCGAATCAGCAGGAAAAGGGTCGGAAGGCATTGAGGTCCGCATACCGGCTTCGCTTAAAAGCTCCTCCGCCTTTTGCGCCGCAGCCTCCCCTTCGTTCCACTGTATCGCAAAAACCGCAACGGCGGCGAGCAGCAGCGCGCCCGCGAGCGAGAATAAAACGACGCGCGTGCTCTTCTTTACCAGCGCTTTTCGTATTGTTTCAGTAAACCTGTTTGATTTGCCCTTTTTATAGTTATAGTTCCTTTTGTACATGTTTCCCCGATTCCCTTATCATCGCGAGCCGTTATGTGTCTTTAATATCATTACCCAAGCATATTTTATAACAAAACAGATAAAATGAAAAGAAGCCGTATCGGTAAAGACGCCTTTAATTAATCATTCACCCCTTCAAGGGGTGATTTTTCTTGAACCCTATCCGACTCTTGCTGGAGCCTTCCGGCATATTACGGTTCCATGGGCCGCATAGAGATAAGATTCTTCGTTCGCTTTGCTCCTCACTACGAAGTGGACGGAATGACACTATTTGCTTTATTTCTTAAACCCGGTTTTTCATAAACTCATTCTGTTGTTTCGGTCGCTTTGTAAACTCTGTTTTGTGACTAATTCCATTTCGCGACACATTTACTCGTTCTGTCATTCTGAACGGAGCTCCAGCGTAGTGAAGAATCTTTTTTCTATATTCTTTATGTTTTCTCGTAATATATTTAATCTCATTTTTACGCTAAAGCTATCCATCACTCCACACGCTTAGCGTGTGGTTTTTTCTATGATAATAAAGATCCGGCATGTTTCAGCCGGATCCGTCAGAGGTAACCTGAATTCAGTTATCCAAGCAGTTCCTTATGCGCCGCCTCAAGCAGGTCGGGTATCGAAAGTCTCTGCGGGCAATGCTCCTCGCAGCGGCCGCACCGCACGCATAGCGACGCGTCGCTATGCGTACTCTTTACCACAAGCGAATAAAACGTCTTGCCGAATTCCGTCCAGCTCGATAGCGCCGAGTCGTTGTATACCTTGAAAATTTCCGGTATGTTTACTCCCGCCGGGCACGGCATGCAGTATCCGCAGCCCGTGCAGCCCACCCGCACCAGCTTGCGGTATATCTCCTTGACCCTAGCTATAAGCTGCATGTCCGCTTCGCTCATAACTCCCGGCTCCGCCGCGTCAAATATCCTGATAGTATCTTTGAGCTGTTCCATGCTGCTGGCGCCGCTCAATACCACCTTTACTTCGTCATGATGGTACAGCCACCTGAAAGCCCATTCGGGAAGGGAACGTTTCTCGCCGTAACTTTCCAACTCGTCCCGCACCTGCTTTGGGATATTGTTTCCCAGCAGCCCGCCCTTGAGCGGCTCCATTATAGCGACGCTTAAGCCCTTTTTCGCCGCGTAGCGCAATCCCTTAAGCCCCGCCTGATGGTTATCGTCGAGTATGTTGAGCTGTATAAGGCACATATCCCAGCTATATGCGTCCACTATCTCCTCAAACAGCGAATATTCCGCGTGAGACGAAAATCCTATCCGCGATATCTTTCCCTCGCGGCGCAGCTCTTCCATCGCCGCTATGCCGTCTGTTTTCTTTACCTGCTCCCAGGCGTCTTTGTCAAGGCAGTGAAATATATATACGTCGATATGGCCGGCCTGAAGCCTTGCGGTTTCTTCCTCAAACAGCCTGCGGTAGTCCTCATGGCTGCGGACAGCCCAGAGAGGCACTTTTGTCGCGATATAAACCCTTTCACGGTATCCGTCAGCAAGCGCTTTACCCAAGACTTCTTCGCTGCCGTTATACGCATAAGCCGTATCGAAGTAATTTACTCCGTGGTCGGCCGCATAGCGTATCATGCGGATGGCCTCGGGCTCGTCTATAGCTTCACCGCCGCCCGCTATCTTTATCTGCGGCAGGCGCATGCAGCCCATGCCGAAGCGCGATACTTTTCTTTCAAGGCCGCCGAAACGTATATATTGCATAGATCAATATCCCCTTTATACAGATGATACCAGGCTAATATATTAACCTTTATATCGGATTCATTAAAGAACCAATTTATATGAGTTTTTTGCAGTCCAATTTTCCGATTCGGAAATGATTTTTCTATAAAAAACGCCGCATCCCGCGGCATTTTATTGGTGTATTTTCTTTAAAACCCGAACGCGACAAACACTATCAGCCCCGCGACCACTGCCGCAGCTACTGCGTCGCGCATGTGCATATGCATCACTTTCATGCGCGTCCTGCCCTCGCCGCCGTGGTAGCACCGCGATTCCATCGCGAACGCGAGCTCGTCGGCACGCCGGAAAGCGCTCACAAACAGGGGCACAAGCAGCGGCACCATACCAGCGGCGCGCTTTAGCAGGTTGCCGCTGTCGAATTCCGCTCCCCTCGCGGTCTGCGCTTTCATTATTTTATCCGTCTCTTCGAGCAGCGTGGGTATGAACCTCATGGCTATCGTCATCATCATAGCAAGCTCGTGGACGGGGAAGCGTATCACTTTCAGCGGCTTCATCAGCCTCTCAAGAGCGTCTGTAAGCTCTATAGGCGACGTCGTCAGCGTCAGCATCGTAGTGGAAGTGATAAGGAATATAAGCCTTGCGGCAAGGCGCACCGCGCTTATCAGCCCTTCCTTAGAAACACGGAATATCCACCACGTAAAAAGCTCGGTGCCTCCCGAGTAGAAAAATGTATTGAGTACGAACGTGAGCAGTATTATGAACCAGAGCGGTTTTAAGCCGCGAAGCACATGAGTTATGCTGACCCTTGAGAGTATTATCACAGAAGCGAGGAACGCAAATACCGCGAGGTTGCCGATAAGCGTCTGCACAATGAAGATAAGCACGATAACGGCTATAACGAGCAGCAGTTTTACTCTCGCGTCCATCCTGTGGATTATAGAATCCCCGGGGAAATATTGCCCGAGCGTTACGTTCTTTATCATTCTTTATTCCCCAACATGTTTGTTATATATCGTTCCAGCCCGTCCACTGTTATTATATCTTCAGGCACTTTCCTGCCTTTTTCCCGCATCAGCGCCGCTATCTTCGCGACAGCCGGGAGGTCGAGGCCCGCGTCTTTAAGCTCCTTTTCACGCATGAATACCTTATACGGTTTATCGTCCATTATTATGTTCGCCCCGGAGAGCACCGCCACCCTCTTCGCGTTCTCCGCAAGGTCGTCCATGGAATGCGTTATCATTATTATCGTTACCCCTTCGCCGTTGAGCCTGCCTATAAGGCTCATCAGGTGCTGCCTGCCCTTGGGGTCGAGCCCGGCTACGGGTTCGTCGAGTATCAATACTCTCGGGTCCATAGCGAGCACGCCCGCTATAGCGACCCTTCTCTTCTGCCCGCCCGAAAGCTCGAAAGGCGACATATCCTTTAATTCGTCAAAGCCGAGTTCCATGAGTTCCATGGAATGGCGCACCCGCTCTTCTATCTCGTCTTCCGGCGTACCGGTCTTGAGCGGCCCGAACGCTATATCCTTATATACCGTCTCTTCGAAGAGCTGGTACTCCGGGTATTGGAACACCACGCCTATATACCGCCTCAGCGCTTTCCGGTCGTATCCTTTTTTGTTTATATCTTCGCCGTTTATCCTGACAGTCCCTTTTGTGGGTTTGAGCAATCCCGCGGCAAGGCCGATAAGCGTCGTCTTGCCCGAGCCGGTCTGCCCTATGATACCCAGGAACTCGCCGTCCTCGATGCGCAGGCTTAAGCCTTCTATGGCTACGGTCTCAAACGGCGTTCCGGGCATATATGTATATTTCAGATCATCCAGCTCTATCGGCATAACTCTTCCACCAGTTCTTCTATAGTAAGCGGGCATTCTCCAAGACCTAATCCGTTTTCCCTGAGCCTGTGGTAAAGCTCTATCTGCACAGGAAAACTCAATCCCGCCGCTTTTATCGCCTCTTTGTTTGAAAATACTTCCTTCGGCGTCCCGGAAAGCGCTACTTTTCCTTCTGTCATCACATATACTGTATCGGCAAACAGCGCTTCTTCCATGTAGTGAGTGATATATATTATTGTTTTGCCTTCTTTATTGAGCTCCCTTATAGTCTCGAGCACTTCCGCTCTCCCCTCCGGGTCGAGCATGGCCGTGGGCTCGTCGAATACTATTATATCCGGATGCATCGCGAGCACTCCAGCGATAGCCACCCTCTGCTTCTGTCCGCCCGAGAGCATATGCGGCGCGCGCTCTTTATATTCGCTCATCCCGACCTCTTCAAGCGCGGCGTCGACCCTTTCGCGTATCTCCTTAGGCGGGATACCCAGATTTTCAGGCCCGAAGGCAACGTCTTCTTCCACTATAGTGGCCACAAGCTGGTTGTCGGGGTTCTGGAATACCATACCGGCGCATTTCCTTATATCCCAGACCTTTGCCTCGTCTTTCGTGTCCATCCCTTCTACCGTTACTGTCCCCGATTCGGGAAGGTATAAGGCGTTGATATGCTTTGCGAATGTGGACTTGCCCGACCCGTTATGCCCGATTATTACGATGAATTCGCCTTTACGCACCGAAAGCGTAACGCCCGCAAGCGCGATGTTTGCGCCGGCCTCGGCGGTATACGAATATTTAACGTCAGCTGCTTCGACTATTCCCATCAAAATACCTTCTTTTGGGAAGCACTGATTAAATGAGATATGCGGGATCGGCGAGATTGTTTTGAGTCATGCAAGGAACGAAACCTTAAGGATCGCAGCGTTATTTCAAGGTTTCGTGACGCAGCAGGGCGCAAAATCCCCGGGGTCCCCAATGACGCCTAACGTCATTGGGGCTGGAGCCGCCAAGGCTGTATATACCGACAAGGCGGCATATACATGTATATGCCGACAAGGCGGCATATACAGCCAGGACAAAATATCGAATTGATCAGTGTTTCCTTAACTTTTCCTCTCATTATACACCAAAAGGCTCTGAAAGCAACTTCCAAAGCCTTTTGCAGTAATTTCTAATTTACTTTATTACTTTATACGAGTTCTATAATGACGACTTCTGCAGCGTCTCCGCGCCTCGGGCCTTTCTTTATGATGCGGGTATATCCGCCGCCCGTGCCCAGATCCTGCGCGCGTTTGTAATACTTCGGGCCGTACTCCCGGAACATCTTCTCAACGACAGGATAACTTACTTCCGCAGTACGCTTCTTGTAGTTGAACTTGCTTTCCTTATCCTGCTTCGGCTCCGGTATGTCGTAGACGTACTTCATTATACGCCTTCTCGCGGCAAGTTTCGAAGGGGAATCGTTTGTGAATTCCTTCTTTACTTTCTCGTCGCCGTCGGCAACCTTTTTTACGACCTTTAAGTCGTTTGCATATTCGCGAACGGCCAAAGTGATCAGCTTCTCGGCTATCTTCCTTGTTTCCTTGGCGCGCGCCATAGTAGTCTCTATCCTGCCGTGCCACAGCAAACTCGTAACAAGATTCCGAAGAGCCGCTTTTCTTTGATCGTTTTCCATATTCAGCTTTCTGTATATAGCCATTTTAGCCTCCTGCCGCGCCCGCTCTTGGGGCGCGGGCCGGTAATTTCTATTAGTTTAGTCGTCCATGCGCAGAGACAGCCCCAGGGTAGCAAGCTTCTGCTCCACTTCCTCGAGCGATTTGCGCCCTAAGTTCCTTACCTTCATCATCTCTTCTTCGTTGCGCTTTATAAGCTCTTCCACAGTGTTTATGCCCGCGCGCTT
>CAZDZY010000107.1:0-9944 GCA_964510055.1 uncultured Christensenellaceae bacterium
GTTTATTTGGTTTTGTCCGCTTGCGCTCCCAAAACCACACTAAAGTGTACAATAATAAGGCTTCACCGTCAGGAAAAGCCTATTAAGAATATCATGCAAACAGATATATGAATATACTAATTTCAGCCAAGTATAAGCAGCAGCTCGCGCAAGACTTTGCATGCCACGACAGTCGAAGCTCCGCTTGCGTCGTAGTGGGGGGAGAGTTCGTTCACGTCGGCGCCGACTATGTTGAGACGGGACATCTTCAGCATACAGCCTAAAAGTTCATTGTATGTCAGGCCGCCCGCCTCCGGCGTGCCCGTTCCGGGCAGCACGGAAGAATCGAGCACGTCGAGGTCGATGGAGAGGTATACAGGCTTTTCCCCGACGGCTTTTAACGCATGATCGAAGTTTTCGCAGGTAAAAAAGTTAGTGTATACATGCGATCTGCCCCATTCTATCTCTTCACGTTCACCCGAGCGAATGCCGTACTGGAATATACGATTGTCGCCGACGAGTTCCCAGACGCGGCGCATAACTGTAGCGTGCGAAAGCTTCTGCCCGTAATACTTGTCCCGCAAATCCGCGTGCGCGTCAAAATGGATAACGTGCAGCTCGGGATATTTTTGCGCCAGCGGGCGGACAGCGCCCAGCGTTACGAGGTGCTCGCCGCCTATCATCACAGGTATCTTTTCATCCTGCACTATCTTTGCGGCTGCTTTTTCTATAGCTTTGAGCGCCTGCTGCGAATTGCCGATAGGTATATTTACATTGCCTATATCGCAGGCTTTGATATCTGCGAGGTCTTTGCTTTGATGTATACTGTATGTTTCGATGCCGCCGTCGCTTGCGCTGCGCATCGCCTGGGGTGCAAAGCGCGTGCCGGGATGATAAGACGTAGTCCCGTCGAACGGCGCGCCGAAGACGATTATCTTTGAGTCTTTATATTTGGTATCGCATGCTATAAACGTAAGCGCGCTGTTATTATTCATAATCGACACTCTCCAACATATCTATCACATATGTAGGCAGCGCAAAAGCCGCTTTATGCAATTCTGTATTATAATACTTCGTTTTTATCCCGAGGGCGTTCCATCTGCCGGCGTCAAGATCGAGTATGGGGTCTATCTTTTTCGAAGCAAAACCGAAAAGCCAGTGGCCGGACGGGTAAGTAGGTATATGGGCCTGGTATACGCGGCAGATAGGGAAGAACTCGTTTATCCTCTGATGGGCTCTTTTCATGTTATTGGAGTATTCAGTGTAGTAAGGGCTCTCGTGCTGGTTTACCAATATACCGTTGTCGGTAAGCGCGTTGTAGCAGTTGCCGTAGAACTCTTTTGTAAACAATCCTTCGCCCGGGCCGATTGGATCGGTCGAGTCCACTATAACGAGATCGTATACCCCTGTTTTTGAGCGCGCGAACCGAAGGCCGTCTTCATAATGGATCTTTACGCGGGGGTCGTTTAAACTGCACGTGAGGGAAGGCAGGTATTCGCGGCAGACGTCAACTACCTTCTTATCAATCTCTACCATATCTATCCGCTCGATGGTCTTATATCTGGTGAGTTCCCTTACGCTTCCGCCGTCTCCCGCGCCTATAACGAGCACATTCTTTATGTCGGGATTGGCGGCCATAGGTACGTGGATTATCATATCATGATAAATGAACTCGTCTTTTTCAGTGACCATCATGAGCCCGTCGAGCGTCATAAACAGGCCGAACTCGTCGGAGTCGAAAACATCGATCCTCTGGAAATCGCTTTCACCGCTGTAAAGCTGATGTTTGACCCTTATCGAAAACCTTACCGATTCAGTGTGTTCTTCCGTATACCATAATTCCATTTTCATTTCTCCATTAAATCAGGATATTTATATTTTCTATCCTCATATCTTCGGCGCCGGTGAGGAGAGCGCCTTTTCTCTTCGCGTACTGTATGTAATTTATGATCTCTTTGGTTATAACTTCCCCGGGTGCGATTATAGGTATGCCCGGCGGGTAGCACATTACAAAATCCCCGCTCGTTTCATTGACGCTTTTTTCGAGCGGAACGCTTTTCTTTTTCGCGTAGAACGCCTTTTCGGGCGAAACTCTGACAATGGGGATTATATATTCGTGATCGAACATACCCGTGTCGTGCGCTGATTTGAGCCTTTTTATCTCTGCAAGGGCCGCGACAAGCCGCTCTATGGCAAGAGTGGTGTCGCCGACGGATATTATGGCGAGGAAATTTGCGACGTCCCCGAATTCGACCTGTATGGAGTATTCATCGCGCAGTATATCATACACCTCAAAGCCGGCAAGGCCGAGCTTTATAGTGTTTATGCTGAGCTTGGTGCGGTCGAAATCATGTACTGCGGGGCCTTTTATCTCTTTGGAGAAAGCGTAATAGCCGCCGATATCGTTTATCTCGCTGCGAGCGTATTCGGCAAGCTCCAGCACCTTGTCAAACATCGCGATACCATTAAGCGCAAGGGTCTTTCTCGCGATATCGAGCGATGAAAGAAGAAGGTAAGAAGCACTCGTTGTCTGCGTAAGGTTTATGACTACTCGCATGTGATCGGTATTGACGCGCTCATTATTGACGAGCAATAATGAGCTTTGCGTAAGCGAGCCGCCGGTTTTATGAACGCTGACGGCAGCCATGTCGGCGCCCAGATGCATAGCCGCTGCAGGCAGTTTATCGTGGAAATAAAAGTGCGTGCCGTGGGCTTCATCGGCAAGTACGAGCATGCCGTGGCTGTGGGCAAGCTTTATTATACCTTCAAGGTCTGAGCATATGCCGTAGTAAGTCGGGTTGTTTACAAAAACCGCTTTTGCGTCGGGGTTTTCGAGTATGGCCTTTTCAACATCTTTAAGCGCCATGCCGAGTGGGATCCCCAACTCGGCATTTATACCGGGATTGACGTATACGGGAACCGCCCCGCAGAGTATTACCGCGTTTATCGCGCTTCTGTGAACGTTGCGAGGCATAATTATCTTATCGTTTTCGCCGCAGCACCCGAGTATCATAGCCTGCACAGAAGAAGTAGTGCCACCGACGAGAAAAAATACGCTGTCGCATCCGAAAGCCTCGGCGGCTACCGCCTCGGCTTCTCTGATAACTGATATGGGATGGCAGAGGTTATCAAGCGATTTCATTGAGTTTACGTCTATCGATATGCATTTATCGCCGAGAAAATCACGCAGTTCGGGCGTTCCCTTGCCCTGCTTGTGCCCGGGCACATCGAAAGACACCACCCGGCGCTGGCGGTATGCCGAAAGCGCGGTCATAATGGGAGTCTTCGATTGCCGCTCGCGGTAAGCTGGGTCGTTCTGCCGCTTACTTATAGATGTTTGTGCCATAATATATTTCTATCATCTCTCTGTAAAGCTTGTCTCTTATTTCCCTTCTCTGATCAGGTTTCAGAGTATATACGTCGGTATTAAAGAGATAGTTACTGAGGTCTATCTCTTTTCTTATCATCTTTGTGTGAAATATATTCGACTGATATACGTTTACATCGATCGCGTCATATTCGTTCAGAGTCTCCTTATTGATAAAATTTTGTATCGAATTGATCTCGTGGTCGATATAATATTTATTCCCGTTAACGTCGCGCGTAAACCCGCGCACGCGGTAATCTATTGAAATAATATCGGAATCGAAACTAGATATAAGAAAATCAAGAGCTTTAAGAGGGGATATCTTTCCGCAGGTAGAAACGTCGATATCAACCCTGAAAGTTGTAATCTCTTTTTCAGGATGGAATTCGGGGTATGTATGCACCGTAACGTGGCTTTTATCGAGGTGCGCAACCACGCTGTCCTTTTCAAAAACTATTTTCCCTTTATTGCAGCTGGGGTCGATAACGTTTACATCTATAGGTTCCTCGCTTATAAGTATGGCTGCGCTCGCACCCTGAGGTTCGTAATCCTGTTTTGATATGTTGAGCACGTGCGCTCCGATGATGTCCGTAACGGTGCATAGTATGTTTGTCAGGCGCTCTGAGTTATACTGCTCGTCTATATAAATAAGATAATCGTTTTTATCTTTATGCGACTCTGCGTAACACACGTCATATATATTAAAGCTTAAGGATTTGGTCAGATTATTAAATCCGTAAAGCGTTATCTTTTTCTCCAACTCAATATCACGTCCTTTAATGTTTTTCGGAAAAATAATATCACAAATATACCAAAAATCAAATACAAATCAGTTTATTTTAAGGCCACGAACCTATTATATGCTGATATAAAAAATGATATTGACAAATAAAACAAAGCGCGCTATAGTTAGTTACATAAGTAGATAACCAAAGGAGTGCATACCCATGTTTCTGAATTTCAACAGCGATACTCCGATATTTATTCAGATCGCGGACGAGATAGAAAACGCTATAATCTCAGATATGTTCAGGGAAGATCAGCAGGTACCTTCAACGACCGAGATATCGGTGCAATACAAGATAAACCCGGCGACTGTGCTGAAAGGAATAGGGCTGCTCGCAGACGGCGGTATTTTATACAAGAAAAGAGGGCTGGGGATGTTTGTAGCTTTGGGAGCGAAAGATAAGATAATTCAAAAGAGAAAGCAGGCGTTTTTTGACAAATATATACTTCCGCTTGTATCGGAAGCCGATAAGCTTTTAATAACTAAGAATGAAATATTTGAGATGATAAAGAAAGGAAAAAAGGAATGAGCAATATCGAGGTCAAAAACATAACGAAGCAGTTCGGCGCGACGACTGCTTTAAGAGACGTAAACCTTAAGTTTGAAGAGAACAAGATATACGGGCTGCTGGGAAGGAACGGCGCCGGTAAAACTACAATGCTTAATCTTATTACAAACAAGCTGTTTCCGACTTCCGGAGAGATATTTATCGACAATGAAAAGGTTTATGAGAACGATAAAGCGCTTTCAAAGGTATTCTGCATGGGCGACAGCAGGCTGTATCCGCATACGATGAAGGTAAGCGAGGTATTCAAGTGGTCAAAAGAGTTTTACCCGGATATGGACATGGATTATGCGGATCATCTTGCGGACAGATTCGCGCTCAGCAAGAAAAAGAGGATAAGGGAGCTTTCCACAGGATATGAGTCGATATTCCAGATAATAATCGCTCTTGCGTGCAAGGCTCCGGTGCTTTTACTGGATGAGCCGGTGCTCGGGCTGGACGCGAACTTCAGGGACCTGTTTTACAGGGAACTGCTCGATAACTACAGCAAGAATCCCAGAACTATCATAATTTCGACTCATCTTATAGAAGAAGCAGCCGACGTTATAGAAAACGTAGTGATAATCAAAAACGGGCAGATATTGCTGCAGGATGAAGCGCAGCATCTGCTGTCGATGGGATTCACGGTAACCGGCCCGCAAGGCAAAGTAGATGCGTTTTTGGCAGGAAAAAAAGTGCTCGGGGCCGATATACTCGGAGGTATCAAGAGCGCGTATCTGCTGGAAAAGCTCGACAAATCAACTGTGCCCGACGGGATAGAAGTTTCCGGCATGAAACTTCAGAGCCTGTTCATCTATCTGACAAACGCTTAAGGAGGAAAGAAAAATGAAATTAAAAGCGGCATTTAAATATCAGCTTTCCGGCATGAAAAGGCCGGTGATAATATATTATCTGGTCATATATTGCATTTTCATATTGATGATAGTGCAGCAGGCATCGATGCGAGGTGAGAGTTTTAAGATATCATCGAGCGGTATGGAAACGGCAACGCTGATATTCCTTTTTATTACCGGGCTCAACTCGTTTAAAGGCACGTTCCAGTTGTTCCTCGCAAATGGCATATCAAGAAAGACAATGTTCAAAAGCTATGTAACGTCATTGCTGCCCTTGGCAGCCGGCATGGCGGCTATAGACAGCTTAAACGGATTTTTGATGTCGTTGTTCGGAAATTACCGCCCGTTATTTTATACTATGTATCAAACCCATTACGGAACGGCGTCATGGAACGGTATGACAGCCGGCATGTATCTGGACGGTTTCATTTGGCTGTTCTTCTTCTACGCGCTTGTTGCAATGGCAGGTTTCTTTATAACTACGCTGTATTACAGGATGAACAAACCGTTAAAACTGATAGTATCGATCGGAGTCCCCGTATTCTTCTTTATTATACTGCCGTACGTCGATGCGTATATATTCAGAGGGCAGATCTACGATGCGATAGGGTATATATTTGCAAAGGCGGGCGGATTCCTCGATGGTTTCAATCCTTACATAGCGGTACCCTCGTGCGCTGTATCATTTGCCGTATTCGGGGCTTTAAGCTTCCTGACGATGAGAAAGGCAACCGTAAAACAATAAACTCATTTCGACGCATCTCATAGAAGAAGCAGCCGATAGCGCGTATCTGCTTTAGAAGCTTGATAAAGCATCGGTTCCGGACGGGCTCGAAGTTTCCGGGATGAAATTGCAGAACCTTTTATCTGTCTGACAAACGCTTGAGGAGGAAAAAAATGAAATTTCGAGCAGCATTAAAATATCAGCTATCGGATATGAAAAGGCCGCTGATAATATACTATATAATTATATATTGCCTTATCATATTAGCTCTTGTGCAGCAGGCGTCAATGGAAAATTATTATGATGGCGAGTTTTCATCCAGCGGCATTGAGATGGCGACAGTGATCTTCCTGTTTATTGCAGGGCTTAGTTCGTTTAAAGTTACATTCCACTTATTCCTCGCAAATGGCGTTTCAAGAAAGACGATGTTCAAAAGCTATATAACATCTTTGTTGCTGATTGCCGCGGGAATGGCGGTAATAGACAGCCTGAACGGGCTGCTGTTTTCATCACCTGGCCATTACATGCAAATTTTTTATATCATGTATAAACCCCACTATGGAGTGGCGGTAGGGCATGGAATCACCGCCGGTATGTATTTGGATGGGTTAATATGGATGCTATTCTTTTACGCATTTGTTATGATGGCAGGCTTCTTTATCACAACGCTCTATTACAGGATGAACAAGCCAATAAAACTATTGGTATCTATAGGAGTTCCAGTATTCTTTTTCATAGTACTGCCGTATATCGATACGTTTATTTTCAAGGGCGCAATCTTCGAATCAATAGGCTATTTATTTCAGAAAGCGGGCGGGTTCCTTGACGGCTATAATCCGTATATGGCGGTTCTCTCATGCGCAATATCATTTGCCGTATTCGGGGCTTTAAGCTTCCTGACGATGAGAAAGGCAACCGTAAAACAATAAGACATTTAAATTTGGCGGCTATATGCCGCCTTTTTTTATTGGGTATTCTTGATTTATTGACGCTGTATGTATGTATAAGGTATTATTGAATACAGGTGTTGGTGAGAGAAGGTACTCAATGAAAAAGACAGTAATTATTATAGCTATATTCGCTGCCATTTTATCGGGGTGCTCTATACGGCATAACGAGGTCATTATCACAAATGTGACCGCCCCGCCCGATGTCACGGAAACCGCCGCGGAAACAAACGAAGCATATGAAAATATAGTCGATCCGAACCGTACATATAGCTATGGTCAAATGACAACGGATGCCGGCAAGCTTGAGGAAATGTATCCGGATATTATAAGCACGGATTCTATAGGAAAGTCCGTCGAAGACAGGGACATACTTTTGATCAAACTCGGCAAAGGTGATAAGAAAATAGTGCTTGCCGGCGCGCACCACGCGCGAGAATACATCACCTCAACGTTCCTGATGGAGACCATTGACGAATACGCCAGGGCCTATGAGACCGAGGGAAAATACGGTGAGTTCGATTTAAAAGCGCTGCTCGATGAGGTTACGATATACGTAGTTCCCATGGTAAACCCGGACGGCGTGAATCTCGTGCAGAATGGTATCGACTCCGTTGCCGACCCTGAGAAGGTAAGAGAAATGCACATGGAGAAGAACAGCTACAGCGAATGGAAAGCGAATATAAACGGAGTGGACCTTAACCGCCAATACCCATGTCTTTGGGAAAAGAAGAAAGGCCCGGACGGGCCCAGCTCAGAAAATTATATGGGCAAGCAGCCCGCAACCGAGCCGGAAGTAAAGGCAATGATGAAGCTTTGCAGAGATAATGATTTTCTGCTCGCGGCGTCGTTCCATACAAAGGGAGAGGTAATATACTGGGCCGACAGCGGTACGGTAGACGAAATACCCGCGGCGAATCAGATAGCGCAGACGCTTGCCGACGTTACCGGCTATAAGAAAAATCCTGTTTCTGAACACCCGGCTGATTACGCAGCGGGATTTGAAAACTGGTTCCGGCAGGATTTTGCGCACCCCGCGTTCTGCATAGAACTGACGCCCGTCGACGGCAGTTCCGCGCCGCACGACGACAGCCTGTTCGGTACTCTGATATGGCAAAAGGCAAAATACCTGTGCGCCGAGCTTTTATATGAGGCGGCCGATTTAAACTGATATGTAGCAAAGTTACGGAATGAAATTCCAGCGGCGTGATAAAATAAACATATGTTTAAAACTGATAAGGAGAGCTGTATGGTTGAAAAAACATATAAAGTAAGCGGAATGAGCTGTAATCATTGCGTAACGCACGTAAAGAACGCGGTAGAGGAGCTTGAAGGCGTTAAAAGCTGCAGCGTAGACCTTAAGAGCGAGAGCATGAAAGTAAGCTTCGATGAAGGTAAAGTAAACTTCGGGGATATGAAAGCAGCGGTTGAAGAAGCGGGATATGAGCTTCATGAAGACTGACAGATAAATTAAATATGCTTAAAGCGTCAACTGTTGCAGCTGATGCTTTTTTTATAAATTTTAATTTTATGCTTGACATTGACGTAACGTAATAGTTTACGATAAGCATTATAAGGAGGTGAGGGAATGGAATACACGGTAAACAAGCTTGGCAGAATTGCGGGAGTAAGCACAAGGACGCTGCGCTATTACGACGAGATCGGCCTGCTGAAACCTGCACGAATCAATTCTTCCGGGTACAGGATATATGGGAAGGAGCAGGTGGAAACGCTCCAGCAAATAATGTTTTACCGTGAACTTGGGGTCAGCCTGGATGATATTGGCGGTATAATCAATTTACCCGGATTTAATAAGTTAACGGCACTGGAAAGTCACCTTGAGGCGCTGCAAAAAGAAAAGCGGCAGCTTGAAACGCTTATAGCAAATGTTGAGAAGACGATTCTTACTGAAAAAGGAGAAATAACGATGAAAGACGAAGAAAGATTTGAAGGATTTAAAAAGAGAATGGTTGAGGAAAACGAACAGAAATACGGCGAAGAGATCCGCGGCAGATACGGAAACGAAACAATTGAAAAGTCCAACGCAAAGGTAATGGGTATGTCGAAGCAGCAATATGACGAAGCGGAAAAGTTGTCCGCCCAGCTTAACGAAACGCTAAAAGCGGCGTTAGAACAAGGGGACCCGGCCGGCGAGCTCGCGCAGAGAGCGTGCGAATTGCACAAAAAGTGGCTCATGCACTTCTGGGACGGATATAGCAAGGAGGCTCATATGGGCCTTGGGCAGATGTACGTTGACGACGAACGTTTTACAGCACACTACGATAAGATCGCACCGGGGTGCGCGGCTTTCTTCCGTGACGCAATAATGATATTCTGCAAATAACCGGGAACAGAAATAAAGATATTTTTGCTTTACACAGCAGTACTCAATGGAATATCATACCTTTATCAGTTAGCCGGAGGCATGCTATGAAAAGCTACAGGAAGATACTTATCATGGATATCCCGCAGAGGAGGGCGTTTGTCAATATAACAGGCGAAGTGGAGAATGCGCTGCGCGAGAGTGGAGTAAGGGAAGGCCTTTGCCTTGTAAACGCGATGCATATAACCGCCAGTGTTTTCATAAACGACGACGAATCCGGGCTGCACGGCGACTTTGAAAACTGGCTGGAGAAACTCGCCCCCGAGAAACCGTATTCCCAGTACGCCCACAACGGTTTCGAAGACAACGCCGACGCGCACTTAAAGCGCACCGTGATGGGCAGGGAAGCCGTTATCGCC
>CAZDZY010000108.1:0-9540 GCA_964510055.1 uncultured Christensenellaceae bacterium
TAAAATGCCCTTGTAGGGCTTGAGCATGCCACCCGCTGAGCGGGTGGTCATGACTGTGTATGAACTCCCCGGCAACGCAGGGGAGTTCAATACTATTTAAATAAGCCAATTAATGAGGCGGCTATTTCTTCAGGAGTTTTTCAAAAAGTTCGCGGTCAGGGTCGACGATTATAGTATTGTATTTATCGTATATCACATATCCCGGTTTTGATCCGTTCGGCTTATGAACATTTTTTACCTGTGTATAATCAACAGGCACTTTTGATGAGTTTTTTGCCTTGCTCAGCGATGCGGCAATAACCGCGGCCTCCAGCAGCGTTTTGTCAGGCAATTCATCTTTTACGCCGGTTATAATAACGTGCGAGCCGGGGATTTCCTTAGTATGAAGCCACAGGTCTTCAGGAGACGCGGTCTTTGTTGTCAGCATATCGTTCTGGCGGTTGTTCTTTCCCGCGTAAAAAACGTATCCGTCGGAAGAAACAAAACAATGCGGCGTCGAGGGCTTTTCTGTAGCTCTGCCGCCGCCTGAGGCTTTTACCGTGATCTCTCCCAGCTTTATAAGCTCAAATTCAATTTCTTCAAGCTCGCCGATATTCTCCGAAGAATCGAGCGACAGCTGAACGCTCTCGAAAAAGTCTATTTCTTTTTTATTTTCATTCATACGTTTGACCGTAACGTCAAGCCCGGCTTTCAGCTTCGCGTATTTTTTATAATCAGCCTGGGCGTTTGCGGCGGGAGAGAGCCTCGGGTTAAGCTCGATAAGCAATTTTTCTCCCGTAACGTAATCTTGTGCGGCAAGAGAGGTCATACCCTTTTTGATGCGGTATATATTAGCGGTAATGATATCGCCTTTGTTTTTATATTCATCGGCTTTTTTCGCCTGCTCGACGGCTTCAAGCTGTTTTTGCAGCAGCGTCGTATGTTTTTCCAGCCTCCTTGAAACAAGCCTGCCGAGGCGTTCGCGCTTTGCATTGTATACCTTTATATCGTTTTGCCTTTTATAATATTCGTCGACGGCTTCGTTTGCACCGGCAAATGTTTCATACCCGTCCGCCGTTATGCTTTGGTACTCAAACGGGGAGTAGATAAACGGAGCGGCTTTATGCAGGTATAACCTTGGCCTTGGTTCTTGAGCAAAGAATCCATGTATCAGCTCCGCAAGTTTCTGCGGCTCTTTCGGCTGCTGACCGTAACCGGAAGGCATGTATCTGAACAGTATCTCTTCAGCCGTTTGCGAGGAGACTCCCTGCAGCAATTGCGAAAGATAACTCTTTATATTCTTACCGCCGCGTTTCCCGAGCATCTCGGCAATCGTTGCCTCAGATGTTTTAAGAGGATCGAGCTTATCAGAAGGAGGAAGCTCATATTTAAGGGAAGGCAGGACGCTGCGCACCCTGCTTTGCATCTGCGAGACATGCCGCAGGCTGTCAAGAATGATATCGTTTTCGTTTTTGAGTATAACATTAGAATATTTGCCCATAAGCTCGGCAGTAAGAGTAAGGCTTCTGGGCAATCCGAGCTCGTCTTTGGTTTCAAGAGCGATATCGACTATGCGCTCAAGGCCTATCTGATTAAAAGAAACTATTTTAGCGCCCGTTATATGCTTTCGCAGGAACATGCAGAACATGGGGGGAGAATCGGGGTTAGTATATTTCTGCCCTGTAATATGCATCCGTGAATCAGCGGCTCCGGCGCAGATAAGAAGTTTATCGTTCCTGCCGGGGGCGCGCAGAGACAATAATAAAGTATCAGGCTGTGGCTGATGTATCTTATCTATTTTGCAGCCGGAAAGCCTGTTTGCCAATTCTTTAACTATGTAATGCAGCGTAAGCCCGTCGAGAGTCATCTTATCCTCCGGGGATCCGATTCAAATCTTAGTTTTGTTGCCGGATTGTATTATACATTCCGGTGACAAAGTTTGCAAATGATGATATAATTTAAAAAATGTAAAGAGGTAAAGAAGATGCAGCATATCAAAGATAAAGCTCTCAAGGCAAAGGAAGCGTCGGCAGGCCTTTCATACATGGGCTCGGCGCAGAAAAACGGAGTTTTATATGCCGTTGCGGACGCTCTCCGGAAAAACGCCGAAAATATACTCGCTGAGAATAAAAAAGACGTCGATAACGCCCGGCAGAAAGGTATAACAAAAGCGCTTATAGACAGGCTTTCTTTAAATGAAGCAAGGATAGAAGATATGGCCAAAGGCCTCGAAAGCATTGCGGCACTCCAAGACCCGGTGGGTGAAGTAATAAACACCGTTAAACGCCCCAATGGGCTCTATATTGGAAAAAAACGCGTACCGTTGGGAGTTGTGGGCATTATATGCGAAGCGCGCCCTAACGTCACTTCAGACGCAATAGGGCTGTGTATAAAGACGGGGAACGCCGTTGTGCTGCGCGGAGGGAGCGCCGCCGTTAATTCCAACAAAGCGATAGTCGAGGCCGCCGGGCAGGCCGCGTATGCCGCCGGGCTTCCCGAAGGCGCTATACAGCTCATAGACGACACCTCGCGTGAGGCGGCGGAGTATATGATGGGACTTAACGGTATAATAGATGTTCTTGTGCCCAGAGGGGGAGCCGGGCTCATACAGTCGGTAGTAAAGAACTCTTCGATACCCGTTATCGAAACGGGCGTCGGTAACTGCCATGTGTTTATCGACAAAAGCGCCGACCTCGAAATGGGCGTGGATATAATATGGAACGCGAAGACGAGCAGGCCTTCAGTCTGCAACGCGGCGGAAACATTGCTGGTGCATGAGGATATAGCCGGTGTTTTTCTGCCTGCGATGGCAAAGAAGCTCGATAACGTAGAACTCAGGGGCTGCGAAAAGACTCGTGCCATTATTGACGCAAAAGAAGCGACGGAAGAAGATTACTATACTGAGTTCCTCGATTACATACTTGCGGTCAAAGTAGTAAGAGACATAGATGAGGCTATAAGCCATATAAGCAAATACGGAACGAAGCATTCCGAGGCCATAATTACGCAAGACTACGGTAATGCCGAAAAGTTCCTCGAGAGGGTAGACGCGGCAGCGGTTTACGTAAACGCGTCCACAAGGTTTACAGACGGCGAAGAGTTTGGCTTTGGGGCGGAGATTGGCATAAGTACGCAAAAGCTGCACGCAAGGGGCCCGATGGGCTTAAAAGAACTGACGTCGTATAAATATATAATTAGAGGCAGCGGGCAGATAAGATAAGAACTATTTAAGAAAATGAGGTTGTCTTTGCAGCCTTATTTTTATTGGATCAAAAACTCTTTCATCCGTGCTATATGTTTTTTAACGCTTTCTTCGTTCGGCCCGCCGTAACACGACCGTTTTTTAACGCAGGATTCAAGCGATATCGCGTCGTAAACATCTTCTCCAAACAGGGGGGAGAGGCTCTTTAATTCGATCAGTTCAAGCTCTTCTATAGGCTTATTATTTTGCTCGCAGTAAAGCACGAGTTTTCCCACTGTTTCGTGCGCTTCCCTGAACGGCATGCCTTTCTTCGCGAGATAGTCCGCTGCGTCGGTGGCGTTTGTAAACCCGAGCATGGCAGACTTGCGCATACAGCCGCTGTCCCACTCGGCGGATTGTATCATGCCGGTAAATACCGTAAGGCATTCGGAAAGAGTATCATACGCATCAAAAAGCGCTTCTTTGTCTTCCTGCATATCCTTGTTATAAGCCAAAGGCAAGCCTTTCATTACCGCAAGCAGCGTATGAAGATCGCCGTAAACTCGGCCTGTTTTTCCGCGTATGAGTTCAGCCATATCGGGATTTTTTTTCTGGGGCATTATGCTCGACCCGGTAGAATATGAGTCGCTTAAATGAATAAATGAGAATTCGCCTGTTGACCAGAGAACAATTTCTTCGCAAAAGCGCGACAGGTGCATCATGCATACTGAAGACGCGTATAAAAAATCCAGCACAAAATCGCGGTCGCTGACGGCATCCATGCTGTTATTGGTTATTTCCGAAAACCCCAATTCTTTCGCGACCATCTCGCGGTCTATAGGGAAAGTCGTGGAACAGAGCGCTCCCGACCCCAGAGGCATGGCGTCGCACGCTTCGAACGCGTTTGCAAACCTCATGCAGTCCCTGAAAAACATCTCGCAATAAGCCATAACATGATGCGCAAGCGTTGTGGGCTGGGCTTTCTGCATGTGAGTGAACCCGGGCATCAAGGTGTCGAGATTCTCTTCGGCTATCTCGGTAAGAACGCCCATAAGCGATTTTAGAAGCCCTGAAATATTTACGCACGCATCCCTGATATACATGCGCATATCGAGAGCTACCTGGTCGTTGCGGCTGCGGGCAGTGTGCAGTTTCTTACCGGGCTCTCCTATGCGCTGAGTGAGCAGCCGTTCGATGTTCATATGGATATCTTCGTCGCTCTCGGAAAATTCTAAGACGCCGGCGTCGATATCCTTGAGTATACCGCGCAGCCCGGATATTATTGCTTCGCTGTCGCTTCTCACAATTATCCCGGTTTTTCCAAGCATTCTTGCATGTGCTATGCTGCCGAGGATGTCCTCCCGGTAAAGGCGGCAGTCAAACGATATTGAGGAATGGAATCCGGCCGCAAACTCGTCGGTGTCCGACGAAAAACGGCCGCTCCACATTTTTTTACTGCTCATTATTTATTCCTTTTTTGATCCGCCAGCGCTTTAACTTTCAGGGGCAGCCCGAAAAGGTTGATAAACCCTTCGGCATCTTTCTGGTTATACACCCCGTCTTTACCGAATGTAGCAAACTCCTCGCTGTATAATGAATATGGGGACCTGACTCCGGCAGTAATGCAGCCGCCTTTATATAGTTTTATACGCACTGTCCCCGTTACGTTTTGCTGCGTAGAATCGACGAACGCCGATAAAGCTTCGCGCAGCGGAGTATACCATTGCCCATAGTATACCATTTCCGCGAATTTGAGCGCAACTGCCTGTTTGTAATGAAGCGTGTCCCTGTCGAGCGTAATGCTCTCAAGTGCGCGGTGGGCTTCGTAGAGTATCGTTCCGCCGGGGGTCTCGTATACGCCCCTCGACTTCATCCCTACAAGCCTGTTCTCCACGATGTCGCTTATGCCCACACCGTTTTCCGCTCCCGCCTTGTTGAGCGCATCGACCATCCCAACAGGGGAAAGCTTATTATTATTTATTGCAACGGGAACACCTTTTTCAAAATCAATGGTCAAATATGTCGGTTCATCGGGCGCGTCTTTGGGAGACCTGCATATCTGATAAAGATCGCCCGGCGGTTCGTTCCAGGGGTCTTCAAGGTCCGCTCCTTCATGGCTCATATGCCAAAGGTTCCTGTCTACGCTGTACGGGCGCTTTTTTGATACGGGCAATGGGATATTGTGTTTTTCAAGATACTCGATCTCTTCTTCCCGCGACTTTATATCCCATATCCTCCATGGCGCTATAATTTTCATTTCAGGCGCGAGCGCCTTTATGGTCAGTTCAAACCGTACCTGGTCGTTCCCTTTTCCGGTGCAGCCGTGGCATATGGCGTCGCATCCTTCGATCTTCGCGATCTCTACAAGCCTTTTTGCAATAAGAGGGCGCGCCATCGATGTTCCCAACAGATATCGGTCTTCATATATTGCGCCGGCCTTGAGCGTAGGAAATATAAGATCCGTAACGAATTCTTCTTTCAGGTCTTCAATATATAATTTGCATGCCCCTGTTTTTATGGCTTTTTCGTTTAAAGGAGCGAGTTCCTCTCCCTGACCGACATCGGCAGCCATACACACGACTTCGCAATCATAATTTTCTTTAAGCCAGGGTATTATAACCGACGTATCAAGGCCGCCGGAATAAGCAAGCAATATTTTTGATTTTTTCATATAAGCAACCTCCGTTATATCTTCAATGGGCTTTGATTAGCAACGATACATAATTATACGTTAAAGTGAATAAATATGCAACAATAAAATCTTATAACGGCATTAATGAAATATGTTTATAATTTAGCAGGCAGTTTATTAATAAAATATATAAAAACGATGTTAATAAAAGATAAACTTTTTATAAGCTGACATTGCATTGAATATTTATATATGTTAATATATTGTCCGGCGTTTTGTCAGACAGCTGTGTGACCGCCGTTTAGTTAACCAGAGGATGGGGTAATATAAGGCAGGGAGAATGTAAAGGAGAAACCATGAGTTTACGAAGCATTTATCCTGAAGCCGTGTGAGGAGGATTATTCATTGGTAAAGCAAGAAAGCGTTGGACCGAATAAAGTAAAGATTGAGGTCTCCGTTTCACCGGAAATTTTTGCAGAAGCTCTGCAAAAGGCTTATATAAAAACAAGAGGAAAATTCAGTGTACAGGGATTCAGAAAAGGCAAGGCGCCAAAGCCGGTAATAGAGAACTATTACGGAGAAGGCATTTTTTTTGAAGACGCATTCGAGCTTATAGTCCCCGATAGCTATTCAAAAGCAATAGATGAATTAGGGTTATTTCCTGTTTCCAAACCGGAAATAGATATAATCGATATTGGAAAAAAAGACGGAGTAAAATATTCTGCCGAGTTTTTTATTAAACCCGAAGTAGTGCTTGGGCAATATAAGGGCGTAAAAGCCGAAAAAGAAGAAGCTGTAATCGATGAAAAAAGTATTGACGAGGAAATAAATCGCATAGCGGAACGCAACGCGAGGTGGGTTGACGTCGATAGGGAAGCAAAAGAAAAAGATAAAGCGGTAATAGATTATTCGGGAAGCATTGACGACGAAAAATTTGAAGGCGGAACTGCTGAAAATCAGGTAATAGAGATAGGCGAAGGGATGTTTATACCAGGGTTTGAAGAGCAGATAAAAGGCATGAAAAAGGGAGAAGAAAAAGATATCAGTGTGAAGTTCCCGGAGGATTATCATTCTAAAAAACTGGCCGGGAAAGACGCGATTTTTCATATCAGGCTCAACGATGTAAAAGAAAAGGAACTGCCTCAGATAAACGATGATTTCGCTCAGGATGTATCTGAGTTCGATACGCTTGAAGAGTATAAAGCCGATATCAGAAAACATATTACCGAGCACCAGGAAGAACACGCAAGAGTACATACTCAGAACAACGTTATTGAGGAGGTAATAAAGAACGCGAAGATAGACCTGCCCGAGTGCATGATAGAAAGCCAGATCGATAATAATATCAGGCAGGTGGAATACAGCCTTATGTATCAGGGGATCAAACTCGATGATTACTTGAAAATGGTAGGCGGAAGCATAGAGCAGCTTCGCAAAGAATACAGGGGAACAGCCGAAAAAACGGTAAGAGCGCAGCTTGCAGTCGAAGCTATAAAAAAAGCCGAAAAGATCGAAGCGACTGAAGAGCAAATAGAAGCAGAACTAAAAAGAAGGGCAGATTCCGCAAAAAAAGAATTAGCGGAATTTAAAAAGACCATTAGTAAAGAAGAACTTGATTATATAAAAGAAGACCTGGCATACGATAATACGGTAAATTTCCTCGTGGAGAATGCTGTATTTACCTCTTCAGAGAAAAAAGGCAAAAAGAAAGATGCTGAGAAGGAAAACACTAAGGCCGAATAGAATAATATAGTATAATGTACGGAGGAATCAAATATGACTTTAGTGCCATATGTTATAGAGCAGACAAGTAAAGGCGAAAGAAGCTACGATATATATTCCCGGCTGCTGAAAGATAGGATAATATTTGTCAGCGGAGAAGTGGAAGACGTCATGGCCAATCTGGTTGTCGCGCAAATGATATTCCTTGAAGCAGAGGATCCCGATAAAGATATTTTTCTTTATATAAACAGCCCCGGAGGATCAATAACTGCCGGTATGGCTATTTATGATACGATGCAGCATGTCAGATGCGACGTTTCAACGATATGCATTGGAATGGCTGCGTCAATGGGAGCTTTCCTTCTTGCCGCGGGGGTAAAAGGAAAACGAAAAGCGCTCCCTAACAGCGAGGTCATGATACACCAGCCTTCAGGAGGAACACAGGGGCCGGCTGCAGATATAGCGATACACGCGGAGCATATCGTAAAGATCAAAAAGAATATGAACAGGATATTGGCGGAAAGAACAGGGCAGCCTATTGAAAAGATAGAGGCTGATACCGATAGAGATAATTTTATGAGCGCGGAACAAGCGCTTGAATATGGGATTATTGACGAAATCATTCAGCCAAAGCACAAATAGATGAGGTGAATAAATGGCTAATTATGATGACCAGAAACAATTAAAATGTTCGTTTTGCGGCAAGGCGCAGGAGCAGGTCAGGCGTCTTGTTGCGGGGCCGGGGGTCTATATCTGCAACGAGTGCATAGAGCTTTGCAAAGAGATCATAGAAGAAGACTATCAGGATGCGGTCACGTTTGACATGGGGGAGATACCTAAACCATCAGAGATAGTGGCTTCTTTGGATGAGTATGTCATAGGGCAGAATTTTGCAAAGAAAAATCTTGCCGTAGCGGTATATAACCATTATAAGCGCATAAATTCGGACGTAAAGCAGGATGATGTTGAGCTTCAGAAAAGCAATATCATTATGCTGGGGCCGACGGGCTGCGGAAAGACACTGCTGGCGCAGACGCTTGCGAAGATATTAAACGTTCCTTTCGCGATGGCTGACGCAACGTCTTTGACAGAAGCGGGCTATGTAGGCGAAGATGTTGAAAATATTTTGCTGAAGCTCATACAGGCGGCAGATTACGATATAGAACGCGCGCAGCGAGGTATAATCTATATCGACGAGATCGACAAGATAGCGAGAAAAGGCGATAACCCTTCGATAACGCGGGATGTTTCGGGCGAGGGCGTTCAGCAGGCGCTGCTTAAGATAATTGAAGGTACGGTAGCAAGCGTTCCGCCTCAGGGAGGAAGAAAACATCCGCACCAGGAGTTCCTGCAGATAGATACCACGAATATACTGTTTATCTGCGGCGGCGCGTTCGGCGGGCTTGAGAAAATAATAGAAAGAAGAATAGGCAACAAGATGATGGGGTTCGGCGCCGAGATCGTGTCTAACCTGAATAAAGACCTTGCCGAGATATATAAAAAGATACTGCCCGAAGACCTTCTTAAATTCGGGCTGATACCCGAATTTGTCGGGCGTGTTCCAATTATAGTAACGCTGCATCAGCTTGAGGAAAACGCGCTTGTAAGCATCCTTACGGAGCCTAAGAACGCGCTGGTAAAACAATTTTCCAAACTGTTCGAAATGGACGGAGTACAGCTTGAATTCGAACCGGACGCGCTTATTGAGATAGCGAAACTCGCTTTAGAGCGCAAGACCGGAGCCAGGGGACTTAGGGCTATAATGGAAGGCATCATGCTTGACGTTATGTACGAGATACCGTCAAGGACGGACGTAAAAAAATGTGTCATTACTAAAGACACCGTCAGGAGCGTAAAAATGCCGATGCTTATCCTTGGAGAAAAGGATACAAAGCAAAAGGCTTTGCCTAAAGCGAAAAAAGAAAGCTTTGGTTGATAAAACCGGAATGCGCCTTGTTTATGCAGGGCGCATTTTTATTGTACACTTTAGTGTGGTTTTGGGAGCGCAAGCGGACAAAACCAAATA
>CAZDZY010000109.1:0-9322 GCA_964510055.1 uncultured Christensenellaceae bacterium
TCGTCGCGTATAACCTCACTATTCTCTTATCCTGCGCATCCTGCTGCCTTAAAACGCAGCCTTTTTTTTCGAGCAATACGACTGCGGTCGTAAGCGTGCCGGCGGAGATGTACAGGGCTTCCGCTATATCGCTTGAGCGGTTGTTTCCTGTTTCGTCTCCGTTGCATACGGCCTCGATAACGTGCATCTCGCGCACAGACAAGTCTTTAAACTCGCCCGACTGCAGGCAGTCTTCTTCTATACGCAATATCTCGTTGAAGACTTTCACGAGAAAAGAATTTAGTTTTTCCTCACGGTCAGCTATAAAGATCACCTCAAAAAATGGTTTGAACATCAAAGTAATTAGTGTAATAATACTTCATGCATAATATTGTGTCAACAAAATGTTTTATTTAAATATTACCAAATCGTTCGCCGCGCAGGCACGGATCCCTAAGGTTTTTCTTGTAGATGAAACTGCTAACATTGCTTTGGCCGCGAAGCGTCTAGCGTTCGGCAAATATATAAACGCGGGGCAGACGTGCGTCGCGCCCGGCCATGTGTATGTGCACAAGCGCAAACGCGAAGAGTTCGTAAAAGAACTGAAGCCGCCTTTTACATCGGCGAAGGAAAAAATGCTGCGGATGTTTTTAAAGTAACAAACTGTACTAAAAGGCCCCCTTGTTAAAGGGGGCTGTCAGACACTAGATTGCCAAGCCACAAAGAAAAGACCCTCAATCTAGTGTCTGACTGGGGGATTCCTATCATTGCTGTTATTCTTGAATTGCAATCCCTCCACCGCTAGCGCGGTCCCCTCCCTTTAACAAGGGAGGCTAATTTTTTAACCGCTAAGAAACATAAAAAAGCGGCAGAAAATTTTACTGCTTACTGTCAAAAAAGCCTCTCTCTGATGAGGAAAGAGATGCATGCAGAGAAATAATTAGGGCAAGGGGAAGAACATAAAAAGTATTCAGAGCAAAGGGCTTAAAGGTTATAAATTGCCTTTAAGCCCTATTACTTCTGATACAGGCCGCATGCCTGCTATTGTTTGTTCTATAAGATAGTCGAGCTCCACGCCGAGCACCCGCGCGCCTTCCTCGACGGTCTCGCGGCTCACGCCCGCCGCGAACGCCCTATCTTTCCATTTCTTTTTCACGGAGCGCACTTCCAGGTCGAGCACGCTCCTGCTCGGGCGCATCAGCGCGACGGCAGTAATGAAACCGGTAAGCTCGTCTATGGCGTACAATACTTTTTCCATCGTATGCTCCGGCTTTATGTCGTTTACAAACTTATACCCGTGGCTCTGCACGGCGCGGATGTACTCCTCCGGGAATCCGCGGCTTTCAAGTATCTCTCTCGCCACGGCGCAATGCCTATCCGGAAATTTCTCGTAATCTATATCGTGAAGCAGGCCTATAACACCCCACTTGAGCGGGTCTTCATTGTAGATTCCGGCGAAATGTTTCATCACGGCCTCCACGGCAAACGAATGGCGCAGCAGGTTATCCGAATTCATGTATTCTTTAAGCGTTTTAAAAGCGAAATCCCTGTCCGGCGTAAAATTACCCATAGCCCAATAATCCCCTCATAAAAATCATTACGATAAGGATATAAGAGCATGGAGGCAATTGTCAATGCATTTATAAGGAGCCCCGTCGCTTCATTTGCATTCGGGCTTTTTTACGCCGCTTGAATATGGTATAGTAAATTCGGGTATGCCGCTCGAGTAAGGCGCTATCTCGTATTCCTGAAAATAGACGACAAGGCCTGCAGGTTTAAGATAAAAGCTCTCCGGATCGAAATGCTGTTCCACATTTTTTGGGTAATCGTCGAAATACCAGACAGAGCCGATTTTCATCTGCGCGGTTATCTCGCCGCTGATTATATCGGTAATATACAACTTATAAGCAGGATATATCTCTTCGAGCATGATACGGTGCGCGTCCCGAACGTCCCATGTGTCGGAGAGCCTTATTGTAGTTCCGTGGGCGCCGCCTCTAAACTCGTACCGGTCGAAGTAAAGGCTCAGCGTACAGTCTTTGTTATAGGTAACGGTATAATTCACGACCGCTTCAAACACCCGTACAGGGATTCCGTTTTTTAAGGAATATTCATACTCTTCTACGGCCGACCGGTAGAGGCTCATCTCGCAGAACTGCTGATAGGCTATAGCTTTTGTCGCGTATTGTTGGTTTATCTTAAGGAGCTGCTGAGTGAAGTTTGCTTCTTCAAACCAGGGATAGTTAATATTATATTTCATGACAAGTACGTTTTTATGATACATATCTGCCGAAAGCACATGGTTTTTTACATGCGCGGAATATTGCGCCATGCTTATCACCCCTCATTTCAAGCATATTCGCCGGAGCCTTACGGTATGTGCTTTCAGGGATAGACTACAGACGCAATGATATATACGGCAAAAAAAGATGCCTGTATCATTCAGGCATCAGGCCGCTGACAAAGTCCAATTACTGCGTTGTTTTTCCGCTTGCTCCTCGAAGTAGCGCTGCTACATCGTCGTCGCAATGCTCAAAACGCCTTGTCCTTGGAACTTTTCAGCGGCCTTCGTTTTGTCTTTCCATTATCGCGTTTTGTCATTATGGGTTTGTCATCAAGCTGATGCCTGTATCATTCAGGCATCTTTCGTTAGTTTTATTTACTCAACGTTTACAATATACGTAAGAGTCTCCACCGTAGAATCCTTTTCGAAGCTGCGCGCGTAATCAAGATTAATAATGGCAAAGCCGGTTCGAACGGCTTTGAACGTGAAAACGTCCACCCCGCCCGAGCCGACTATAGAGGTGTCAACAGCCGGCAGGTATTCTTTGCTGACTAAGGATACAATGTCATCGTTGATTATACGCACCGCCCAGTCGTAACCCGTGGTCAGGTTTGCTGCGAGTTCAATCGTGAACGTATCTCCGGCATTGGCGTTAATTTCCTTGTCATCCCTGCCGTATGTCTTAACAGCAGGCTCACTCGTACATGCAGCTGCCGCCAGCACCACAATAAATACAGCCAACGATAAACGGAATATTTTCTTCATAGCCGGTTCTCTCCTTTATAAAGTTTAGACGTAAGTCTAATTGTAAAACTCCAATATACTCATATTAAAGCATTCCTGTTTTCATCATAACAGATTTCCGGCATACTTGGTATCCGTTTGGAGATATTAAATCATAAATCCAGAGTTAACAGGAAGTGACCCGCATGCAGACGATGTTTAAAGGAGCGATAAGCTTCGGCCTCGTAAATATTCCGATAAAGATGTTTACGGCCACGGAAGAAAAAGACGTAAGGTTCCGTATGCTCCATAAGAAGTGCCATACGCCCATAAAGTATAAAAAAACCTGCCCGCTCTGCAACGAAGAGGTGTCGCCGGATGATATCGTCAAAGGCTTCGAGTATGAGCCGGGCAAGTTCGTGATAATAACAGGCGAAGATCTTGAAAAAGTCAATACCGAAGTCCAGGCGAGGACTATAGAGATAGTAGATTTCGTTCATCTCGAGGAGATAGACCCTATCTATTTTGAAAAAACATATTACCTTGCGCCGCAGCCAGAGGTGACCGCGAGCGCTAAAGCGTACGCTTTGCTGCGCGACGCGATGAGCCAGTCGGGGAGAATAGCCGTCGCGAAGGTGACCATACGCGAAAAGCAGACGCTTTGCGTGCTTAGAGTTCACGGGGACGCGGTGCTGCTCGAAACGATATTCTACCCGGACGAGATACGCCCTGTTGCGGAAGTGCCCGCGCTGCCGCGTGAATTTAAAGCGGACGCGCGGGAGATGGATATTGCGAAGCAGCTCATAGACAACCTTACCGCGAAGTTCGACCCGTCTAAATACACCGACGAATACCGCGAGGCACTGCGGGCAATGATAGACGCTAAAGTTGCAGGCAGGGAAGTCGTCACGCAGCCCGAGGCGCACGAAAACAAAGTAATCGATCTTATGGAAGCGCTTAAAGCGAGCATAGAGAAGACGAAGAAAGAAAAGCAGGTGGATGAAAATACTCCCGTAAGAAGAAGGGCATGAGCATCGGGCTTGACGGAATTCATTAAATATAGTATTTTAAATACATAAAAATCAAGGAGCTATTTCGGGATGAAGAAGATACAGTGATCCAAAACATTATATCGATAAGGCCTTTTTCAGGCTGTCGGGGGATTACTGTAATCTTTAATATCGATTCATACCGCGCAGATCAGCGCTGATTATTGTTTACGGTGATCCTCTCCGAAAGGAGCGGATTTTTTTGTTGCTTGAAATAAAAGATATCGTTAAATATTACGGGGAAAGAAAGATAATAGAGCTTGAGAGCTTTAAGCTGTTTGAGGGCGACAGGGTAGCGGTGGTCGGCAGGAACGGGTCGGGCAAAACGACGCTGCTCAATATGATGTCGGGAAAAATACAGCCGGACGCGGGATATATAAACATTAAAGGGAGCATTGCCGTTATAACACAGATGGATGAAGAGTCCGGCGGGGATATGGACAGCCTGATAGCCGGAAAGCTGGGCCTTGGCTGCCCCGCGTTCAGCGGGGGAGAGAAGGTAAAGGAGAGGATAGCGAAAGCGTTCGGGGGCTGCGCGGATATACTGCTTGCCGACGAGCCGACTACAAACCTCGATATAAGAGGCATAACGTATCTCGAGGGCCTGCTGCGCAAGTTTCGGGGCGGCCTTATAATAGTATCACACGACCGCGCTCTGCTGAAAAACGTATGCAATAAAGTGCTTGAGATCGACCGGGGCAGATGCAAGCTATACGGGTGCGGATACGCCGATTACCTTTTGCAGAAAGAACTTGAACGGCAGGCGGACGCAGACAGGTACGGCGAGTACATAGCCGAAAGGGACAGGCTGAAAAGCGTTGCCGCCGTGAAGATGCGAAAGTCCGCGAGCGTTAAAAGGGCGCCTAAAAGGATGGGGAACTCGGAAGCGAGGCTGCATAAGATGGGCGGTCAGGGCGCAAAAGAGAAGCTTGACCGTGCCGCCAAAGCTGCGCTCACACGGCTCGAAAAGCTTGAAAAGGCAGATAAACCCTGGAAACAGAAGGACATCGTTTTTGACGTTCTCGCGGGAGCGATACACAGCCCGGTGCTTATAAGGGTAAACGATGTATCGAAAGAGTATGGCGGAAGGATGATCCTCGAACATTGCAGCTTTATCGTGCCGAATAATAAGAAGACCGCGCTTATCGGCGATAACGGCGCGGGCAAGACCACTCTGCTCGAAATGATGATATCGGGCTGTACCGGCATCGAGACCTGCAGGAACTTAAAGACGGGTTATTTCAGGCAGGACATGAGCGATCTCGAAGAGAATAAGAGCGTGCTTGAGAACGCCCTTGGAGATTCGGTTTACGGGGAGCAGTTTACGAGGACGATACTGGCAAGGCTGCTTTTCAACAGGGACGAGCTTGGGAAAAAGGTGAGCGTTTTGAGCGGGGGAGAGCGGATCAAGCTGTCCATAGCGAAAATAGTGCTCAGCGATTTCAACCTGCTGATGCTGGACGAACCCACGAATTATCTGGACATTGAATCAAGGGAGGCGCTGGAATCGGTGCTTGCCGCTTATCCCGGCGCCGTGCTTTTTGTTTCGCACGACAGGGAGTTCGTTAGGAATATAGCGGACAGGATCGTTCTGCTGCAAAACAAAACAGCGTTTACCTATGAAGATGCCGATAGCATACCCGAAAATAAAAGCTGTCAATCAAGCGAATAATGATATATGATAGTACCCGGCATAAAAGAATAACAACTGCGGAGAAAAAATGAATTATAGTATTGTTGCCGACAGCGGCTGCGACCTCAGCCCCGGGCTTAAAAAAGAGCTTGCGGTGGAAACGGTCCCCCTGACTATGTCGCTCGGGACCCAGGTATACGTTGATAATGAAAAACTGGACGTCGATGATTTTATAAAGAAAATGAACGAGTATAAGTATCAGGCGAGGTCTTCGTGCCCGTCCCCGTATGATTTTATGGAGAAATGCGGGAAAAACGATACAACGTTTATAGTTACGCTGTCTTCGAAGCTCTCCGGCTCGTACGCCAGCGCCGTTGTAGCTAAAGAGATGCTTGCGGAGAAAGGCGTAGATTCATACGCCTTCGACTCGAAAAGCGCTTCGGCGGGCCAGAATCTGGTCGTCATGAAATTAAGGGAACTTATAAACAAAGGCCTCGGCAAGCTGAAGATCATCGAAGAACTTGAAGATTTTATTGCCGATATGAAGACTTTGTTTGTCGTCGATAATCTTGACAACCTTATTAAAAACGGAAGGATGAACAGGGTTACCGGGCTTATAGCCGGAGCCCTTAATATAAAACTCCTTCTCAAGTCGGACGGCCATGGAGAGATCGTGCTGCATTCTAAGGCAAGAGGGCTGCAAAGCGCGGTCGTTAAGCTTGCGGAGACGATAGGCGACGCGTGCAAAGAGACCGCCGGGCGCGTTCTCACGGTCACCCATTGCGGCAGCAGGTATATCGACATGTTTGTGAGTATCGTAAAAGAGAAATACTCGTTTAAAGATATCATTATCGCGCCCACCGGAGGGCTGACGGGCATGTATGCAAATAAAGGCGGTATCGTGATAGCTTTTTAGACACGGTTTATCCCCAACCGCTCAATACTTTTGTAATACTAATGTAAACAAATAGAAAAATCCTGTACAATATATTAGAATTGTGGTAATATTAAAAAAAAGCGCAAGAGGTCTTAAATGAAAAAAACGATGATAAAACGAACACTGACGATAATATTCGTGGTCGCTTTAATAATTGCGGTATATTCGCCTCCGGCATACTGTACTTCGCCGACTCCGTCTCCAACTGCTACCGCTACGCCTGCGCCGACTACAACGTCAACGGCGAACCCGACGCCGGAAAACAGTTCGCAAACGACCGACAACGGCGAGCCTTCACAGACAACGAGCGTATTCCCGCTGCAGATAGGCAGTTCGGGGTCGCAGGTCATAAGGATCCAGATACGCTTAAGGGACCTGGGATTCTTCAATTTCAGGCCGACGGGAAATTACTATAACAAGACCGACTCAGCCGTCAGGGATTTTCAGAAAAACAACGGGCTGGACGTCGACGGGGACATAGGAGCACAGACTTACCAAAAGCTGTTTACCAATGCGGGACTAACAAGGATGCCTATAAACCCTTCGGCAATACCTGATTCGGGGGACCCGCTTATCGGAAGCCCTCAAGGATACGGAGAGCTTGGAGACTGGGCAACAATCAACACTGAATTTACCTCGACCGCGAAAGTCACAGATTTTAATAACCCGACAATCTCGTTCAATGTTACGCGTACCGGCGGAACGAATCTCGCGACGGTCGAGGTATCCACAGCGGCAGATTACGCAAAGTTCCTCGATTGCTTTGGAGGCAGCCCGAGCTGGGAGAAACGTTCGGTGCTGGTGAATATAGGCTCCAAGACCTATGCCGCGTCGTTGTTCGGAAACCCGAGCGGTGAGGATAAGTTATTCAGCAACCAGATGTCCGGCCATACTACGCTTTACTTCTTCGGCAGCGCCACCGACGTTTCCGGGTTTATCGATAAAGAGGACCTGTGGATGGTGATGCGCGCCGCGGGCAAACCGGCGCAGACCGACAGGTCGATCTACGACTACTGCCCCGGAAAATATCAATAGGATAAACCGAATGATATCAAAAAGGACGCGCCGTGAACTGAACCCATAAAAATGGACATTGAGAAAAAAAGCCTCCTGTTGTAGGATAACTACAACAAGAGGCTCTTTTAATTCTTGTCTACTCCCAGGGGTTCAGTTCACCCTGCGTCCTTTTATTATTGGACGTCAATTCAACCTGTATGTTACGGTCACCACCGCGTTTATTTCCAGCTGGCCCGACGAAATGGAATTGTCGCTGAAAGAGGATACAGATTCCGCCGCCGCGTAAACATAGTTAGACATCTGCGGATAATAAGGCGAAGACGAAGAAGAGGATTCCACGATGTTTATTACTCCCGTTATGCTGCGCCCGCCGTCCGCCGCAAGCTTTTCGGCTTTCTCTTTTGCTCTGCCCATCGCTTCGTTCAAGGCTTCTAAATAAGCTTTCTGCCGGTCGATCACGTCGAATGCTATCCCGTTGAAAAGATTTGCCCCCGCGTCATACCCGACTTTTATAAGATCCCCGGCTTTATCGACTTCTCTTACCTTTACCCGGATAGTGTTGCTCACATTGAAACCCCTAAACGTTCTGTTGTTATTATAATAATCGTACTGCGGATATACGCGGTACTGCGCGGTCTGTATATCGGCGTCGTCTATACCCGCTCCTTTTACCGCTGTTATTATCTTGCCCATCATTTCAGAGTTGTCGTCCTGCGCTTTCTTAGGGTCCATATCCAGGTTTTCATAACCGAACGTAATATACGCTATATCAGGCTCGATATAAACTTTTCCCTGCCCGTATGCAGTTACGGAATCTTCCACAGGAACAGTCCCTGCGGGCGCGAAAGTTACTGCGGGTTTGCTTGATCCCGAAATAAGAACGTACGCAAGCGTTACCGCCACTAAAGCCAGTATGACGCACAGGAGTATCGTGTTTTTCCTGCCTTCCATTATCTTCACCTTCTTTAACAGATATTGATTCCCCAAATCGCAACGCTTCGGGGATATGATAATTATATATCACATTTTACCATAAAATACAAATAAACAAATACAATGATGAAAAGAACAAAAAAGGACACATCACCGATGCATCCTTTTTACACTCATTTCAACCGGTTCCTTACCAGATAGCCTTATCGGCTATTTCGCCGAGGAGCGTCTTAAAAAACTCTTCTCCATTTATTGCCCCCAGGTCGCCCGCACCTCTCTTTCTTATTGAAAGAGTATTGTTATCCACTTCGCTGTCTCCGGCCACTGCCATATACGGTATCCTCTCGCTTCTTCCCTCGCGTATCTTATAGCCTATCTTCTCGCCGCGCTCGTCTAATGTAACGCGCACGCCCGCCGCCCTGAGCTTTCTCTCCCATTCTTTAAGGTAGGGGACAGACCTGTCGGTTATGGACATAAGGCGCACCTGTTCGGGCGCTATCCAGAGCGGCATGGCTCCGGTATATTTTTCTATGAGCATAGCCAAAGTCCTCTCGTAACAGCCTATGGACGAGCGGTGGACTATATACGGGCGCTTCTTCTCGCCGTCAGAGTCGATATAGACCATGCCGAACCGGCCGGGCAGAGCGAAATCGATCTGCACCGTGAACAGCGTGTCTTCCTTGCCGTAGACGTTTTTGAACTGCAGGTCGAGCTTGGGCCCGTAGAACGCGGCTTCACCGTCCGCCTCTGTATAATCGAGGCCGATC
>CAZDZY010000110.1:0-9315 GCA_964510055.1 uncultured Christensenellaceae bacterium
AATATTAATGGTGTGTGGCGGCAGGTCACTGAACTGCAAATCAACGTGGGCGATTTATGGAGGTCATTAGGATAGGGAAGAAGGCGGTCATGTGGATGACATAATACTTAAAATTCTTGAAGCAGTTATTGTGGGAACGCTCGGCTGGATGGCCGGGCGTTTTTCTATCAAAACAAAGCAGGAAGTACGCAACGACGACCACGAGAAGCGGCTCCAAAAACTCGAAAAAGTACTTCCGCTACTACTGAAAGTATCAAACGTACAACTGCAAGCGTTAAAGCGCGGCAAGGTCAACGGCGAATGCGATGAGGTGCTCGCCGAACTGGACGAGTACCTATATCACAAATAAAAAGGAGGCAAAACTATGGATTTCATGAACTACCTCACTCAAAGCGGCTTGCTGATCGCGGCAGGCCTTTTTGTTATCGGCTTATTTCTCAAAGGCGCGTCTTTTATCCCCGACTGGTGCATCCCGATCATACTGCTCGTCCTGGGTATACTTGCGGCGGTCTTTTCGATGGACGGCGGCCTCACTGTATCTAACATACTTCAGGGCGTCTTTGCCACCGGCGCTGCGGTACTTGTAAACCAGGTCGGCAAGCAGGTAATCAAACAGGACGTGGGCGCGAAATACGATACGGCGCACCCTGCCGATGACATCCTGCCGGTCGAGGATTTAGGGGAGATTGAAACCCTATCTGAAACTGCTGAAAAAGGGGCTGGACAGCAATGACGATAATAAAACTTGGTAGCGCCGGAAAGGATGTCAGGAAATATAAAGACATCCTTTTTAAATTGGGCTATTTACACGCCAGTACACATGACCGCTTCGGCAGCGATACTGACAAAGCTGTACGTGCTTTCCAGGAAGACCACCATCTCGCGGTGGACGGAATTATAGGCAAGAATACCAGCGCAGCGCTGTTGAACACAGCGGCAAAGATCACAACTCCTGTCCCGGAGCCGCAGGTCATACAGTACCTGAGCGATTGCCCAGGCTTACCTGCTGATGCGTTGAAGGCGATAAACCTCGATTTACAGGACGAGACTCCGTGCCGCATTTCAGTAATACAGGAGGCGTTACGGTGGCTTTTCCCGTATTGTCTTTATGTGTTCGGTGCGAACCTCTATACACCTTCGCTGGCCGTACAGCTTCCGACTCCAGGGTACATCGATGCGCGTTCGAAGGTGACTCCCAGATACTTTAACGGAGGCCGCGCTGCATGGATTAAGGCGCAGTACGCGAAGGCTGTAGCCGCGAATCAGCGTATTGGCTGCGCTGACTGCTCAGGTTTCCTTGTGGGGATATGGAGGTTTAAGAAGCTTGTTGCGGCTGGTTTTGATACAACTGCAAACGGTATTTATCACTCGTACTGTAAGGCGCTGAAATCTGTCGGTCTGAAACCCGGAGACTGCGTTTTCAGAGCGGTATCAAGCGGCCATATCGTTCACACGGGGCTGTATGTAGGCGCTGGCTATACGGTAGAGGCTGCCGGAGGCGCTTATGGTGTACAGCTATCCCGGCTCGATGACCATATCATAATCAATAAGATGACCGGGCATGCGGAACGGCATAACGCGTGGACCCATTTCGGTCAGCCGAAGATATATAAATAAGTTAATCGGATTGTATTGCGTAATGAAACCCGTGGTGGTGAGTTCACTCATGCCATGGGTCTTTTTTTTATTAAACCTCACATCCGGCTGCTGTCGTGGCTATTCAGTGAAGGAAATATATGAGGAGGAAAAATGGAGTTCGAATTAAAGAAAGCTTTGTTAAGAATGCTTTTAAACGTGGGTCTCATATCAAAAGACGAGTATCGAAAAGCTTTAGAATTATTGATGAAACCTACTAATTAACTTGATTAATGGCTGATTGTACGGCTTAATGTGACATGACATAAAAAGAAAGGAACGCAACTATGGACCGGGTTGTATATTATGCGAGGGTATCGACTGAAGAAGAACAGCAGGCATCCGCTCTTCAGATCCAGTGCTTTGAGAACGAAGAGTTCATTTCCGCCCATGAAAACTGGGAGATGGTCGATAAATATGTTGATGAGGGGAAGAGCGGCACCACTACTGCTGGGCGTTTAGAATTCCAGCGTATGATCAATGATATGGAAGAAGATAAGTTCGATATCATTCTCATAAAGCAGATAGACCGCGGCTGGCGTAACCTTACCGATTGGAAGATATTTGAGGAGATACTGGTCAGAAATAGGAAAAGACTGTTCATACGTCTCAGGAATGAGTACTATAACATAGAGGACGACGGCAGCTATATAAGCACTACGATGGACAATATGTTTGCGGAATGGTATTCCAGAAACCTTTCGAGGAAGATAAATAACGCTAACAAAACCAGAATGAAGAAGGGGATAATAGTTACAAACGGCAAGCTGTGGGGGTATGACCAGGTAAACGGCAATCTTGTAATCAATGAAAAAGAAGCCGAAGTCGTCAGGAAGGTATTCGAACTTTATATCGAGGGGAAGGGATTTAGGGCGATTTCCATTGAACTTGACAACCTGGGGATCAAGAACCAAAAGGGGGAAGCATTCGCGCTTACGACTCTTAAGCGGATGATAAGAAATGAAAAATATAAAGGGACATTGATATGCGGTAAAAAACATAAGAACTTCTTTACGAAGGGCTTTGAAGAGGTATCGCCCGACCTGTGGATAGTTCATGAGAACAGGATCCCTCCGATCGTATCTGAAGAAGTATGGAATGAAGCCAATAGGCTGCTTTGGCAGAAACGCAAAAAATATGATATTGACAGGCGGTCTAAAATTGCGGGGTATTACAGCGGTTCATATGAGCTGAGCGGAAAAATTGTATGCGGTAAATGCGGTTCTCCGTTTTACCACTCGACCCGGAAACTCGGGCCATACGGGAATAAGACGACGGTTGGGATATGGCAGTGTTCCAGGTACAGAAAGTTTGGCAGAACACATGAGAACGGCTGCGACTCGGTATTCATCTATGAAGAAGATCTAAAGGGGCTGCTCAAACGGCAGATATTTGAGCTTTGGGAGAACAGGGGAGAGTTAATACAGCAACTGACCGAAACGCTTGGGAGCGTCCTTTCACAGTTTGATGTGTCAAGCCAGAATGGAGAAAAAATACGGGCCGAGATTGATAAGCTGAAGAAAAGGAAAGATCAGCTTATTGACTTGGTGGCAGATGGACTTATAACGAAGGACGATTTTAAACGCAAGACTGAATTCATAAACAGATCTATAGATGAAATCGAAAAACAGTTGATGAATATATCCAGAGTGGAGCCCGATATTGATTTAAGCCAAGATAGGCTGATTGCGATAAAGGAGTTCTTCGAAAAGGTCTTTATCGATGAGAGCGGAATCAATGATGATGTATTACAGGCGTTTGTAGAAAAGATAATAGTTCAGGGGAATGATAAGATTGAAGTTCAGTTTAATGGGTTACAAGATTTATCTGAGATTGATATGCAGCCAAGTCCTTTAAAAGTTCATAATTGATTCTTATGATAATTGTGTAATTTCCTACATTTTATTTAATAGAGCTTTGTAAAACAGGCTTTTTGGCAGGCTCCTTTTTTTATCCCAATAAATACTTACAGGGTATCATCTAAATTAAAGCAGAGTTGTTAATATTGACATCCACATCTATGCGTCTATAATTAAGTTGGGAAATAAATACTTTATAAAACTTTATATACCAGAATAAAATATAGTTTAATAAGGATTTGGAGGACGATAAAATGAAAAGAAGAAAATGCTTTCTGATAACTTTATTTGCATCAATTCTTTTACTTACAACGCTGATATCGGCCAGTTGTGCTCCTGCAGAAAACAAAACAACGCCAACACCAGCCGCAACTGAAACGCCGTCGGCTTCACAGGCCTCATCCCCGACCGCCCAACCCAGCGTACAGGTAAGCCCGGCCGAGCTCGCCGGGAGTATAAATATAATGTTGATCGGTGTGGATTATGCGCCCGAGCGAGAGAGTGATTCGTGGCATGGGAAACGCATGTTTCATTCCGACGTTATGATGGTCCTTAATATAAACATCGAAACAAAGAAAGTCAGCATCATATCGCTCCCGAGTAATACATACACAAATATACCCGGAGTTGCGGGAATATATAAACTCAGCTCTTCGCTGAACTGCGGCGGAGACTGGCCTTCGCAGGAAGCTTGTGAGAAGGTGTGCGAAGCGGCGTCGTGGATAATTGGCAGCGTCCCAATAGATTACTATTTTGCTGTCGATATGACCGCCGCTAAAGACCTTGTCGATGATATCGGAGGTGTCGATTACGACCTCGATATATCGTTTACAATGAACGGGCGTTCATATTCCAAGGGCAAACAACATATGGACGGGCAGGCTGTACTCGATTACCTGCGTGTAAGAAGCGGCCACGGTATCGAAGACAACGACGGTAGCGAGGGTACGCAGGAACAGCGTCAGCAAAATATGTTGCTGGCGATATTTCATAATTTGAAGGAATCGGGGAATATTCGCGGCCTGCCTGGCATTATCAATGATTTCAAGAGCAACAACCTTGTTACAAACATGCCGATTGCCCAGATTGCGGGAATTGCCGTTTTTATGAACGGCGTTAACGTCGAGGACATTGGGTTTCACCCCATGAGCGGCAGAAGTGTTTCGTTGGACTTGAATTATATTATTACGAACGAGGAGAATCGAAAGCAGATAATACAGGATGTATATGGTGTTGATATTTCTGAACAGATGTATGCGGGTTACAGTTACAAAGCTGTGATGCAGATTTGGGATGAGATGCAAGCCTATGTGGCCGTAAACCAGTCAAAAGGCGTCCTCGATGATGTAAAAGCCAAATTGAACACCGACGCGCAGGGCAAATACGTTTCTGGCGGAGAAGAGCGGACGCTTTATAATAAATGCGTGAGCGAATATGATAGGCTTAAAAACTGGGATGTTAAAGCGGACTCGTTCGACCACAAAGCTTTTGACGAGTTTTTTAACGGGTTTAAGGCAGATATAGAGAGCCTGTGCAAAATGTTTTCTATAGAGACAGGAAACGATTTTTGGAGAGTCATCTACAATCCGTTTTTCGGAGAGATCAACCAGCCGTATGTGCAGAACCAGATTGCGGTGGACCCTAGATAATTAGGATGGTAGCTGATTGTCTCACACCATTAAATAAGCGTTTATACGCCGATAGTACTGTAGGGGTCTAACAGGCGTAGTTTTTTGCGGAGGTTCTTCATATGAAAAAGTATTTGCTTTGTATAGTGCCGGTCATATGTCTAATAACAATCGTTCTTTCCGGATGCAATACCTGCATACCGACAGTGCCATCGGAATCACCGGGCGAAATAGTATCAACGACTACTACAGAAACGTCGACGGCAATTCTTATAGCGACACCAAGCCCTAGCCCTAGTCCAACGCCGAGTCCGACGCCGGATGATAGAGCTATAGTAAACCAAGAGGTGACAGACTTCCTTAATCAACAAGGTGACTTTGCCCCTGAATCAATGCAAAATCATTTAATTGAATACAGGAAGGAAAAAAATTAGAGTTAGGTTGGGTTAAGGATAATGTAAATTCCTTTTCTATTCAAGGTTGGCTTTTTGATTACAAAATGGTGGACAAATATATCGTAGTGGCTTTTGGGGTTAAGGGAATCGATGGCGAGAATCATATTAAACCGGCGGTGATTCCGAGCTATTGGTTTGACAAGGAGAACAATAAACTAAATTTCTCGTTTGAGGATCTGAACAAATGGTCTACTATTGGAGGAGGAATTATAGTTAATGAAATCACGGTCGATGGTATCTTAGAACAATTGGCTGCCCTTAAAGGTCATCCGGTGTTGTTTGGTTTTGCGAGTAAATTTTCTGATAGCGAGATAGAAGAAGCCATTAAGTATGCCGGTGAAGAATATAGACCTTATCTTAAAGATTTAACTGACCGGTGCAATTTGGCGGAAGCATTATTGGCTGAAATGTATCAGAATGATCAAGTTCTATCGGAAAAATCGAGATACTTAGTGGAGACTAAGCTTGAGGTTCCGGATATTGATAGTCTTGATGATTTAAGTAGAATCGATATCTCTAAGATCCCTTGCATTTTAGGGATTTCCTCTGATTTGGTGATTAATTAATACGAAAAGCTGGACATGGCTCAGGAGAATAGGGTAGTCAATTAAAGTGCACTTCTCGGTTAGTTTGAAATAATAAAATGTGTATCATAATGTGGCCTATCAGGGACCGCATAGATATGCACATAGGTATGGAAGAAGTTACCTACGGCGAGCTTACGGGCGAGCGGACGGGCGAGACTTCGAAGGACATACGGGCAAGGGTGAACGCAGCGAGGAGGATACAGCAGAGGCGCTACGCCGGGGAGGGCATATTCAGCAACGCAGAGCTCACGAACGAGACGACCGACCGCTATTGCCCGCTCTCGAAGGACTGCAAAGACCTGATGGAAGCGGCTTATAACCGCTTCGCATTGAGCGCGCGGGCGGTGAGCAGGGTACTCAAGGTCTCGCGTACAATTGCCGACCTTGCTGATGCGGAGGATATAGAAAAAGCGCACGTTGCCGAGGCGATACAATACAGGACGGATGCGAAGTATTGGGGGTAAATTTAAGCGTATTATACAAGGAGCAGTTTATGGATATATACGAATTCGACGGAGAGATTTTGAAAAGCGATGAGCGCGGCGCGGGGGCTTTCGTGCGTTTCCCGTATGACGTTATGGAAACATTCGGCACTAAGGGGCAGGTAAAGGCGGCGTGCGAGTTTGACGGAGTGCCTTACCGCGGCTCTATCGTCAACATGGGCTGCGGGCCGGTAATAGGCATACTGAAGTCGATACGCGAAGAGATAGGCAAACAGGCGGGCGATACCGTACACGTTAAGCTGTGGAAGGACGACGAGCCGCGCGAAGTCATTGTGCCCCCTGAACTTGCGGCGGCATTCCGGGCGAACGAAGAAGCTAAAAGAAACTTCGACGCGCTTTCATACAGCCACAGGAGAGAATTCGCCTCCTGGGTATACGAAGCGAAGAAAGAGAAGACGCGAAAGGACCGCGCCGGGAAAACGATAGAGATGCTGGAGGACGGAAAGAAAAGCCCGAAGGGAAAATAGCGCTCGTATATACAAAAACCTCCTCGTAATTTAAATGCATTGTTTCGTCGGATAATGATTTTATTAAATGGATCAACTATCATTATTTATATAATTTTAACAATATAAATAAGATGAGAAAAATGGGGCATTCCGGAAAAAATATACGATAATACAAATAAATCTGTTAATTATACATGTAAAAAATATTCGCCCGAAGTTATTATATTTTCAACATAATAACGGAGGAATTCTATGAGACAAAAAATTTTGGTTTTGATTTTTGTGATCGTGCTTATGCTGCAAGGCTGCGTAGGCGGGGTGCCCGATACGCAAACGAGTTCCGTGCCGCAAACGGCGGCTGTCGATACTACGGAATGTTCAGATGCGGCCGCGGGCAGTGGAACGCAGGCGAGCGAAAAGGCGGAGGAGGACGCCCTTGTATTGCCGGTGACTGAAAACACGACAGGCAAGACATTGATACAGACGGTATCCAGGAGCACATCGACCCCGTATATTTCATATATCATTTCTTCCGCAAAAGGAGAAAACATTTTGCTTGACCCTTCTGAAATGCCGCCGAAAAGCGTCGTGGATATACACCCGGCCGCGATAATCAGCACCCATTCCCACAGCGACCACGCCGATTATAAGTATACGAGTCAATATGACTGCCCCACGCTTTTATATGTAGCGGGCGAGCTTAAAACAAACGATTTTACAGTGACCGTCATACCCTCGGTCCATAGCGGCGATTCTATAATGGACCCCCTCGATAACACGATCATCATCGTTGAGGTGGACGGGCTCCGCATCGCGCATTTGGGCGCCATAGGGCAAACGGTCTTTACGGACGAGCAGCTTGAGAAGCTCGGGCATATCGATATCGCTTTCATGCAATTTGAAAACAGCTTTTCGGATATGTCGCTCAGCAATGAAAAAGGTTTTAAACTTATCGAACAGCTTGATCCGGTAATAGTAATTCCGACCCACTATACGAAAAAAGCGTTGCCGGTGTTGGAAGCAAAGTACGGCCCGATCACTGAAATCGATAATTGCCTCGCGATATCGAAGGATGATCTGCCCGAAGGCACCTTAAACGTTTACCGGATATTAAACAACCATATTTACAAGTAATTTCTATACCGATCATTTACATTCAGCCTTCCGTCTGCTAAGATTATTGCGAATGGAAGGCTATTATTATGTTCGATATTTTAGACCGTAAATGTTACATAGGTCGATTTTTTAGTCTCTCCGTACAAAATGACCCGTCTGTTTTGCAGCATGAGGAGATGAAAAACTATTATAAAGTGATCCATTTGGAATCAGGCGTATTTAATTTTACCCTGAATAACAAGGATTATGTTCTTACAGGCTCTTACGCGTTATGCATCAACGAAAAGGATAAGATCGTGTTTAAAGAGGCGCCCGGGCAGATCAGGATACTTTTGTTCAATCCGGATTTTATCAATTCCAAACTGAACTTCGATCTTATAAACGATACGGAAAATTCATTATCAATATCCGAGCGTCAGGATCTTTATTATTTAAGCGTTTTTTGCCATGATACCTTAACGGATAAAAAGATACTGCAGCTCAGCGGTTATAACTCTAAAAATATAAGCGGGAAAATGGATGATATAGAGAGTATGACAGACGAACAGGGCGGCATATGCTGGCCCTGTAGGGGCAGGGCATGCCTCTTCGAAATACTGTTTTCGCTTATCCGGCAGGGTGAAAACGAAGACATGGGCTTTCTTCCGTCATTCAAAGGCGGCTCGAAGCTCGTCGCGGATATCGTATATTATCTTCAATCCTGCTACAGCCAAAAGATATCGATAAATGCATTGTCAAGCAAATTTCATACGAACAGGACCACTCTTACCGCCAGCTTTAAAAATTATACCGGCCAGTCGATCAACCGGTATTTGATACAGCTCAGGCTGATGATGGCGTCCGCTTTACTCCGGGATACGGAGCTTTCGATAGACGAGATACGGGAAAGGACCGGATTCTCTGATATGGGGTACTTCAGCAAAGTCTTTAAAAGGAATTTGAATTACAACCCAAGCGAATACCGCCGCATCCATTTTGATAAATAGAAAATTAAAAGCCGCCAAAGCTTTTAGCTTTGGCGGCTTAACTTAGGCTTTAGCACAAATAACCCCCAGTTTTACTGGGGGGATTAAAAGGCTTATA
>CAZDZY010000111.1:0-9299 GCA_964510055.1 uncultured Christensenellaceae bacterium
CGGACATCGTTTATACCAATGAGTCTGCGGGGCTTATATTCTCGGCGCCTGAGGGGTGGGAATATTACACCGACGAAGAGCTTGCGAAAGCAGTGGTAAACGGCGCCTATATAATCGGCAGTCCCGGAACGGAGCTCACCGACGAAACGATCAAAAATTTGAATACATATGACATGTTTGCGATCGATACGGCAACAAACGCGAGCGTGGGGGTAATGTATCAAAACTTTAGCTTAGCCGGAGTTAATTTAAACGAGGAACAATATTTTGATATATTAAATGAGAAATTGAAGAGAACTTCGTTTACTATTGAATTAGGTGATTATAAGGACTTAAAAATAGGTTCAGGAACCTTCAAAGTAATGTCTATAACCTATACTGATTACAGCATTACCCAGCACCTTTGTTTACGCCGGATAGGAGGCTATATGCTCTGGATAGTTATTACTATAACCCCGGGCAGCGACATGGATTCCGTATTGGCGAATTTCTCGTAAAATCAAGGCACTATTATAAGGAGTGTAACACATGAAAAGAAGGCTCGCAGTTTTAACAGCACTAATACTATCCGCGGCGATGCTCGCCGGATGCGCCGCGCCCGTTGTTCTGTCCCGCGGCACAATAAAGGATAAGGTTTATACCAACGAAACCGCAGGGCTTACGTTCACGGCTCCTGACGGATGGGAATACGCAGGCGAAGATGAGATCGCGCAGATGGCGGGGACAGGCGAACCGGAGACCTCCGGCGAAGCGTCAGAGGAACTGATCGTATACGACATGATTGCAACCGAAACAGCGGCCGGCGCAAACGTTATGGTGCTTTTTCAGAATTTTACGATAAGCGGGTTAGATATAGACGAAGAAGCATATTTCGACGGGGTCAGGAAAACGATGAGAGTTTCCTCGCCGTACGATGTTGAGTTCAGCCATTATACGGATACAGAGATCGGCGGGGCCTCATATAAGACGATGACCGTTACCTTTACGGCCAACGGCACTAAGCAGTACCAGTATATACGCCGCGCAGGCGGATATATGATCTGCATAATGGTGAGCATCCCCGCTGGCGGCGACGTCGATCCCGTAATGGCGTGTTTCTCGTGAAAGGTAATAGGATTTTTAAACTATCCTTCTCATCCTATAGAGCGTAACTCCCGCGATCTTTATATTCGTCGTCCGGAATATTTCAAATCCGGTTTTCTTATACAGGTTTACGGCAGTTTCGTTATCCCCTTCCACGTCGAGGTATACGTCCTTTATACCTTCTCTGCCGCAGCCGGCGATATAATGCTCCAGCAGCCTGCGGCCTATACCCTCTCCCCTACATGCCGGGCCGACACACAGGTTCTGTATGTAGCCGCCGTCGATCCCTTCAAAATCCATGATGTGCCTGCTGAAATGTATTATCATCCAAAACCTCAGCCGCGCGAATAATGACAGCGTTTGTTTTAGGTCTTTTTTCATTTTCTCTTTGCAGACCGACTCAACGTTATAACCGATTAGTATGCCTTTTATATCTCTGCCTTTTACGGCTATCAGCAGGTTCCTGTATGAAAAGATATTGTCTTCAAGCGGTAAAAGCATAACTATTTTGGAAACGGCTTTTTCCCTTCTGCCGAGCAGCGCGCGAAACAGGTCGGGCGCGGTCCCGTAAACCAGCTGCGCCGCCTGCCTTGCATCGTCGCTTTTTTGCATTTGCTTTATAACTATATCTTCTTTCATAAGCATGGCCTCCTAAAACGCCGCGCATACTTAAGGGACACGCCGAAACTCGTTCGGCCCGCTCGGGCATCGCATGTATATTATAACATATATTAACATCGGTTTCTATCGGCGGCCTGCTTTGCCCGGCCTTCTTTAAGTTGACAAGGACTCCGCTATGTTCTAATATTATACATATACGATACATCGGCTCGCACTTTGATTTCAGCCAAGGGGTAACCATATGAAAAAAACCGTTATTTTCATAGCTGCCTTATTGCTTACGGCGGCAGCGCTTGCCGCTTGCGCCCCGCAGGTGCCTAACCGCGGCACAATAAACGGCGGCATTTATGCCAGCAGCGACGCAAAGCTGGTATTCGTGGCGCCCCTCGGATGGAGATATTTTTCGGATGAGGAAATTTCGGCATTTAAAGAATATTATATCGATAATATTCGCAGCGCCGGAATATATGTCTCCGATGATATGATTGAAAAAGCGTATGTTTTCGACATGATAGCGCTGGATACCGGAACCGGCGCATGCGCGGCGGTTATTTATAATAATCTTGCGCTTTTTCCCGATGGGACGAATTTTACCGAGGATAGTTATTTAGACACGATCAGAGGAGCGACAAAGAAAACCGGGCTGCAAGATTACGAATTCCACGATTACATAGATGAAACGATAGGCGCGAATACTTACAGGATTATGCCGTATACCAATAAGAGCACCGGTATTTCTCATTATCTTTGCGTACGCCGGGCAGGCGATTATATGCTGTGCATACTTGTCCTCGCGCCTGAAGGCAACGGCCTCGATCCCATAGTAGCGAATTTCAGCTGGATCGAAGAACAAACAGAATAAGTGCGGGGAAAGAGGCCCGGCTTGCCCGTCACTGCCATAAATATTTTGAAGGAGAAGATATGAAAAAGACCCTTATATACGCAGCAGCCATATTTATTGCGGCGGCGGCGCTTGCCGGCTGCACTATGTTTGACGCTATCAACAAGGGGGCGGGCACCCCCGCGCCCACTTCCCCGGGCGGGCCGGCGAGGGGCGCCGCAGCGGACGGAGTTTATACTAACGCGGATCTGGGGCTTGTCTTCACAGCGCCCGAAGGATGGAGATTCTACACCGACCAGGAGATAGCGGGTATGGCGGGAGCCGGCGATACCATAAAAGGGTATACGTGCGACATGTACGCGGCCGACGCCGCGTCAGGCTCTTGTGCGGCGATAGAGTACCAGGACCTCGCGGCGGTAACCGGGGGGATGGACCTCGACGAAGAGAAATACCTCGATATGTACAAGGAAGAGACGGGTAAGAAGGGCAGTTTCGAATTCGGCGGCTATGAGGATATTAAAATAGGCGCCAACGTTTACAGGGCTGTCGCCGTGACCGCGGCAAACGACAACCTTATAAAGTATTATTGCGTACGCAGGAGCGGCAACTATATGACGGGCATAACTTTGATAATACCCAAAGACAGCGGCATCGGCTCCCTGACGGCGTGTTTCTCGTGAAATCACTTCACGAAAAGGGGAATAAAAATATGAAAAAAATTTTAACAGCAATAACGGCAGTATTGCTTGCCGCGATTATGCTCTCCGGATGCGTTTCTATAGAAGTAAATACCCGAAATACACCGGCGCAGACTTCGCTCAAAGATCTGACGCGTGGCATTATAGAGGGAAGCGTTTATACTAACGAGTCGGCGGAGCTTAGGTTTACGGCACCCGAAGGGTGGAAATACGCCAATGACGACGAGTTCGAAGAGCTTATGGGATTTAGCGTTTATGACGGGCTGCAAACACATGACATGCTTGCGTACAATGCCTCATCAGCAAAAATCGTAATTGTAACATATGAATACCTGGACCTGGCGGCAGATGAAACGATATCCGTAGAAGCTTACATGGACCTGGTCAGGAATAGTTTGGTATCCACATATGATAATCCTGAATTCAGCTATCATGCTAAAGCCAGTATCGGAGCTAACACTTTTAATGTAATGTCTATGGATTGTCCGGATCTCGGCATGACCCAATACTATTATGTGCGCCGGGCGGGCAGCTACATGCTCTGTATAATGATTACCACACAACTGGGCAGAGGCGCCGAATCCACAATAGTAAGTTTCTCGTAGAACCGGTTTGCTAAAAGGGGCATAATGATAAGGATTTAGTTATCCATAGCGGCCGCGCTGCCGGCCGCGGTCATACCCGCCGGATGCGCTGAAACTATAGAGCTTGCACGGGGCGTCATATTAGCTCAAATACTGCAGTAAAAGTTAAGAGGTTCGTATGAAAAAGAGAATTTTTGTTATTATTGTTTCCCTTGCACTATGTTTCTTGTTTGGCGCCTGCGCGGCCAAGCTGACCACCATCAACCCCATGCTGATAACGCGGATCACAGCCCAGAATATCGCGACAGGCGAAAAAGCGGAGCTTAACAGAAAAGATAATACAGATACGGATTGGCTGATGGACGACCTCGTCTTCCAGATGGAACAATTCTTCAAGGCCGAGGGAGAATGCGGACGATCTGAAGCCTTGTATAACGCAGAGTATTATATGGGCGAGAGGCTGGAGCTCAGCGTAACGATAAACAGCGACGGCAGCGTATGCAAAGACGGCATGCGGTACGTTCAAACCGAACAGGGCGAAAGCGTTATCGACCGCACTGTAAATTTAGATAAGTGGGCGGAATGCTTTGATATCGCTGAAGCGGAATAATATATGACAACCAGAGGCAGCGCCCCCAAAGGGGCGCTGTTTTTTTGCGGCGATAAAATAAAAATAATGGGATAAAAGGCAGTATTATGGTATAATATCTTTATTAAGCTTTACAGGATATTGGAGGAGATAATGAAGAGATTTTTCACCCTGATGTTAGCAGCACTTTGCATTTGTTCGGCTGTGCCCGCGGCGCTGGCAGCCGGCAAGGTATATGAATTACCCGAGTTCAACATGACCATAGAAGCCCCCGAAGGGTGGATTGTGTTTACTCAGGATATCGACGAAAATGATCCGAACCTGGAGCTTATAGGGATGGACGGCAATGAGTTTGAGAATTTCTTGAAGGAAAATGATATCCTAATATATATGTTTAAAACAGATCCCTTTATTCAGATATATTTGAATCTAAAAGATTTCGAAAGCAGCAGGGATATATATGATTTTAATGATATATCCGATAGAGAACTGCTGTCTGTTATGGATATGGCGATGAAAGCGACAGCAGGGAGCATGGAAGGTACGGCTTATACGAACAGTTCAGTTTATAAGCACAAACAAGCAAAATTCGTAGTTTTCGATATGGCTGATTCGAATAACGGAGCATGCGGAAAATTTTACGCTACCGTTATTAACGGACAGGAACTAATTGTAACGCTGTATCTTAACGGGAACGAATTGCCCGACAGCATTGCGCAAACAGTTCAGGAAGTTGTGGACAGCGTTTACTTTACAAATATTACTCCAAAGCCAACTAAACTTTCAGCACTTTTATCGATATTAAAAGACATAGCGATAGTTGCAGGGTCTATCGGGCTAATAGTGTTTATCATCAGAAAAGCAAGGAAAAAGAAAACCTTCCCGCCGGGTATAGGCGGGCAGATAAACGGGCTGGGGAAATAAACAATAATATATAGAGGCGGCGCTCCGAAAGGGGCGCTGTTTTTATGATGCGAAGACTGTTTATTATTATATATAGGGACCCGGATCCGGAAACTGTTATATCCTCAATAGAATATTGATAAGGAGTTTATAATGAGTATTGAAATAAACGTGTTTATTAACGATATCCATGCTATAAAAAGAGACCAATTAGAAGGGTATTGTAATTTGAAAGGGATCGATACGGAGGTCTATCCGAAGTTCGATATTGACCGTCAAACCGGATTTCTGCCTTTCAGGTTACAGACAGGATTAATAGACAAAAGTTTAGAAGACAAGCAGTTTCTTACCGGGTTCGAGTTATATATCGATCCGTACGATTATGAAAAAGAATTCAAATTGAATGATAACGATTATATTTACGATCGTAAGGTCGATAGTATTTTAAAGGAATGCCCTTATGTTATGACTATCAGTATGAGCGCGCAGGACTCTTTTGAACCGCTTATAGCATATGCCTTTTGCGGCTACATTGCGCAGCATTGCAGGGGTATTATATTTGACTGTGGATCCGGGGAAATCGTTGAAGACACTGACAAAGTAATATCTGATATCGTTGAGTTCCTGAAAGAACAATATAGAAAGAAAGAGCTGCTGACACATCCCTTTGAAGGCTGGTCTTAAGAGCTGCCGGTTATATGGCTATCCAAAGGGGGCGCTGTTTTTGTGCGGTGCGATATCGACTGCAAAAAAATAAGCCCCCCGCTTCCGCGAGGGGCACAATAGTCATATCCGTCTATCCTTTTTTACAATAACCGTTTTCGTCTATCTCTTATACGCCGCGAGCCGCGCCTCTATAAGGTTCTTAATATAGCCTTCTATGTCGTCCGCTTTCTCGGCTATAACCTCGAGCGATCTGTTCGATATGTCGCTTACGAACATATCGAATGCCCGCACCGACACCTCCTGTATGTCGTCCGGCGAGAGCCTGCCGTCAACGCTCTTTTCTTTGAGGCCTTCCACCACGTTTGCCTGCAGGCCCGCCACCACCCCGTCGGCCACCTTCTCGGCCTCGGCGAGCGCGGCAAGCAGCGCCTCGTTCTGCGTCTTGCTCTTGAGCCACGCGAACCCCGCCTTAACAAGGGGTATTATCACGGCCACGAATAACAGGTAAACCCCGAATATCGCCGCGTCTGTCCAATTGTTCATCATTGATACCTCACTTTCTTTTTATCAAAAAATCCTCTAACTCTTCTTTCACCTCGTCGCAGTCGCCGTTTATCACCCCCGACTTCTGCAGCGCTCCGAGCGTTACGAGGTTGCATTTTAAAAGCAGCTGTATCGCCGCTTTGCCCTGCCCTTTGCGCTCCCTTACCGCGCCGACTATAAGATTGACCGCGATCAGTATCACGCCTACGCTCACTCCGGTTATTATCCCTTCCATGGCTCAGCCTCCTTCAAAGCTCCTTCCGCCTTACGCTTTATAGCATCAAGCGCCTGCGCGCCTTTCGATAAGGCGCATTTGAGCGCGCAGACTTCGGTTTCCCTCGCTTTCCCCCACATAGCGGCCGCGGTAGCGTTATCGACCTCGCCCGTCTCGGGCAGGCCGCACGCCTTCTGGAACAGCTTCGTCGCCGCCGCCGACCTCGAGCCGTATTGCCCGACAAGTTCTGGGTCCATGTCTCCCGCGAACCCCGCGCCTATGAGCGCGCGCTGGAACAGCGCCGCGAGCTCGCTTTTGTCTCCCGTTTTTATCAGCATGTCTTTCTCTCCTCCCGTAATCAATGAGCCGTATTGTTCGCCGCTTGCCGGACGGAACACCCCCACGCGGTTTTCCGCGGCGTATGTGTCAGCCTCTATATGCATTTTGTCTCTCGGGTTGGTGGTGTGCTGTATGAGGCCGCCGCCTATGTACCCGGCGGCGTGCGAGGCGTTCCTGCCTTTGAAGTCGTAAAGTATTATGTCGCCCGGCTGCCGCTCTTCCCACGGTATGAACTTTCTGTGCCATTTGGCGTACATTTTGAGCGTGCGCGTGCCTATATCGATATCGAAGAATATCTTATAGACCGCCCACCAGAACGACGAGCAGTCGGCGCTCTTATCGAGGCTGTACCTGCTGGTATTGCTGTACGGCAGCCTTATCTCGGGTTTGTCCCAGCGCGTCCGGTCGGCCGGCTCCTCTTTTCCCGTAAACTGCATCGCGAACTGCACTAGTATGTTGGTCCCGGCGGGCAGATCCGCGCCGAGCACCGCCTTCATGGCGCTCATCGTATAGCCCGTGTCGGGCGGGTGCGCCCTTACATACGCCGCAGTCCGTTTCAGTAATTCTGTTTTATCAAGCATGACCCCTCACTTCCTTTTCATCCAAATAAAAAAGCGGCCATAAGCCGCAGTCCGTATTAAATGAAAAAGCCGGGGCTTAAGCTCCGGCTAAAAATATTTTCTTCCTATATATATGATACATTTTTTATCGATCGCTCTATCCGTATTACCCTTCTTTTGCCGGCAGATGATCGCGGACAGTATAACCTGCGCTTTTCAGCGCCTCCGCCGCGGCCTCCCTGTTTTCCCCGCGCATCAGTATGTAATCGGTATCGTATGTGGAAACGGCGAATATGCTTATCTTCGCTTCGGCCAGCACTGCGGTTATGGACGACAGTATGCCCGTGAGCGAGAAGTCGAGCGGGCCGATAACTTTGAGCGCGGCGTACCCGCGCGCGCATAACACCCCGGCCGGCACGTTTGCCTCTTCGCAGACTAAAGACAGCTCGTCTTCGGTGCGCGTAACGCTGAAGAATGAGCCATCCGTCGCCCACTGCGGCACATGTTCCCGGCTGCCAAGCCTGCATATCGCCCAGCGCCCGGAAATAAACGTCAGTTCGGGCCTGTCCATATCACTCCCTTTGCAGCACCCACATGGCGCTCACTACCCGGTCTGTCATGTCGTCGCACTCTTCCACCTGCGAAACAACATAATCTTCAAACAGATCGCTTTGTTCCGGGTGCAGGTTAACAAGCTCCTCCGCGCGCGCCGCTATCGCCGCCGTGTTGCTGTCGTTTACCGACTGTGTTTCCTCCCCGGCATTTATCTCGGCTATAAGCCTCAGGCCCTCGTCATAGAACGTCCGCGTCCAATGTTCTTTGGTATAGTACTCCGCTTCGAGCCTCGGCGCTTCCGCGCCTTCCATGATATAGCCGTCGTCTACTATTATATATCCGCCGGGCTTTACAGTGCGCTTAAGCTTTTTCAGCGTTTCCTTCGGGTCTCCCATCACGCTGCCCACCGCTCCCAAAACTACGAGGTCATAGCCGGTCTCGTTATCAACGGCTTCGTTTATATCCCCCGCCGCAAATTCGCACAGATGCCCGACTTCCCATTCTTCCGCTTTATTTTTGGCATACTCTATAAAATCGCCTATCAGGTCGATGCCTTTTACATGGCAGCCGATCTCTTTTGCAAGCCGTATGCTTACCGCACCCTTGCCGCACGCCAGGTCGAGCGCCTTCCACCCTTCGCCCGCGCCCGCGTCCTTTGCCGCCTGCACGACCTTAGAGGGGTCGGAACCCAGCTCCCACAGGTCCTGAAGCAGGTACGGCAGATACGGCAGCAGTTCGGTCGATTCGGCCGTCAGCGATTTTGCTAATCTTTCTTCGGTTTCTTTTTCCATATAAATCCCCCCCTATACTCCCCGCATTGCCGTAATAGTTTTAATATAACGGCTGGAATTATTATACCATAAAATTCTATTCGAATTTTATTGCTTGGGTTTATGCTTATATAGGATCCTCAGCCACCCCTCCAACAATTTTTACCCGTTATATCGCATATATAAACACATGTGGTATAATTTACACATACTTATGAAAGGGGTATTAGTTATGACGCTTAAATCCTTTTGCCCTTTTATCAATAGCACATGCAGGGATCCAAGGTGAAGGAGATATTCACAAACAAAAGGCATGTATCACAACGTTCCTTC
>CAZDZY010000112.1:0-9194 GCA_964510055.1 uncultured Christensenellaceae bacterium
CAGATGCCGGCAGGGCCTGCGGAACCATAGGCGGCGGCGCGGTGGAACACAAAGCGCTTGATTTGGCTTCCGAAGTTTTGGCGAGCGGAAGGTCGGCGGAGAAAGCGTTCGATTTGAGCTGCGGAGATATCGAAGGGCTTGGGATGATATGCGGGGGCAGAGTACAGGTATTTTTTCAATATATTCCGCCTGACGATAATATAACAAAAGCTGTTTTATCAAAGTGTCTCAGGGAGATAGACATAAACAATAACGCGTGGCTTGTCACGGATATTTCAGACGAAACATCCTGGGGTTTAGGGCTGATCTGCAATGACGGGATATACGGACTCGGTATCCCGGCGGGGTCGCTCGGCAGGCTTGCTTGCGCGAGGGCGGTGAGGGTCGAAATAAACGGCAGGCAATATTACTCGGAGCCTGTAAGCCGCGCAGGCCGCGTCATAGTATTTGGGGGAGGGCACGTAGCGCAGGAGTTGGTGCCTGTGCTGTCGCATCTGGGTTTTTATTGCGTTGTCGTCGACGACCGCGCCGAATTCGCGTCGGATAGGCTTTTTGCATCGGCAGAGCGGGTAATAGCCGGAGACTTTTCGAATATAAGCGGTTATCTCGATATCGGCAGAGACGATTATATAGTAATAATGACGCGTGGGCACGCGCACGACTATACGGTTGCGGAGCAGGTACTGAAAACAAAAGCCGGCTATATAGGCAAAATAGGCAGCAGAAAAAAGATCGAGGCCGCGTCCGAGAAACTGCTTGAGGCCGGAATACCGCAGCAGAGGATAGATTCCATGTATGCGCCGATAGGCTTGGAGATAAAAGCGGAGACGCCGGCGGAAATAGCGATAAGCGTTGCGGGAGAACTAATAAGGGTACGCGCCGAACGCTGTGAGAACGCGTAGCAATACTTACGGGAATTATATAGTATGTTTGAATGGACTCAAAAGCGCATAGATTGGTATGAACGCGCGATAAAGTGGACCGGATACGATAAGATGCTGGCCGTAAAGCTAATAAAAGAGCGCTGGAGAGCATAGAGCCTACGGGCGGCATCATGTACTCTTCTTACCTGACCTACAATAAGGGAATGTAAACAAAGATATATATATAGATGTCCTATCGAAACAGACCGTATAAAAACACTCTCTGCAACTATGTAACAGAGAGTGTTTTACACTGTGCCTTTTATTCGCTGCTCAGCCTTCTCTGCTTTGAAACTACAAGCGCAATGATTATGAACACCGCCGCGAATCCGAGCTCAATGAGCATGCAGTAAACGACATTAGCTATATTCTGCGCGCTCAGCGATGTCATTGTCCTTATATCTTCCACCGCTTTGACGTACCAGTACGTCGGAGTAAAGCTCGCGATGGTCAGCACTGTTTTACCCAATAATGCCTGCTCAACGAAAACTCCGCTTAAGAAACACAGCCCGAGAGATACAACGTTAGTTATCGCGGCCTGGGCGCTGCCGTTCTTTACGAATTTACCGAGTAAAAACGCTATGCTGAGTGAGGCGAGCGAGAACACGAGCGAGTTGAGGCAGAGCAGCGCCACCTCGACGCTGAAGCTGAAGCTGCCGTACAGAATAAATATCACCACGCACAGCGCCGCCCATACTGCGGCAACGAACGTTAAATTGCCCGCAACAAGCTGGAGGTTCATCCTCGTGGTGCTGAGCGGCGAGCATAGGTTCCTGTTTGACAGGTCTTTATTGTTGAATGCCATGATTATGGTTGTTACGCCCATTATAATGATCAGGAGCATCGAATAAGCATGAAACCTGAAGTAGTTCGACAGCCTATCTACATCAGTAGATTTGTTGTAATCATTCATAGCCACAACAGCCGATTGAGTAAGATCCCTTTCAACATTCTTTACAATGTCGTTCTGCGATATGCCGGGAATGTTTTTTGCATAAAGCGACGCCGTACCGAGGTATTTATTTACAAGAAGCTCCACATTCACGGTTCCGGCTGAAACACGCCCGAAAGTACTTTGGATCGCAGTCTCGCCTGAGCCGCTCATGAAGCGTTCAGTAAAGCCTTTGGGAACGCGAAGCACGCATTTTATTTTTTCAAAGAACAGCGCATCCTGAATGCTGTCGTTATCGTCCTTTATGTCAACTATGCCAGCCGATTCCGACAAATATTTCTTTAGGCCTGATACGAGAACGGTATCCTCGTCGTCATTGAATAACGCTATACTCGTTTTCGTCTCGGTGAACGTACCTGCCGTCTGATTGCCGAGCGCGTTCGTGATTATCATCGCTACGGTAACGAATATCATGAAATACATGATCATCTCCATGATATGTTTTTTGATGATCTTGAAGTAAGCCTTAAATACTTGCATACCTTTGCCTCCTAATTATCAAGTACACGCAGAGATAGAATACTGCGGCAAACGCTATCAGCAGGCCGAAATTCAGGAAGAACCGTGAATGCGAACTGTAGTAATACAGCGAATAAAACGCGTCGGAAATAAGGTTGGCGGGGTTGATATACGCCATGATCGGCGCCGCGTGAGTTACTGCATACTTTACATCCGCCACCATCATCCCGGCGAGAAACGACATAACTATATTAAAGGTTATCATTATGGCCATCTTTATTCCGGAATGGCCTTTAAACATCGCAGTGATAAGCGCGCCTAATGAGACTCCTACAAGGCTCCCGGCAAAGCAGGTAGCTATTATATAACCTATTTGCCCGCCGAAGTCGATCTTCAAAACAAACCCGAGATAAGCGACCAGTACCAGCAGCGACATAAAATCAACGAGCACAGCCGCGCAAAGCGAATACCCGAACGATTTAAGCTTATGCACGGGAGCGAGGTTTATCCTCGCGCCAAGGGGCGAGAGGTCCGCCTGAATGTCCGACATCTCTTTCGCGCCCCAGAATCCGCCGAAGAGGCACGCCATCGCGATGAGCGCGTAATAGTAGATCACCATGTAGTCTGCGTTTTCCTTGCCTGGCGATACGGAGTTGATGAAGTTTCCGGAAGACGGCTGGATGCCTGCCGCTTTACCCGGGTCCATCTTGATAATAGAGGCGTATGCCGATCCGGTCTGAAGATAACTGTCCATAAACTCCTTCAGTATCGTCTGGTTTATTCCGGAGTCCTTGACGACGACATGAGCGCCATTATCAAACAATATGTAGCCGTCTATATCGCCGTTTTTAAGGCTTTCCTCGGCCTGCTCCTGCGTTTCTGTTGTGACGCTGAACAGCTTATCTGAAGAAGCGTTGTCCGATACGGATGCAAGGGCGCTTTTGAACGCTGCATTGCTTTGGTATTCGGCGTTGTCCACGACGGCTATAGGTATATCTGAAAAACTGGCGCCGCCGCCTGAGAGGTTAGTAAACGCTATTGCAAAAAGCGTACCGAGCAGAACGGGATAAAGGAACGTCCAAAACATCATCTGCCTGTCCCTTACAAGGCATTTGAGCCTGTTAATAAATATATGAGCAAACATTTTTTCCTCCTAATCCCTCAGTTCCTTGCCGGTCATCTCGAGGAACACGTCGTTGAGCGTGGGCAGCTCACAGTAGACTTTACCGTAAGATATATTCTTTGAGTCAAAGCGGCCGAGCAGCAGCGGAAGATTGTTCCTTCCCTGGTCTGACTTTATTGTCAGCATATTGCCGGAGATTTCAGCCGAGTTCACGTGAGGCATCCGGCGAAGGTCTTCAAGCATATCGTCGCCGGGATGGAGCAGTTCGACCGTTATCTTTTCGCCTGTTTTTATCATAGCTTTAAGTTCGCCTGATGTTCCCATGGCTATTACTTTTCCCTTATCCATTATCGCGACCCGGGTGCAGATCTGCTCGACCTCTTCCATATAATGCGATGTATATATGACCGTCGTGCCGTCAGCATTCAGCTTCTGTATGCCTTCGAGTATATTGTTCCTGCTCTGCGGATCTACCGCTACCGTAGGCTCGTCGAGTATCAGCAGCCTCGGCTTATGCGCTATGCCGCAAGCGATATTAAGCCTGCGCAGCAGGCCTCCGCTGAGCTTTTTCGGATAGAACTTCTTATAGTCCTCGAGACCCACAAACTTAATGGCCTCCTGCACAAGTTCGGCTCTCTGCGCCTTGTCTTCCACGTAAAGCCCGCAGAAATAGTTTATATTCTCTAATACCGTCAGTTCATTGAATACAGCCACATTCTGCATCACAATACCTATGTTTCTTTTTGCTTCGTATGAGTCGGGACACATGGGTTTTCCGAAGACCTCTATATCTCCCTTGTCGTACTTGAGAAGCGACAGTATGCAGTTTATCGCAGTCGTCTTGCCCGATCCGTTCGGGCCTAATAGCCCGAATATCTCACCTTCCTCGACCTGCAAACTGAAGTGGTCGAGAGCGATAAGGCTCCCGTACCTTTTCACCAGATTTTTAACGCTTACTATCATTAATAAAAACCTCCTTTATGAATGCGTATCAATTCTATAACGCTTTGTTCTTTGGGATAAGTGAAGAAATTCCAAAACACATATGACAAATGTCACAGCTTAGCATTGTAAATCCGGCGGGTTTTTGATAGGATTAAATGGAAGGATAGTGCGTTTTATGAATAAACTCATTGACAAGGCGATCATTTTTACGCTGTGCATAGTCAGCTATATAGAATACGGCTACGATATATATATCGTGGTTCCGGTCATCTGCGTATTGGCCGCCAGCGCTTTTTTGAGCTATATCGAAAACAATGCGGTCAATATCCTTGTATTTATTACTTACTGCATCGTGTGCGTATTGTTTCCTAATTTTACTTTCTTCCTGCCGCTGGTCTGTTACGATATCTTTATTACAGGACGCCAATATGTGATTTCCGCTGCTCTTATACCTTTGGGCTTAGGCCTGTCCCGGTTCCCGATAATCGTCTGCATCGTGACGGCGCTTTTTATTGCGCTTTCATACCTCATCAAACTTCGTACGGTCACGCTTGAGAAGATAAGGAGCGAATACATCGCGCTTCGGGATACAACCAAGGAATTTTCGCTGCAGCTGGAGGGCAAAAACAAAGAGCTTATGGACAAGCAGGACTATGAAATAAACCTGGCAACGCTGAACGAGCGCAACAGGATAGCGCGCGACATACACGACAGCGTCGGCCACATACTGTCGAATTCGATACTGCAGACAGGCGCTCTTATGGCAACGTGCAAAGACGAAGACATAAGGGGGCGCCTCGGCACGCTTAAGGACACGCTCGTGCAGGGGATGGACAGCGTGCGCAGCAGCATACACGACCTGCATGATGAGTCTATAGATCTCTATACGGAAACCAGGGCGCTTGCGGACAATTTTCATTTCTGCGATATAACGGTAGATTATGATGTCGAAAGCAACCCCGACAGGAAAATAAAGTACGCGCTGCTTGCAGTAATAAAAGAGGCGCTGTCAAACGTGATAAAACATTCCGACGCGGCAAAAGTAAAGATAACACTTCACGAGCACCCGGCGCTTTACCAGCTTATAATCAAAGACAACGGGTCAAAAAAGGAAACGAGCGGCGAGGGGATAGGGATAAAAAATATTGAACAGCGGATAAACGCTTTAAACGGCATAGTCAATATAGGCTACGATAACGGGTTTACCGTGTTTATTTCGATACCCAAGGAGGCGGGGGCATGAGAGTAGTGATAGTTGACGACGACAGGCTGGTAGGGCTCTCGCTGAAAACCATAATCGAAGCCGAAGAAAGTATGGAAGCCGTTGGAATAGGGTATAACGGCGCGGACGCTGTCGCATTATATGACAGCCTCCGCCCCGACGTGCTCCTTATGGATATACGCATGGATACTATGACAGGTATCGAGGCGGGAGAGAAAATACTTGCCGTTCACAAAGACGCGAAGATATTGTTCCTGACGACATTCGCGGACGACGAGTATATAATAAAAGCGCTTAAGATGGGTGCGAAAGGGTATATACTGAAACAAAACTTTGAGAGTATAGTGCCCTCAATAAAGGCGGTATGCGCGGGTCAGAGCGTGCTCGGCGTGGATATCGTCGCACGGATCCCCGGCCTTATAGCCGGGAGCCCAAAATCGAATTTTTCTGAATATGCCATAAGCGATAAGGAATCAGAGATCATTAAGCTTATAGCCGAGGGTTTAAGCAACAGGGAGATATCGGCAAAACTTTATTTGAGCGAAGGCACTGTAAGAAACAGCCTGAGCGTCATACTGGAAAAACTCGGCCTGCGAAGCAGGACACAGTTAGCAGTATTCTATTACAAGCATATACTTGCAGAATAGTAAAAGACATTCAGCAAAAAGTGACAAAATTCATCAAATTTTCACGAAAAACTGTATTCTTAGTTACTTTGTCTATTGATTTTTTTCGACAAATAATGTATCATTTTAATATAGATTTTAGTTTTATTATCGAAAAGAATAGCAGCAATATTTATACTTTTAATCAGCGTAAAAACGAAACTAAACCTGTAATTTTTATAATTACACAGGCTTTTTTATTTTATATTTATTTGGGATGACACGGGTTATTTGGAGAGGGAGATATAGGGCGGATGATAAGACGATTTTTATGTACTATTTTAGTTTTTTTGATTGCGGTTGCGTCTGTAAATATAGCAGGGATAAACACAGCATATGCGCTGCCGCTTACCGAAGATGATGATTCGGAACCATGGGTACCCGTATACCCCAGTAACAACCAAAACGACTACCTTCAGGACCAGCAGACGGGCAGCGGCACAGTTTCGCAGGATATCGTAGGCGATGCAGCATTTGCTTCCACATATATGCGATTTTCATCGACTGATCTTGATATCAGGATTCGTGTAAACGATATTGACAGCACGTCGCCCCTAACGTTCAGCAACTTCGCGTTTATCGGAATAGATTCCGACCTCAGTGGAAGCGTTGATTTCTTCCTTGGGGTCTACAATCCTACGGGCAACAACGGCCGACTCGGCATATACAGTTCAGCCGACGGTTATGCCAACATAAGCCCCAATACCACCGGCATCGATGCAAAGCCGATAATGGCTTTCGAGCCGCAATCCGGCGTTAATTTCACTATAACACAGGCCGACAGCGTTTTTTCCGGATCGGTAGACCCTCCGGATGATGATTATTTTATATCATTTAAATTTTCCATGGCTGATATTACTGAGGCGCTAAGCAGTGTCGGGATCACGTTCGACCCTTCCACGCCCTTCAGGTTTATGACAGGCACAGCCGGTCAGGATAACTCCTTCAACGGAGACCTTAACGGTATTGATAAGACAGGATGGTCTTCGCATGAAACATGGGAGGACCTGGGAGTTTATTCTGACATAGTTTCCGCGGACGGCAGCGCCTCCTCTTTATGCCTGGTGACATTCGATAATAACACGGGAGATACGGAAGCCGTACCGCAGATAATGGCTGTTTCACCCGGCCCCTTAGGCAGCCTGCCTTCGCCCCCGTCAAAACGCGGTATGTACTTTATGGGGTGGAATACTGCGGCAGACGGAAGCGGCGACGCGGTGACCGCGAGCACAGTTATATCCGGGGATACGACGTTCTATGCTATGTGGACCAGCTTCGCGACCTGCACCGTTACATTCAATCCAGGCACAGGGGGCAATTGGAGCGGCTCGACGACTCCGATAACAGTCGCTACCATCAACGGCGTTGTTGGCAGTAACATGCCGCCTGAGCCTACGAATACGAATAACAAAAGGTATTTTATGGGCTGGCTTATAGACGGCACCACGGATCAATGGCTTAACGCGGTCACACCTGTTACTACTAACATCACCGTAACGGCCCAATGGTCGAATAATGCTAACAACGTAGCCGTATTTTATGACAATTACTACAATACAGGCGGGGCGGAAGTTGCGAGGATCTACGCAAACGGGAATAGCACCAACTTTAAAAGCAACTCGCCGGTTGTGACGAGGCCGGGTTATGCCTTCAACGGATGGAACACCCAGCCCCTTGGCGGCGGTACAGCGTTAGCGGGAAACGCCAAGATTCTGGCTCCAGGCAACTATTACGCGCAATGGAGCGAGGTTACATATACGGTAACATTCTATCCGAATCATGACGGCTTGCCCGCCAGCGACACGCGGGCGACGATAACGGGCGGCTTTATTGACAGCTTGCCGGCAGACCCGGTGCGTGCCGGTTATGAGTTTATTGAATGGAACAGGAGTGCGACCGATCCTGCCAACAACGAAGCGATTTACGCAAACTTGACCATCTTTACTTCTGACACAAATGTTTACGCGGTCTGGAAACAAGTTCAGCCAGTTATATTTCATGCTAACAACGGGGAGTTTGAATACGTCGGTTCAGGCATTTTTACAGATACTATACAAGCTTCAGACCAAAAACTGGACCATTTACCGCAGCCGCCATTCCGTGATGGCCATACGTTTTTAGGCTGGGCTACATCTGCAGACGGGGGCAGCGGGGATATCGTAAATCTATTGGATCCTATTACTTCTGCCGACTATTACGCAGTCTGGGCTACGCCATATACTATTACCTTCGATGATAATTACGACGGCTCTCCGGTTTCGGCCATGAGCATAGATGAGGGTATCGTTTTACGGATCCCCGAACATAACAGGACCGGGTATACTTTTGTTAACTGGACTACCGAACCCGGCGGAGGCGGGACGCCGTATTTAGCAGGCGATACGTTTACGATGCCTGCAAACGACGTAATGCTATACGCGCAGTGGGCTCCGAATACCTATACAGTAAACTACGATATCAACAGCAGCGGCGCAGGGGGCGTTACGCAGCCAAGCAGCCATACATATGATATATGGTTTCCGTTGACAGCAAACGGATATACATGGACAGGCTACACATTTACAGGCTGGAACACTATAGCTAACGGGACAGGTGCATCATTTGCAAACGGCCAGAATGTACTAAATCTAACAAGTGTCAACAACGGTATAGTAACGCTGTTTGCACAATGGACGATTAATACCAACAACGTATACTTCGAGGAAAATGGCGGCAGCAGCGTTACAGACCTGACTGATGTTGCGTATGGTACGCTTGTGACGGAGCCGGCGGCTCCGACAAGGACAGGGTACACGTTCGGGGGGTGGTATACGGATAACGGTACATTCCTGAATGTCTGGGACTTTTCCGCGGATACCATGCCGGCGAACGACCTGAACCTGTATGCGCGGTGGGATATAAACAA
>CAZDZY010000113.1:0-9139 GCA_964510055.1 uncultured Christensenellaceae bacterium
GACGGCCTCTTTATCGTAGTGGTCACTATTTCTTCCGATACGGGGGAGCTCGTATCCGGCCCGGATATAGTCTCGAGGGGTTTCGTATACATGCGCGAGTCGGGCGACCTGCTCGAAGCCGCAAAGAAGATAATAATAGACGTGGTCGAGGATTGCCGGCAGAATAAGGTTACTGAGTGGACGACTATCAAGAACAGGATAAAAAAGGCGCTGCGCAGTTACCTTTATGACACGACAAACCGCAACCCGATGATACTGCCGATAATAATAGATATTTAAATAATCTGCAGGGAACGCCCCCCGTACCGTTCCGTTAAGATAAAGGAGGATATTATGCTCGTTTACGATACTGCGAACAAACTTGCAAAAGAGATACAGGAAAGCGCCGAATACAAGGAATACATCGGGCTCAAGGAAAAAGTGATGGCAGACGAGCAGACGAAGTCGCTGCTTAAAGACTACAAGAAGCTGCAGCTCGAAGCTCAGGCGGCGTATATAGGAGGCAGCGAGCCCAGCGCCGAATCCCTGGATAAATTAAAGAAGCTGGGTGAAGTGCTCGCGTTCAATCATGACGTTACAGATTATTTCGCTGCTGAATACAAGTTCCAGACGCTCGTCAGTGATGTCTATAACATAATAGGCAGCGCCTGCGATCTGGGGCTCGATTTTTTAAAGGAATAAAAGATGGCGCACAAAAGACGCGACGATTATTTCGGCGAAGACAGCAGAATAATACGGGTCTCCGAAGGAGAGACGAGGCAGTTCTCGATGGAAGCAGGCGAGAGAGAGCCGGCGGAGATGGCCGAAGAGAGGAGCTCTATAAGAGATCTTACCCTGCCCGCGCTTCTCTGGAAGTTCGGCCGGCCTGCTCTATTGCTTATATTGAGCGCCGCGCTTGTATTATGGCTGGGTTTGACGGCTTACGGTTATATCAAAGACAACTATTTCGACCCGGCGGGCGCAGACTCTTCGGTGGTAAAGAGCGTGCAGATAAAGCCCGGGTCTTCGCTGTCGTCTATCGCGTCGAAGCTGTATGATGAAGGCATAATACGCAACAAGTTCGTGTTCCAGATGTACGCGGATTTTAACGATAAGGGCTCAAAGATGCAGGCGGGCACATACAATCTTTCTCCCGCCATGACTATGGACGAGATAATAACGGTGTTGTCGGCGGGCGACGGAGGCAGGAAAGTAGTAAAAGTCACGTTTACAGAAGGTATGACTGTAGCTGATATGGCCGACACGCTTGCGGAGAAAGGCGTTTTCAACGCCGCAAAGAAGGATGAGTTCTTAAAGCTGTGCGACGACCCTTATGAGTTCAGCGGCGATTACGGTTTCATAGCGCTGCTTATCGACAACCCGGACCTGCAGCAGCGGAAAATAGCTCTCGAAGGATACCTGTTCCCGGACACTTACGAGATATATGCTGACTCTGCGCCCGAAGATGTTATAAAGAAACTGCTCGACCGCTTTGACGAAATATATACCCTCGATTACGAAGAAAAAGCCGGGGCAATGGGCATGAGTATGGACCAGGTGATGGCGCTAGCCTCGATGATAGAATGGGAGGGGCTGCCGCAGGATTTCAAGAAAGTATCCGCGGTGTTCCACAACAGGCTCGATATTGATATGCCGCTGCAGTCGGGCGCCACGCTGAGGTATATTACAGGGCTTAAAAAGCTGTTCTATTCGAAGGAGGAACTGGGCATCGAATCTCCATATAATACCGAAAACAATAAGGGGCTGCCGCCCGGGCCGGTCTGCAACCCCGGGAAACAGGCGATAGAGGCGGCGCTGTTCCCTGACGAACAGTATGTGACAGACAAGTATTTGTATTTCAGCAACAAAGCGCCGGGCTCGGGAGAGCTTGTTTTTGCCAAGACCCTGAAAGAACACAACCGGCAGGTTGACGAATATAAAGCGCTGGAAGAAGCGCAGGCGAGCGCTTCGCCCAGCCCGGCCAGATGATCGAATTATTGGCACCGGCGGGCAGCAGGCAGGCGCTGGAGGCTGCGGTGTATTTCGGGGCCGACGCCGTTTACGCCGCCGGCAAGTCGTACGGCCTGAGGGCGTTCGCCGACAATTTTTCTCCCGGGGAGATAAAGGATGCGGCGGACTTCGTGCACAGCCGGGGCAAGCATATATACATCGCGCTCAACGCGGTCTTCCGCGACAGCGATTTTACAGGGCTTGAAGAATATATTGAGTATTTAAGGGACGCAGGGGCCGACGCTTTCATAATAACCGACCCGGGCGTCCTTACTGCTGCAAAGCGCGTCGCGCCCGAAATCCCGATACATCTTTCCACGCAAGCAAACACCACGAATACGCGCAGCGCCCTTTTCTGGCACAATGAGGGTGTCTCGCGTATAATACTCTCGCGCGAGCTTACGCTTGAAGAGATATCCGAAATGCGTAAAAACACTCCCGAGGCGCTCGAACTCGAAGCGTTCGTGCACGGCGCCATGTGCATATCGTACTCCGGGCGCTGCCTGCTCTCCGATTTTTTCACGGGCAGGAGCGCTAACCGCGGGGAGTGCGCCCAGCCGTGCCGGTGGGAATACCATGTGAGCGAGAGGGGTTACGGGGGCGAGTATTTCCCTGTGTTCGCGGACGACCGCGGTTCATATGTTTTCAACTCGAAAGACCTGTGCATGATATCGCATCTTGGCGATATAGTAAAAGCCGGAGTCACGTCGCTCAAAATAGAAGGGCGCATGAAGTCGGAGTATTATGTGGCGTGCGTCACGGGAGCGTACCGCAGGGCATTAGACGACCTCGAAGCGGGCAGGCTCTTAGACTTATCTCTAATCGACGAAATAAACAAATCAGGCAGCAGGGAATATACCACGGGCTTCTATTACGGCAATCCGAGGGAAAAGGGGCAGGATACGCTGCACGGCACTCCGCTGCGGACGTACGATTTCGTTGCCGTTGTCCGGGAAAAGAAAAATGAAAAAGGGCTTTTTCTCATAGAGCAGCGCGGCAAGTTCCTTGCAGGCGACGAGCTCGAGGTATTATCGCCAAAAATCGCCGGGGCTTTCAAGGTAACAGATATACTTACTCAGGAAGGTGAGAGGCGCGAAAGCGCGCCGCACCCTAAAGAGGCGCTGTATATAAACTGCCCGCACGACTTACAGCCGGGGGATATGTTGAGAAAGAAGAGATAAACAACTTAAAAAAGGCACCTTTAGAGGTGCCTTTATTTTTACTTATCATGGATATAAGCGGAGGATATGCTACTAATTGCATAATACACCGGTTATGATATAATACAGCCGGAGGTGATATCGTGGCAGGCATATTGATAGTGGAAGACGAGCGGTCGATAAGCGATCTTATAGCGATAAATCTTAAGATGACGGGGCATGACTGCGTGCAGGCGTTTTGCGGAAAGCAAGCTCTTTCTTTAGCGCAGAGCAATACATACGACCTCATGCTGCTTGACATAATGCTTCCCGATATCGACGGATTCGGCGTGCTGGAAAGAATGCGCGGCATACCGACTATATTCTTAACCGCGAAGCACGAGATCGGCGACAAAGTCCGGGGATTTACTTTGGGCGCAGACGATTATATAACAAAACCTTTTGAAATAACGGAGCTTTTGATGCGTGTGCAGGCCGTGCTCAGAAGGACAAAAAAACTGGAGCAGTCTTATGTATCGGGCGATATGGTCGTAAAATTCGACGCAAAGAAGGTATTCCTGCGCGGCGAGCCGGTAGACCTGACGCTACAGGAATTCACACTGCTTCAGATACTGATCGAAAACAGGAATGTTGCGATGTCAAGGCAGCGGCTTTTGAATGAAGCCTGGGGTATTAATTTTATCGGCGAATCGCGTACGGTAGACGTTCACGTCCAGAAGATAAGGAGAAAACTCGATCTCGAAGACCGTATAAAGACCGTGTTTAAAGTCGGATACAGGTATGAGGACTAAGCCATGAAACTTTGGCAGAAGAATTTCCTGTTTGCTTCTCTTATATTTATTTTTGTGCTGTATATCTGCGTATTTTTCCTTACGGAGCCGCCCGTTTCTTCATTGCTCAGCAATACCAGGGCTGCAGCGTTAAGCGAAGAGTACGCCATATCGCGCGCCATGGACAGCATGTTCGGCACCCTGGAAGAGGGTATGCATAAGGGCGCGGCTGCCTCGTTCGCCGAATATTATGAAAAAAACGGCATATATCTGCGGGTGGGAAGCGAAGAGGATATACTGTTCAGCGATCTTCCGTATTCGTATGCCCCGCGAAGCGGTACGGTATCCTGGACGAAACAAAACGGGGAAACGTATATCCATATCGCGGACGAACTGAAAAGCGGATATTCTTTTGTATATGCGAAGTCGGTCGAAGCGACGGTGCAGACATGTGTAAGGCAATGTATACTTTCTGTAATAACAGGGACCGGCGCGATATTCGCTCTGTGCGTCATACTCTATTTCACATTAAAAAAGATAAACGAGCCCGTCGACCGCCTTGCCCACGAGCTTCGCACTCCTCTGACGGCGATAAGCGGTTACGCCGAAACTCTTATGATCTCCAGGCTTTCGGAACAGCAGCGCCATCTCGCGGCAAGTTATATTTTTGACGAAAGCAGGCGCCTTCACGAGGTATCCGAAAAACTTCTGGCGATGTCGGGCCTGCGCGAGCGCTCGATAAAAATGGAGCAGGTGGATATAAAAGAACTGTTCGCGCACATTAAGAAAACTTACGGCAAGGTAGAGTACGCAATAGAATGGGACAGGGCAACGGGCGACCGCGCCCTGCTGCAAAGCCTTGTAGGCAATCTTGTACAAAACGCTATAAACGCCTCGCCCGAAGAGAGCCCGGTCGAGCTCATTGCGAAGGACAGGCAGATAATCGTGCGCGACAAGGGGAAAGGAATGGACGAGGAGCAGCTTTATTATGTCAATAACCCTTCCCGCAAAGAAAGCCCCTTTGAGCGCAAGGGCCTCGGCATACCCCTTTGCCACGAGATCGCGAGGCTTCATAAAGCCGTACTGCAGTTTACCTCCGAAGAGGGAGAAGGCACGGAAGCGGTCATCACTTTTTACAAATAGATTACAACTTTATGAAGATTCTGAAATATAAAGCGTTATACGATATTGCTGAAAGGGGATGAAAGAATGAAAAAGTTTACTTTCAAAATATTGTTTATAGTTTTGGCAGTCGTGTTGATCGGGGCTGCCGGTTTGGTCATTGCCCTTACGAGCCGTATGGCGGACGCAACTGCGATGCAGGATATCAGGACCGCCGTTTCTGAATCCACCGAAAAAGCATCTTCTGAAGCAACTCCGCCCGCTTCGTCCTTAAGCGCGGAAACGCTGAGAATGCTTGTGCAGGAGAAGGAATACCGAAGGAGTTACATTATTCCGACCCTTGACAGCGTTGTAATACCGGAAGCCGAAACGTGGGAAAGCATACGGCCCGAAAATCTCATAGAGATTAAAGGAAGAGCGGTCTCAAAAACCAATGAATACGCAAAGGGGCTTTTCGGGCACGAAATAACTGATACAGGGGTCGATTTCAAGTATTATACCGACACCAGCAAACACCGTGGGGATATCGTAAAAATATCTGCGATAGACGATACGATAGTCTGCACGCTCGCGGCCGATACGCTCGACCTCATCGAGATCGACTATTACTTTATCCCGGAACGTCCGATGGATTCGCCATTAATGGAGGATGTAGAAATAGAACGTCAAATCTCCGAGAAGGTGGCCGAGCTTTTCGGAACGGGCGTTTCTGCCAGAGTATTTTCCGGAGGCGGCGAGGGCGATGAATATCACATGGCCACACTTGACCTTACTTTAGAAAACGGCAAGTTCGTGAAGATAGCGGCTTTGAATAATGAATTATACGCCGTAGGCGTGTATCCCACGAAAGCGTGTATGACGGAATGCGTCTATTTCGAGGCGGACGTCCAGCGCGACGAATCCATAATAAAGCTTGTCTCGCCGCAAAACTTTGCTGTCGGCGAGCCGGGCGAAGGGGATATGACGAAAGATGAAGCGCTGGCCATATACGGCAAATTCCTGGATCTCGCCAACGGAGTGGGAAACTACCCCGAACCCGCCGCAACCTTCTTTATAGACAATTCAGGCGCGCGAGAGAACTACTGGCATCTCGCAGGCGCAAAGCTGACGGTGGATATAGCTTCAAAGAGCAAGTGGCTCGTCTCTCTTAATTGCGACGGACTGTGGAACCCGGAAAAGGATCTTACAAAGATACCGTACGAGTCGATGGGCGGCAGCGAGTACGAAGGATATGTAAGAAGCATAATGAGCGGCATCTATGGAAGTTCGCTGGTTAAAGTAACGAATAACGCGGTATATGATTACCATTTCTGTACCGAAGACGCCGTCATGGCGGACGGCGCCTGGTATGAATTCTATTTTGAAGACGGTAAACTGATGGAGGTGTGGTATTTCTACAACGACTTCTGCTTCAGATACGGCCCGAGCGGCTGGAAGGCCGACAACACCTATATCAATACCGTAACGGGAGAGGAGTTTATGCCGCAATAGGCTGAATCATCGACCCGAACGAGTAAAGAGCACTTTTGAAAGAAGGCGCTCGAATTGATGACAAACTTATAAAAAATATAACGTTGGATCAACAAAGAGAAGGCCGCTGGAAAGTCCCAATACGGGGTCCCCGAAAAGCCTAAAGCTTTTTGGGGCAAAAAACACAAGGCGTTTCGAGCATTGCGACGATGATGTAGCAGCGCTACTTCGAGGAGCAAGCGGAGAAACAACGCAGCAGTTAGGCTTTTCAGCGGCCTGAGCGCTTTCGAAAGAAGGCGCTTTTTCCATACGGTAAAAATCAGTTAAAATAAGACTGCTTAAGACTCATGGATATACAATAAATGATATAATATGTCATTAAGAGAGTACACTCGCCGGGATTCGTGATATAATACTGATAATTTTTTCGAATTATCGATCGGAGGATAAATGATGAAGAACATACTCGTACTCACCGGGAGCCCGCGCAAGAACGGCAACAGCGACATGCTCGCCGACGCATTCATAAAAGGGGCTGATGCTGCCGGGCACAATGCCGAGAAATTTGCGGCAGGTAATCACACAATAGCGGGATGCAGGGCGTGCGACGCCTGCTTTACTAAGGATACTGCATGCGCTTTCCGCGACGGTTTTACGGAGCTCGAGCCGCTGCTCGAGCGTGCTGATGCGATAGTGTTTGTGACGCCGCTGTATTTTTACGGCATGTCCGCTCAGATAAAAGCAGCTACAGACCGCCTTTACTCCTATGTTGCCGGGGAGCGCCCCCGTACGCTGCATATAGCCGAGTCCGCGTTTATTATATGCGGAGGCGAAGACCATCTCGAGTCTTATACGGGCGCGGTCGAGACGTATAAAAATATAATGAAGTATATGCAATGGAAAGACAGGGGCGTGCTTATAGCGCCTGCTGTGTACGGCAAAGGCGAAGTAATGAAAACCGGGGCGCTTGCCGACGCGGAAAAAATGGGAAGGGAATTTTAACAGATCGTATGGGCGCCTTCGGGAGAAGGCGCTTTTACTGCATGTATAACCTAAAGCGGGAGACACCGGGGAAGAAAAGAGATATATCGATAGTGCACATAATTAAAAGTAACCATGCTAAAGATCTATTTTTAAACCGGTCATCATTTCCCCCAAACGGTTAGCCCACGCTTCCGTATAAAATGTGTAATAGGATATGCCGTTTTTTTCACGGTATGCGGCAAAGCACTTAGCCCAGATAAGCGACGGTATGCCTATGACGAACCAATACAAGATTCCGAGCATCAAAACCTGAAACGAATGCCCGTACTCATGTACCGAAACATCACGGCTCCGGTAATTTTTCCGTGGTTCTCCCGCTTTATATGTTATAAAAATAAATACGCCCAGGGATATCGCACCTTTCGGAACGCCGCTAGGAACGTATGTGATGATAGTATTATACAAGCGTTCGCTCTCATACCCTTTGATCTTCATCAACAAAAAAGCTATGCCGCTTATAAGGTTTACCGGCAGCCCCCACGTAAACTGTATCAGATAGAACAAGAAAGCATTCAAACAACGAAACCGCCTTTATTAGTGATAATCACTATATTAAAATAACCAGCTGTCATATGCAAATCGGATTTCGTTGGAGAGGTACTATAACTGTTCTGCTTCATTATGCAGAATAACGCAATATGAGAGAAAAGATTCTTCGCTTCGCTTATAAGCTCGCTCAGAATGACACCAGCACTCCTTGTTTGTCGTTCTGAGGGAGCGCAGCGATTGAAGAATCTTTGCACTTGTAGTCTCGCTTCGCTGATTATTAAGTTCGTACAATTGTGGGAAGGTCGACCATAGTTAGATTAATACAATTATTTGGATGTTGTGATATAATACTTAATAACAACGATTTGGAGTAGATATGAGTACAACATTTGATGTATATCCCGGCAATCGGAATATACCGACATTTAGAAACGTTCTCGAGGAAGCTTCTGGAACCATAAATGAGCATTTATCAAACTTAGGCGTGCGTAAAACCATACAGCTGAATGTCAAAATTAAAGAGTTCAAGAGTGATGAAGATGTAAGATTTAGTTTAGACGACAGGTTTATATGGAATGAGGATAGATATGCATGGTTCTATTTTGATCATATAGCCGGAGGCACAGATGTCTATTATAATCAAATTATACCTATCAATAAAAAAGCTTGGGAAGGGGAAATAGAAACAAACAGCAACGCACAAAAGTTGAAAGATGTTATCAACACCAGCATAGAGTTGGGCTACTATTGGTATTTTAGAAGAAGCGCCGGACAACCGGCTATAATAAACCTAGCTTACGGATTAATCGCAGCATCTCTGGCGAAAATCACTGATGGCTTTATATATTCTGATGACGGTGCCTGGGATTATAACATAATGCCTGCTTTACCAGACGATTTTATCAATTTATATTTCAAACCTGAACTTGCATCAGACAGACTCGATAAAGAATGGTTCCGAAAGTGTATAAAGCAAATATGTAAAGATTTTAAATAGAGTAAATATATTATTAAAGGTAATAAACGAATCATATCTTCAGCCAACAAACCTGTTGATTCTTAAAAACCCTTGTGTTATAATTCCATCGAATCTCA
>CAZDZY010000114.1:0-9023 GCA_964510055.1 uncultured Christensenellaceae bacterium
AAGATAATCGGCCTCATAAAAGCATTCTTTTATTACTTCCGCAACGTTTTGGATCATGCTGTTCCCCGCGAGACAGCCGAGCGATTCGTTTATCTCCCTTAAATTATCGATACACGCGATAACGACCGCCCTTGGGTACATGCAATTTGAATCGTCCGCATTTTCAAACGCAGACAGGTTATCGAGCCCCGTCAAATGGTCGTGCGTCCTTAAATATTCGATACGCTCGATATTAGTTTTTGCGTTCTCTATATCGTAAGCAACTCCGGAAGCGAACATGCCGTCTCTATCGGAACGGTATATCATGCCTTTGAGCTTATACCATTTCGGCTTTCCCTCTTTCAGTATCCTGATCTCGGTATCTAAATTCTTAAGTTCTTCGGCTTTTTTATCATTTAACAGCTTTTTGACCCAGGCTTTGTCGCCCCGGTACAGATTTTGCAGAAAATCATTGAAACTAAGGCTGATACTTTTACCGCTCGGGAAATCTATACGCCTGATGGTCTTTGTGGAAAACTCCGCCTCCCACGCGTACATGTCCGCAGAATACAGCGCAATGCCCAGCTTGTCGAACATATCGAGCTGCTCGTTGCGAATATATTTTAAGCTGAAAGATCTGCCGGAACCTGTTTTTGTTATATATGATAAATCCTTCAAGGCTTCCCTCCGCGATTGTTTCGAATATATATAAACAAAAAGCCCGTTATTGAAACAACGGGCGCTGGCGGCGTATTGCCGGTTATAGGCTGTCTTCAGGTGTTTAGACGATCAGGATAACCCGCGTTTGAGAAAATCATACATCATATTGAGCGATGCCTCCAATTCCTCCATTGAAAGCAACTCCTCAGCTCCTTTTCCCTGAAAAATATTTTTTTAGCATTATCGAGCATTCGTCTTTTAAGACCCCGCCGGTGACTTGCGGTATATGATTCAGCCTCCCTTCCGCGAGGTCATACAGCGACCCAAGCGCTCCCGCTTTTGGGTCGTACGCTCCGAAAACGACATGTTTGATACGTGAGTTTATTATTGCCCCGGCGCACATCGGGCACGGTTCCAGCGTAACATACAAAGCGCAATTCTCAAGGCGCCAGCCGCGAAGTTTTTTGGCGGCTTTGGCGATCGCCAAAACTTCGGCATGGGCAAGCGGATCTTTTTTCGTTTCGCGCAGGTTATACGCGCGCGCGATAATTTTCCCCCGTTTGACTATAACTGCTCCTACCGGGACTTCATCCTTCTTTTCCGCCTTTTTTGCCATTCTCATGGCCTCTCTCATGTATTTCTCTTGTTCATCCATATTATATATTCTTGCCTTCTTTATGCGGTCCCAAAACCGTTGTGCACGATCCAATCATTATATTGCTGGTAAGATAACTTCCAATGGTATGCCCGGACAGTTCTTTTAATTAAAAAACGCCTGCAGTACAGACGTTTATTATAAGCTATTCCTCTCCGTCTTCCGTTTCTTCGGTCTCTTCATCCTCCTGTTTTGAATCCGGACTGTTTTTGAGGAAATACTCGTAAAGGTAACTGTTGTCAGTCATTGTCATCCCCCCTGAATTCTAATATATCTCCGGGCTGGCAATTAAGCTCCACACATATAGCGTTAAGCGTTGAAAAGCGGATAGCTTTTGCCTTCCCTGTTTTTAATATTGAAAGATTGGCTTTTGTGATGCCCACTTTGTCCGAGAGGTCATTCAGCGAGATCTTCCGCTTTGCCATCATTACGTCAAGGTTTACTATTATCGCCAAAGAAATACCTCCTGTCCCCTATATAGTGAGATCGTTCTCGTCTTTAAGACGGATCGCCTTATCGAAAACTGCCGCAAGCGTCTGGCAGAAAAGGCTTGCCAGCAGCGCTATCACCGCCACAACGGGCGTCAATATGGAAAAGTCCGCGAATGTTTTTACTATAAGTACTATAGCGACCGTCGCGCACAGATACGAAATATACTTCAGATACTTTACGTTTTTATATACAAACGGGGTGGATTCTATAACGGTCTTGAGCAGTCTCTGGAGAAAAAAGAGTATCGCCCAGCAGAATACGCCGCATATCTCAAGGAATATCAATGTCACTATGATATTGTTCGAGGAACCTGAGAGGACGGATTCATGGCCCCGCCCCAACGGAACTACGATAAAAGGCAATACGATCATCAGCGCCAATCCCAGTACCATTACAATCTCGAGCATGCGTTTTAAGATAAGCGGTATGTTCCATTTGCCTGTAACCATATCGACCTCCGTTTTTCGTGAGAATAACACGATTTCGCCGCATATGTCAACAAAAATTTATCGGTTTTCAATAACTCAGGCTTAATAAATAGCTGTGATGTACCAAAAAACGGCCTGTTATATGTTATACTGTATTGGGGAAAGGCGGGTCAGTTTATGGATATGCTTGTATGCATTATTTCCGGCGCATCTTTAGTAGCGGTCATTGCCTTGCTTATCTTTACGATATCAAAAAGGAATAAGGGAACGGATTTGGGATCTGCGCTTGACAGGTTCCAATCCGAGTTTATTAAGCTGCTTCAGGATATAAGGCAGCAGGATATAGACAGCGCCGGCAAGCTTCGCAGCGAAGTGCTTGAGATGTTTAACATACTCGGCGGCAACGTATCGCGCCTCTTGAGCGATACGTCCAGGACAAACAGCGAGGGCATGGACAAGCTCAGGGCAAGCGTTGAGCAAAAACTCAGGGAAATATCCGAACTGAGTGAAAAACGCCTCGAGCAGATAAGAAAAACAGTTGACGACCAGCTGCAGGATATGCTGCAAAAGAGGCTTACCGGCTCTTTCAAGCAGGTCTCCGACCAGCTCGAACAGGTATTCCGCAGCATGGGCGAAGTAAAATCGCTTGCGACGGGCGTGGGCGACCTAAAGCGTGTGCTCTCCAACGTTAAGGTAAGAGGCACCTGGGGCGAGCTTCAGCTGGGCAGCCTTATATCCTCCATGCTCTCGCCGGTGCAGTATATGAAGAACGCGAATGTCAAGGATAACCTTGAGCGCGTCGAGTTTGCCGTCGTGCTTCCCGGAAGCGGCGGCAGTTCGGTTTTGCTGCCCATAGACTCGAAATTTCCTATGGAAGACTACCTGAAAAAAGAAGAGTTGATCGATAACGGCAATAAAGAAGACGCAAGAGGCGCAATGAAGTTTCTCGCAAAGAGCATAATGACCGAGGCAAAAAGAATACATGATAAATATATAAATCCTCCCGTCACGACTGATTTTGCCGTCATGTATCTCCCCACCGAAGGCCTGTACGCAGATGCGATATCGCTGCGCGTATTTGACGTATGCCAGCGCGAATATCACGTGACCATAGCGGGGCCTTCCACCCTTACGGCGCTTCTTAATAGCCTCCAGATGGGTTTCCGCACGCTCGCTATAGAGAAACAGTCGGGCGAAGTTTTAAAACTTCTCGAATCTACCCGAAAAGCTTTTTCTGATTTTACATTCGCTATCGACAAAACAAAAAAGAGCCTCGCGGCCGCCCAGAACAACCTTGAAGACGCTTCACGGAAATCAAGGAATATCGAAAAACAGCTGCAAAAAGTCGACGGTTATGAAAGTGATGAAATATCCGCTGCAGATGCCCTTTCAATAGAAGAATAGATTAATAAATATATTTCCCTGAATAATAATGCCGCCTCGAATGTCCATAATAACGGCGGCTTTATTTCTTAATCATCCGGTCACGCTGTAAGCATGCACCAAACACACTCCTCCTGCGTAGTATAAATCAGCCTTAAATAGAGGATACCTGCATCAATTATAAAGGAGGACTATATATATGGGATTTGATGGTGGATTTGGAGGCTTCGGCGGTGGAGGATGCTGCTGGATAATCATCATCTTACTGCTCTGCTGCTGCTGCGGCGGGCATGAAGGCGGATTCGGGTTCGGAGGCTTCGGCGGCGGAGACAACTGCTGCTGCCTGATCATCATCTTACTGCTCTGCTGCTGCTGCGGCGGGCGCAGATTCGAGCCAAAATGCTAGATCGGCGGCTTCGTTGATAGTAACGGCTGCTGCAATAAAAAATCATATTTAGCATGGCAATAACATACGCGAAAAATATATAGGCGATTTCGGGGCTTTTCCGGCCTCTAATAAGTCGTAAGACTTTTTGGGGCATAAAAAAGCCCCGTTTTTTTAGGGAAAAGATGAACTATTCCGGCAATGCCTTTGCGGCTGCCTCAAAACTCCTTAGGAAACTGCGAAAAGTCTTTTATCATATATTCGGGACACCCGGCGATAATGTCTTCGGCTTCCGCATACCCGTGCCCCAAAATGCACACGTCCACTCCGGCTGCTTTAGCAAACTTCAGGTCGACCACGGAATCACCGACCATCAAAGCGGACTCTTTAGGTATATTGAACTCACCGAGCAGTAAATAAAGGCTGTAAGGATCGGGCTTGCGCCGTGCCGCGTCTTCGAACGTTATTACCCTGTCAAAAATATCGATATCAAGATATTTTAATATCTTGTGCGCCGCGCTTTTGAATTTCATCGTGACAAGCGCGATAACGGCCCCCTCGTTTTTCAGCCTTTTGAGCAGTTCTCACGCGCCGGGATACAGCTTTACGTTATCGCAGCACATTTCGTCATACTTTTCCATGAACACGGCAGTGCAGGCCTCGAGAGCGTCCCCCCTCGAGCCCTGTGAGCTTATTTACGGCGTTTTTCGCGCCGTTCCCTATAGCAGCGACCACTTCGGCCTGATCGGGTTTTTTAAAACCGGCTGCGGATACCGCTGCCGCCAGCGCTCTGCCTATATCTGTTTTTGTATCGGCAATGGTGCCGTCCATGTCGAATATATATAACTTGTATCTTTTGCCTATACTCATAAAGCCTGTTCTCTATTCTCTCGATGCCAGACCGACTTTACGCTGCACTTTACGCAGCATCTTAATCGCATTGCCTTGCGCTTTCTGCGCGCCGCTCCGCATCACTTCCGTAAGATACGCTTTATCGGCCCTGACTTTAGCGTACCGTTCCTGCAACGGCTTAAGTTCCTCCGCGACTGCGTCGGCCACGCTTGCCTTGAGCACCCCGTAACCTTTGCCGGAGAACTCTGCCTCAACTTCCCCGAACGTTTTTCCCGTAACTGCGCTGTAAATGGATATGAGGTTCGATACCCCGGGTTTATCTTCTGAAAATCTTATTTCCCCGTCCGAGTCGGTTACCGCGCGTTTGAACTTCCTCTGTATGGCTTCCGGCGGATCGAGCAGCGATATATACGCGTTCTCGTTTTCATCAGATTTCGACATCTTGTTTTCCGGTTCCTGAAGGCTCATTATCCTTGCCCCCGCTTTCGGTATGTACGGCTCCGGGATGGTGAACACGTCTCCGTAGACGTTATTGAACCTTATTGCAATATCGCGCGTTATCTCGAGATGCTGTTTCTGGTCCGCCCCGACCGGGACGAGGTCAGTCCCAAACAGCAGTATATCCGCGGCCATGAGCACGGGATAGGTAAAAAGCCCCGCGTTTATGTTGTCGGCGTGTTTTTCGCTCTTCTCCTTGAACTGCGTCATGCGCGAAAGTTCTCCTAAGTACGTATAGCAATTCAGTATCCACATAAGCTCCGTGTGGCAGGAAACATGCGATTGGAAATACATTATATTCTTATTGGGGTCAAGGCCTGCCGCCAGCAGCAGCGCCAGCGTATCGAGGCAGCGCCTGCGAAGCTCCGATGCCTCCTGCCTTACCGTTATTGCGTGTAGGTCGACGACGCAGTAGTAACAGTTATATTCATCCTGCAGCTGCACCCAGTTTTTTATAGCGCCCAGATAGTTTCCTATTGTCAGCATGCCTGACGGCTGAACGCCCGAAAATATAGTCTTCTTATCCATGTTTCCTCCTAGTATCTTTCAATGCCCGTTATCTCTACCCTGCCGTCGCCATACAGGTAGTCTATTATGTCCTGCATGCCCTGCTCCGACGAGCTTGCGCTTACAGCCGCGAGCGCAAAGCCCATGCTGCACAGCTGCCATTTATCGTTATCTCCGCTCTCAACCACCGATACGTTGAACCTCGATTTGCACCGCTGCTGAATACTCTTTACCACCATTCGCTTATCCTTAAGGCTCATAGCGCCGGGTATGGTAAATTTAACTTCAAAACACGCGGAATACATCTATATAACCTCGAGCGCGGCGCTCTTCATGCCGCTTATTTCCACGACTTTATCATGGCGTACGGCCTTGTTCTTCAGATCGAGTATCTGCCGCGGTACCGGCGTCCCCGAAATCTGTGAAAGCTTTTCCGCCATTTCGAACGCCGAAAGGCAGGTTGTTTCTTCCCCGAGCGAAGACAACACATCTTCGGGGAACTTATACGGCGACGCCGTAGACACGATAACCGTTTTAGTATCGTCGCCGGTTCGCTGCCTGTACCTTGTGTACACGTCTGCCGCGACCGCGGTATGGGTATCGAGCAAATAGCCCTTGTTATTAAATGTATCTCTTATACCCGCCATCGTCCCTTCTTCGCCGCACCAATCGGCGTAGAAATCGCTTTCCAGCGTTTTTTTCATGCTTCCCGTTATCCCGTATGCCCCTTCTTCCTTTAACCGCCTCATCATTTCTTTTACAGCCCCGCCGTCTCTGCCGGTAAGCTCGAAAAGCAGCCTCTCCAGGTTGCTCGATATGAGTATGTCCATTGACGGAGACATGGTCTTATAAAATTCGCGTTTGAGCGAATATTCGCCCTTATTGAAGAAATCGGTCAGTATGTTGTTCCTGTTCGACGCGCAGATAAGCTTCTTTATCGGCAGCCCCATCCTCTTTGCGTAATAAGCGGCAAGTATGTTCCCGAAGTTCCCGGTAGGTACCGCGAAGTTGACGCTTTCGCCCGTCTTTATTTCATCTCCGGAAAGCAGGAGCGCGTACGCCCATATATAATACGCTACCTGAGGCGCGAGCCTGCCGAAATTTATTGAATTCGCGGACGACAACGCATAACCTTTATCGCCGGCGGCCTTCGCGAATTCCCTGTCCGCGAATATGGCTTTTACACCGCTTTGCGTATCGTCGAAGTTGCCTTTTACCGCAACGACATACGTATTAGCGCCTTCCTGCGTCACCATCTGGAGACGCTGCATATCAGATACCCCCCCGTCGGGGTAAAAAACCATTATCTTAATCCTGTCCGCATCCCGAAACCCTTCGAGCGCGGCTTTACCGGTGTCGCCCGAAGTGGCGACAAGTATAAGTATATTGCTGCCCTCTCCCATAGCAGCGCCCATTATCCCCGGCAGCACGGAAAGCGCCATATCCTTAAAAGCCAGGGTAGGCCCGTGCCAAAGCTCCATCACGAATTCCCCTTCGGATATCTTTTTTACCGGAGCGACCAGGGCATCGTCAAAACGGCCGTAAGCCTTCTCTGAGAGTGAATCGAGCCCGGGTATATCGCTGAAAAAAAGCCCCAGCACCTTTGCGCAAAGTGTGGAATATGAAATCCCCGTGATATCTCCCAGCTGCCTTATCGACGGGAAAGCATGGGGAACATACAACCCGCCGTCGGGCGCGATACCGCGCAATACGGCAAGCGAAGCTTCTATGGCTTCTCCGTTTCTCGTACTTATAAGTTTCATATAACCTCCGCAATATACCTGTGCCTTTAAAAATTAATTTTAGTCCATATATAAAAACATACCTGCGCACGGTCCGCCTGTCGTCTGAAACAAGAACGAACATTCCGCCCTGCGCAGGCACCTGAAGATTTATTATATTATATATTTTTCAAGATAGCCCGGCGCCGTTTCGCTCCCGCTGACGACAATATAAGCATCTATGTCCGTAAACTGCCCTTCAAACAGACTAAGAAGCCGCGTCAGGTCTTTTTCTTCGTTCTTTATTAGTTTTTTAAGCCCGTCGATATAGATGGATGAGATGTCGAAATCTCTGGAAAGCACTCCGCAGACGAATCCGTACAGCATGTCGGAATTCTCTATGCCGTAGTCGGCAGTATTGATAAACCTTATCTCGTGTTTCAAGTCATACATGCAGCGATTGTTGTCATCGATATATACGATATTTCCGGCGGCGTTATCCACTTCCGCGTTTGCCATATCGAGCAGTCTTTTGGATTTCCCGCTGCCTTTTTTACCGTAGATCAAGCGTATCAATATACATCACTCCCTTGACTTTATTTTTACGCAGAGGTTTTCGCCCCTGAACGTTTATTTTACTCTGTATTAATTATATAGTGTTTTTTCCCATTAATCCACACCAAATAATTAAATTATTTATCTTGCTTATTCCGTTATCAGCGTCTTTCCTGTCATATCCTTCGGTGCCGGCAGCCCCATAAGCCTCAGCATCGTCGGGGCTATATCAGCGAGTATCCCGCCGCTCTTTAAAACCGAATTCTTAAACCTTTCGCTTACCAGTATCAGCGGAACGTCGTTGGTGGTATGCGCGGTAAAAGGCCCTCCGTTTTCATCGATCATCTTTTCCGCGTTCCCGTGGTCGGCCGTGATTATCGCTTCACCGCCCATTTTGATTATTGCGTCAACGATCTTGGCCACGCATGAATCGACTGTAGTTACCGCCTTTACCGCGGCTTCCTGCACGCCCGTATGGCCTACCATATCCGGGTTCGCGAAATTTAGAACCATTACGTCGTATTCGCCTGATACGATATGCTCTACCGCTTCTTCCGCGACTTCGGGCGCGCTCATCTCTGGCTTTAAGTCATACGTAGCGACTTTTGGAGACGGTATAAGGAACCTGTCCTCCCCTTCATTCGGTTTTTCCACTCCGCCGTTGAAGAAGAAAGTGACATGAGCGTATTTCTCAGTTTCGGCTATGCGGAACTGCTTCATTCCGTTTTTCGCGAGATACTCCCCCAGAGTGTTTTCCAGCGTTTCGGGTTTATACGCGACATGGACCCCCCTGAACGTTTTATCGTACTGCGTCATGCACACGTAATACAGCGGGAAAAGCTGCCTCGGGAACGCGCTGAAATCTTCCTGCGTAAGAGTTCTCGTGATCTCGCGCGCCCTGTCGGGGC
>CAZDZY010000115.1:0-8518 GCA_964510055.1 uncultured Christensenellaceae bacterium
GCGTTGTTTTTCCGCTTGCTCCTCGAAGTAGCGCTGCTACGTCTCGTCGCAATGCGGTAAACGCCTTGTCCTTGGAGCTTTTCAACGGCCTTATATCAGCGATTTTTTTGGGTTTTGAATGGCTTGGCAGCGCCGCGAAACGAAAAACGAATTGTTACGCATCGGGAGTATAGATGACAAAGCCGCTGATTTTCTCAACGGCTCCTGTTTACTATGTAGGGAACGACCCCTGTGTCGTTCCGCTTAAATCCGCCCACTTCCATGTTTTTCATCTGGCTCCGCCAGTGAAAGGCCACGAAAAGTTTTATAAACGCACTCACAAACCCCGCCGGCAATCGTGAGATTGACGGCGGAAAAAACTAAAAATCTTAAATTTATATTTTTCTTAAATTCAACATAAACTATCAATGTAAAGGGTCGGCCGCCACAGCCGGAGCTGATAATACTTACCTGGAGCACCTGTAAGGCGCTCCAAGACAGTAGTATGGAATAAAAGATGCACTTGGTGTGCATGTAGGCGAACGTATTTTAAGGCAATTCGGAAACCGGCAGCCGTGAGAAGCCAAGAATCGAGGCGGGTCGTTCCGCTTTAGCCGAAGACCGACAGAAATGTATTAGCGGCGGCAGATCTTTACGATTAAAGCAGCGGCATGGTATGAAAATACTCGTGCCGCTGTTTGCTTAAGTTAAACCATGTTTGTCAGCGCATATAGTACGCGCAATCCCGCGCTGCACGGCATTATATGCCCGCAACTTGCCAATTAACCGCAATAACGGCGTTAACCGCTTAAAATCCGCCGCCCTAACATTGATAATTATCCGGTTACATATTATAATGTTCGGATGTATCAAACGCAAAAGCGTTTTGGAGGATAAAGTATGAAGATCATCATTGTCGGCGACGGAAAGGTCGGTTTTGCCCTTTCGGAAAACCTTTCGCGGGAAGGCCATGATGTTACCATCATTGATAATAAGAACGATGTTCTGCAAAGATCTGTCGAATCACTCGATGTGTTTACTATAAAAGGGAACGGGTCGAGCGCGTCCGTGCTTAAAAGCGCGGGAATAGACGAGGCCGACCTTCTTATTGCCGCTACGTCGATGGACGAGGTGAATATGTTCTGCTGCCTCATGGGCAAAAAGCTGGGGGCCGCGCGCACTATAGCCCGTGTAAGAAACCCGGAATACTCAGAGCAGCTTATGATGTTTGAAGAAGAGATGGGCCTCAGCATGGTCGTCAACCCCGAGCTTGCCTCGGCTAAAGAGATAGCGCGCCTTGTCAGCTTTCCTTCCGCGCTCAGCATAGGCACGTTTGCCGGCGACAGGGTATACATGGTGGAGCTCAAAGTATGCGCCGGCAGCCCCATAGCTGGCAAGCCGCTTTCTTCGATACCGGAGATAAATCAATCAAAGATACTTGTTAGCGCCGTCTGCAGGGGTTCGGAGGTATATATACCGGGCGGCGATTTTGTGATACAGACGCACGACTATATACATATCGTTGGAGACTACGGCAGCATAGAGGATTATCTTAAATCTGTCGGCCGGCTTGAGAAAAAGGTGCGTTCCGCAATGATCGTGGGCGGCGGGCTCATCTCGTTTTACCTTACCCAGATGCTGCTCGAACACGGTATCAGCGTAAAGATAATAGAAAAATCCGCTGATATCTGCGAACAGCTCAGCGACAGCTTTCCTCAGGCGCTCGTTATCAACGGCGACGGCACTGATAAAGAGCTGCTCGACGCCGAAGGCTTAAACGGCTACGGAGCGTTCGTGGCGCTTACTAATATGGACGAAGAAAACCTCATAATGTCGCTGTACGCGACATATAAAGAGATACCTAAAGTAATAACCAAGATCAACAGGTTGGGTTATGCCGAAGTAATAAAAAGGACAGGCATAGACCGTGTAATAAGCCCGAAAATTATAACGACCAATCAGATCATCCGGTTCGTAAGGAATATGGAGAACCCCGGCGGCAACCGTATAAAAACGTTGTACCGCCTCCCGGGCAACAAAGCCGAGGTCGTGGAATTTTCAGCTACCGCGTCAACAAAAGGCTTAGGGCGGCCGCTCGCTGACCTGCGCCTTAAAAAAGACCTGCTGATAGCAACGATAGTCCGCGACAACAGCATCATTATACCCCGGGGCAAAGACGCAATATTGGAAGGCGACAGCGTCATAGTTATTACGACGATAAAGCAGCTCCGCGACCTTAACGAGATCTTTGCGGATTAAGGGTAAAAGATATGAATTTTAGCATGATAAAATACATATGCGGGCAGGTAATACGATTCGAAGCCGCTTTTATGGCATTATCCGCAATCGTCTCTTTGATATACAGCGAGTTTAATACCGCGCTGATGTTCGGAGTAACGATAATCGGTATGCTGGCCTTAAGCCTGATCCTCGCGTATAAAAAACCGGCTAACACCTCTTTTTACGCTAAAGAAGGAATAATCACGGTATCTATGTCCTGGGTAATAATATCGCTCATAGGGGCTATACCGTTTACGCTTACCGGTTCGACTCCCACGTATATCGACAGCATATTTGAAACGATCTCGGGGTTCACAACTACGGGGTCAACTCTATTGCCAAACGTCGAGATAATCGATAAGGGCATACTTTTCTGGCGCAGCTTCACACACTGGATAGGCGGCATGGGGGTGCTCGTGTTCGTCATGTCGATACTTCCCATGTCGGGCGCCGACCCGTTCCTCGTGATGCGCGCCGAAAGCCCGGGGCCCACGAAAGAAAAGCTCGTTCCCAAGGCGCGGCAGACGGCCAAGATACTTTATAAGATATACATAGGCTTATCGATTACGCAGGTCATATTGCTCGTATGCGGGGGCATGCCCCTTTTCGACAGCATAGTCCATATGTTCGGCACCGCGGGCACAGGCGGATTTTCTATCAAAAACCTGTCGATAGGCTATTATAACAGCGCGTATATCGACGTCGTGATAACGGTGTTCATGATACTTTTCGGCATCAACTTCAGCGCGTATTTCCTTCTGCTCGCGAAAAAGTTCAAAAAGTTTTTAACGCATGAGGAAACGCGCGCTTACCTTGGCATCATTATCGCTGCCATTCTTATAATAGCGATAAACCTTATGGGAACGTACTTCAACAATTTCGCGGAGAGCGTGCGTTATGCCGCGTTTCAGGTCGCGTCTATAATAACCACGACAGGCTACGCCACGACTAACTTCGACCTGTGGCCGACGCTCAGCAAGTTCGTTCTTATATTCCTTATGTTTATAGGCGCTTCGGCAGGCTCGACAGGCGGCGGCATAAAGGTATCGCGCATAGTCATAATGTTCAAGACGCTGAAACGCGAAGCGATCCGCATACTGCACCCGAAAGCTGTCAAGCTCATTAAGCTCGAGGGCGCGCCGTTGGGCGAAAACATAATACGGGGAACGGGCGTGTTCATTGCCACATATGTCGGCATCACAGCGGTCTCAATACTGCTTGTATCGATAAACGGCAAGGACATGGAAACTACGGCGACGGCGGTGATCACGTGCATCAGCAACGTGGGGCCGGGGTTTGCGGCCGTAGGCCCTATAGGCAATTTCTCCTCGTTCTCAGCGTTCAGTAAAATTGTGCTCTCTCTCGATATGCTTATAGGCAGGCTGGAGATCTTCCCGGTGCTGATGCTGTTCTGGCCGGGAGTATGGCGCAGAACCAGCAACTGAAAACAGACCTTAAAGTGGGCTAAGGAATCAGAATATACCTTGGCCTTCTTTTATCGAACGCGCACACATATTTGAAACCGATATCCTTCAGTGTGCCCAGCGTTTCACCCGCCGCGCGTCCTACCGAGCTTTCATCGTGGGCGTCGGAGCCTACCGTTATGATCTCTCCCCCGAGCTCATAATAGCGCTTTATTATCGGTATTTCGGGCATTACGGAGCCGGTATTCTTTATACCGCTAGTATTGACCTCGATACCTTTGCCTTTTTCAATAAGTATCTTCAGCAGCTTATCTATCATATCCCTGTAGTCGCTGTATTTCATCAGTGCGTCTTCAAACGGGCAGAATTTCGACACATACCCCAGATGCCCGAAAACGTCGTAAAAATCGCAGGCTGAGGCGCATTCTATGCATTCCTCCAAATAAGCCGCGTATGCTTCATTTTTTGAATACTGCCGCCAAAACTCGCTGCCGTACGGGTCGAGGCCGCCGATCAGATGCTTTGAGCCTATAACATAGTCCAATTCGTGCTTACTTACTATACGGGCCATGCTTGCCGCAGTACGCAGCTCAAGCCCCGCTTCAAGCCCCTTTTTAATATCGATATCCGGAAAAGCGATCTTAACTTCCGCAAAATCCCTGTCGTATTCCCGAAAATCGAATACAAAGTCTATATCCCCCGGGAAATCAAGGTCGATATGGTCTGTAAAGCATATCTCCTTCAAACCTTTTCTTTGCGCAGCCCCGGCCATTCTCTCCATCGGCGTTTCACAGTCGGCAGATAATTCTGAATGTATATGGTAGTCTATCATAGCTTTCAGCCGCCTTTCACTTGTTTTAGTTCTTCGTCCGTCAGGGGGTTAGCCCCTCCCAGCAGCTGCGCCCGAAGCAGCATGCCGGCATACGCCTCAAACAGGTCGAGCCTGTTAAACGCTTCCTCTATATCATGCCCTGTGACGTGCAAGCTCCTCTTCGGCCACTGTTTCCTTGCATACCCCGGAAGGTGTAACGAGCGCTTTATCGCCGCCGACCCTTAGTGAAACGTTGCCGTCTATTCCCGGAACATACCCTTTGCGATAAAGCCTCCTGCAATACTCTATCAAAACTTTCCTTGCTTCAGCCTCTTTCACTTTTTCCTCCTGATATGTTTCACCGTTCCCTTTACCAATTTGACCAGCTCCGAAAAAGGTATTATCGCAAACGAAGCTGCAAGCACGTACAGCCACTGCGCCGAGCTCAGGCGGGTCACGTCAAAGAATGCTTCGAGCGGTACTATAAGAACTACCAGGACCTGCAGCAGCGCTGAAACAAGGAACGCCGGGAACATCCACTTGTTTCTCGTCAAACCTGAAAACGCTGTTGTTCCTGAAGACCGCACGTTGAACGAGTGGAACAGCTGTGTAAGCCCGAGTGTCAGAAACGCCATAGTCGTTGAGACTTTTTCGTCATGATACCACGACAGCGACAGAAAAAATATCCCGAGCGCCGCCGCGCTCATAACAACGCCGTAAAAAATGAGGTTAGCGGTCATACCGTGCAGAAAGCTTTCTTTTGCGTCGCGCGGCCTGCGCCTCATAATATCGTGCGGCGCAGGCTCCATGCCGAGCGCAAGCGCCGGGAACGTATCAGTAACGAGGTTTATCCAGAGTATCTGCACAGGATGCAGCACCGTAAACCCAAGCATTGTGCCCAAAAAAAGCGTCAGCACTTCCGAGATATTAGTGGAAAGCAGGAACTGCACCGCTTTCTTGATGTTGCGGTATATCCTTCTTCCTTCCTCGACCGCTTTTACTATAGTGGCAAAGTTATCGTCCGTAAGCACCATATCCGACGCGTTTTTCGACACCTCCGTGCCGGTTATGCCCATCCCGACGCCTATATCCGCCTCTTTTAATGCCGGGGCGTCGTTTACCCCGTCGCCCGTCATCGCAACTATTTCGCCCTTGTTCCGAAAAGCCCTGACTATGCGCACCTTATGTTCGGGCGCCACCCTTGCGTAGACCCTGATATGCTCTATCTCATGGGCAAGCTGTTCATCGCTGTAATCGTCGAGCTCCCTGCCTGTTACCGCCTTCGCGTGCTCTGTGAGTATGCCGAGTTCCTTAGCTATCGCGGTAGCTGTAGTCTTATGGTCTCCCGTTATCATGACAGGGATAATCCCCGCCTTCCGGCAAACTTCCACAGCCTCGCCCGCTTCCTCCCTCGGAGGGTCCATCATGCCCGCGAGCCCTATGAATATAAGTTCTTCCTCCAGCCCCGCTATCGACCTGGGTTTCCCGGAAAGCGGCTTATACGCCGCCGCTATAACGCGCAGCGCCTCCCCCGCCAGCCCCTCGTTCGCCTCGCGGATCTGCGCCTTGTTTTTTTCATCCAGATCAAGTATTTTTCCGGATACAGATATTTTAGAGCACCTCTCCAGCAGCGAGTCGGGCGCCCCTTTCACATACAGGCAATATTCATCCCGCCCATTAACGGTGCTCATCAGCTTTCGCTCCGAGTCGAACGGTATCTCGAGCACGCGTTCAAGCTCTTTGGCAAGAGCAGCCGCCTCGAGCCTTGTTTCCGCGAACGCGAACAGCGCCGTTTCAGTCGGGTCGCCTATCAGCTTTGTCTTTTCCTCTTCGACCGCCGCCTGCGTATCGTTGCATAGCAGGAACACCCTGTCCATCAGCGAGAGTTCACCGCTCCCCGGTATATCGCCTGCGTCGTACCCGTGCCCGTTTATATACGCTTTTAGTACCTTCATCTTATTCTGCGTAAGCGTGCCTGTTTTGTCTGAGCAGATGATGTTCGTGCACCCGAGGGTCTCAACGGCCGGGAGTTTCTTAACTATAGCGCCGCGCCTGCTCATCTTCTGCACGCCCATAGTGAGCTGCAGGGTAACGACTGTGGCCAACCCTTCGGGTATTGCCGCCACCGCAAGGCTGACGGCGATAAGGAACATATCGAACGCTTCCCTTCCGGTAAATACACCGACCGTAAATATGACGGCAGCTATAATGATTACGGCAACTGACAGCACCTTGGAAAGCGAATCCATGCGCTTTTGCAGCGGCGTCTCGTTATCGCCCGCGGTTTTCAGCGCGCCCGCTATCTTTCCTATCTCCGTGTTCATGCCCGTATAGCAGACGACTCCGGCTCCGCGCCCGTATGTCACGCTCGTTCCCGCGTATGCCATGTTTACGCGCTCGGCAAGCGGGGTATCTTCGTGCATTATTGCCCCTGAGTCTTTTTCAACGGGCACCGACTCTCCCGTGAGCGTAGCTTCTTCTATCTTCAGCAATGCCGCAGACGTAAGGCGCATATCTGCGGGCACGCTGTCGCCCGCCGCCAGATTCACTATGTCGCCCGGAACAAGCTCTTCAGCTTTTATGGAGAGCGGTTTCCCGTTTCGGATAACGTTTGCGAACGGGGCGGACATCTTCTTTAAGGCGTCGAGCGCATTTTGCGCCTTGCTTTCCTGGATAGCTCCCATAATCGAGTTCAATAATATAACCGCGATTATTATAACGAAATCCGCGCTGAAACCTTCGAGCACCAGGCTTATAACGGCCGCTGCGAACAGCACTATAAGCATGAGGTCTTTGAGCTGATTTAATAAAATGGAAACGAAAGATTTCTTCTTCCCCTCGTCAAGTACGTTTCTTCCATATTCCTGTTCCGCATTCCGTAAGTTTGCGTCATTTAATCCCTCCGGCCCGGAAGAGTACATAGTGTATACGTCTTGGATCTTAGCGCTATGCGGCACATAGTTTTTAATCATATAAATCCCCCTGGCAAGCTCTCTAAAAAGTAATTTTATCCGGTTTGCCCGAATAGTTCAATACCGGGCATATAAAGCTTTTTCTTGAATTTATTATTTGCAATAATCTTTGGTATATTTACTTTGGTTATGGTATAATTATTAGAATAATAATGTATACAGAATGACTCGGGGAATGGGGAGGTCAGTATGCTGTTCGATATTTTTGGCGTGACCGTAAACGTAGCTTCCATCATCTTTTTCGCGGCAGGTATAATATTTTTGTTTATAGAAATGTTTATTCCGGGATTCGGTATATTCGGAGGTTTAGGGCTGCTTTCCCTTATACTTTGTATAGTCTTTACCGCTAACTCGTTTGTGAGCGCGCTTGTAATGATACTTATCTTTATTGTAATACTCATATTATTCGCGCTTGTTTTCGCCCGCAGCCTGAAAAAGGGCTTTATCTACAAGGCTTTTGTCCACAAAAACAATGAAGAGCGAAACGAGGGCTATGTATCCAATGACGACCGTTCGATGCTTTTGGGAAAGGTCGGAAAAAGCGTTACCATACTGCGCCCTTCGGGCATAGCCGAATTCGACGGCGAGCGGGTAGACGTAGTCACCGACGGGGATTTCATACCGCGAGGCTCTGCCGTAGAGGTGGTTAGCGTTGCGGGGCGCCGCGTTGCCGTCCGGCTCGCGCAGGATGTAAAAAAGGGCAAGGCCGTAATTCATGACACCGCAGGAAGATCTCTGGATATATGAAGCTTAGGAAACAATGATTTTATATGGGCAGTAAGCTTTAAATCAGTGTTTCTATTTACGCGTAATATATATTAATTAAAGGAGTGTTGGTTATGGAACCTTTGGTAATCGTCATTGTTATCGTGGCAATATTCATCTTTCTCGTCATCTTCTTCAGTTTCGTGCCCGTGGGGCTCTGGATAAGAGCGAGAGCGTCGGGAGTTAAGCTGAAGATATCCTCGCTTATAGGCATGAGGCTGAGAAAGATAATCCCGTCGTTTATAGTTAAACCGCTTATCAAGGCAATTAAAGCCGGCATAGGCATG
>CAZDZY010000115.1:8528-8985 GCA_964510055.1 uncultured Christensenellaceae bacterium
TCGAAGGCCACTATCTCGCGGGCGGTAACGTAGACAGGGTCGTCGACGCGCTGATAGCAGCACAAAAGGCTGATATACCGCTCGACTTCAAGCGCGCGACCGCTATAGACCTCGCGGGCAGAGACGTGCTCACGGCTGTTAAAATGAGCGTCATACCGAAGGTCATCGAGACTCCGGTAGTAGCCGCTATCGCTAAAGACGGCATTGAGCTCCGCGCCAAAGCGAGAGTTACGGTGCGCACCAATATCGACCGCCTCGTCGGCGGCGCCGGCGAAGAAACGGTGATAGCGCGCGTAGGCGAAGGCATAGTAACGACCGTAGGCTCGGCAGCCTCGCATAAGGAAGTACTCGAGAATCCGGATCTTATTTCGAGGACAGTATTAGCGAAGGGCCTCGACGCCGGAACGGCATTCGAGATCCTTTCGATAGACATCGCTGATGTTGACGTCGGCAGGAA
>CAZDZY010000116.1:0-8902 GCA_964510055.1 uncultured Christensenellaceae bacterium
TGTTTGCAGACAAATGCCATCACGGTAAAGAAGAAAACCTGTATTTCCCGGCTTTAGAAAAGGCGGGGGTCAAAAAAGAAAACGGGCCTATCGGCCAAATGCTTCTCGAACACGAACTGGGGCGCAAACATATCGCGCGAATGTCAAGCAGCATTGAAAACAATTTTGACAGGGAAGCTTTTGCACAGGCGGCGCGGGATTACATTGAATTGCTGCGGTCGCATATAGATAAGGAGAATAAGGCTTTGTTCCCTTACGGCGACAGGGTGCTCCCTGCTGAAGAGCAAACGCGCCTTTTAAAGCAGTTTGATGATTTTGAACAGGAAGTGATGGGAAAAGGAACGCACGATAGGCTGCACAAATTGCTTGATAAGTATGAGGCTATATACCTTTGAAAAAGTTAGTACTGTTATATGATTCGAATGATCAAGGAAAGCAATAGAGATAGACAGGAATACCCCTCAATATTGATAACAGAATTAATATAACAAATGTGGTATAGAATAGATAAACGAAGGTTGCTGAAAAGTCCCAAATGCAAGGCGTTTTGAGCATTGCGACGAGATGTAGCAGCGCTACATTGAGGAGCAAGCGGAAAAACAACGCAGCAGTTGGGCTTTCTCAGCGGCCTGAGGATTAATGTCCGCCGTATAGTATATCGATAACGAACATTACCAGCCGTTTGGGCAGCAGTTTTCCTAAAACTAAGAATGTTTTGTACTTAAAACCGACGGTCTTGTAATGGGGCAGTTTTTTCTTATTGCACAGCTGCGCTACCTTTTTTGATACCATCTCGGGCGGAAGCCCGTTTTGCTCGTCTTTCTCCATTACGGCTAGCGACTTTTCAATCCTTTGGCCGTAAGCTTCGCCGTCCGCCGCGTTCTTTCTTCTCGCGGAGGTAAAGCCTGTTTTTATGTCTCCCAGCATCATGGTGCATACCTGTATATTGAAAGGTTTTACTTCCAGCGAAAACGCCTCGAAAAAGCCGTTGAGCGCGAGCTTTGTGGCGGTATAGAAGGATTGGAACGGTATGGCCATAACCGAGCCTACGGAAGATACGTTTATTATCTTCCCGCCGCCGCCGCTTCTCATAAACCCGGTGGCATGCTTCGCGCAGTAGAACGCCCCGAAGAAATTGACGTCGAAAATATATTTGGCCGATTCGCTGCCGGTATACTCGGCGGCCCCGCTTATGCCCATGCCCGCGTTGTTTACAAGTACGTCGATACGCCCTTCTGTTTGCGCTACCTGCTTCATCGCGCTTTCCACGTCACGCTCTTTCGTAACGTCGCAGGGAATGTGGGCTATATCCGCGTCACCCGGTCTGCTCCTGGAAAAGCCGTAAACCTTAAATCCGTTATCTATAAGCCCCCGGCTTATGGAAAGGCCTATGCCGGAAGAGGCGCCCGTAACAACCGCAACTTTCATAACCAACCTCGATATATTAAAAAATAATTATGATGCATTATAGCATAAAACCCCGATCATTCAATGGGCTTAGCCGGCAGGCATGCCGGACGGTTTTATATCTTCAATAAACTGTGACCTTCAAAAATGCCGTTTTGCGCCGGTTCCTCTTTCGAGCGGAGCATACTTATGTCTCCGTCAAGCTAGCACCTGGGGATATAATACAGAGAAATAAAACAGATCACGGCCGTTATGATGACCGAAAGCGTTATCGGAATGCACCGGACGGCTCTTTCCCTGCCCTGCGCGGAAAAGGGAGGGCCGAGCTTAAGGCTTAGCGCGGCCGCTGCGATGCCTGCCGCGGCCAACACTAAAAGGGTCAGCACATTCCCTATATTACTGATGCAATAGCCGGTAATATACCATATTATCGCGATAAACGTCAGGCCGACAAGTATGGCCAGGATGTTTACAGCCTGGAAAGCGCGCAGGAGGGCTTTGCCGCGCCCCGTTAACTCCGGTTCGCCCGGCTTATTGCCGGAAGACCGGAACCAGGCTGCTGTAGTAATCAGGGTTATGGTAACCATGACGACCGTAAAAAGGCTAATGGAGAATATACACAAAACGGCCGTTATAGCCAGCGCAACGGTTATGGGCACATATCGGGCAGCGCCGGCTTTGCCGCGCCGGGAAAAAGGAGAAAGCAGCTTCATGCTCACCCCGGCCCCTAAGATACCGACTGCGGCCAGTATCATAAGGGGAAGCGTTTTTCCCGGAAGGCCGGCGTTATTGAACAGCGCAATCAGCGTTATAAATATAAACGCAGCGCAAGCCAGTATGACAAGTATACTTGCGGCAAATAAAGCCCACAGGGAAACTATGCCGAGCTTCTCAGACGCCGTCTCATACGGCTCATAATTATCGTACAGATACCACGCCGTTATAGTTGCCGCCGTAATGATAATAAAGACGAGAGGCTGATATAAGCTAACATAGAATGCAACGAATACGATTCCCGCCGCTATAACAAGAATGCTCACGATATAGAAGACCCACAGGAAAAATTTCCGGAGCCCGTACACCTCAGACTTATCAGGCCAGCCGTTTATGCTGCGGACTGACGCCGTTATCGTTGCAGCAGAGAGAAAAACGAGTATGTAAACAGGGCTTGGGTCGGCGCCCGGGAGCCTTCCGCGCGTGAGGATCATGGTGCCGGCGATAACAGCCGCGCCGGCAAGCATCAAGAAGATACATAACAACTTTCTTTTCATTTACTACCCCTTATAATCAAATCAGCGCTGGCCTTTCATATCTTCAATGTTATTTCCCCGTTCCGGTATGTCGCGATATCTATCCCGAAGAAATACACTTCTACGGTCTGGTTCCCTTTTATTAGTTCAAGCAGCTTTGCTTTAAGCCTTTCCTCTCCCATGCTCCGCAGGAATGCCCGGGCTTCGTCCTCGGGGAAATTATGCGGATACTTGGCGTCTTTCAGCTTTGCGCCCAACTCATCGTTGCCGCCGGAGAAATAAAAGTTCATCGCAGACACTTCGATCGGGCCGCCCCACGGCCCCCACCACCATTCCCTGAAATACAGGTTTATCGCCGTATTGTGCTGCCCGTCCTTGTCCTGAAGGAAATAATAATTAAACTCCGGCCAATCCCCGGGGCTGTATGTTTTATCCTGATCTTCCGTATGCATATATTCATACGCGCCGGTAGCCGGATTAAATAGTATACATCCTTTCGTAATATGCAAGCCGCCTGCGTCATAGCCGAACGAATCGCAATGATATGCATATAAATCATTGTAAAAGGGGTTGCCGCCGAACAATTCAGTATAGCCAAAATCCCTTGACGTTGTTTCATCCGATCCCACGATATCCTTTTGCGCAAACTCCTTGTCTGATAGGAGAATGTTCAAACCATCATCATGAGAGTATTTGGGCATGTAGTTTATATAAACAAAACAAAGCGCGGCTGTTATGACAAGCGCAGCCGCTGCCTTGGCTATGTCGCGCCCGATAAAGGGGGGGCGCCCTTTCAGATTTAGCGCAGCCGCCGCGACGCCCACAATAGCCAAAACCATAAGGGGGAGCACGTTATGTAAGTGCCTAAAGAGACCGTGGTCGTAATAACGCGTCAGGAAAAACATTATTACGATGAACACAAGGTCAGCCAGTATGGCCAGAACACTCACGGCGCGGAAAGCCCGCAGAATAGCTTTTTCGCGTTCGGACACCTCAGGCGCATCCGGACTCTTAATATGAAAGGCTGCCGCCGCTATCGTCACAATGGAGAGGAATACCAGCGTGCAGGCAGGGCTCGCGTCGAAGTACTCGTATCTTCCGAGCGAGAGGAGGATAGCCCCGGCGATAACGGCCGCGCCGGCAAGCATCAAGAAGATGCATAACAACGTCTTTTTCATATCTTGCCTCGTTTAATAATAGTCGTTGCAAGCTTATATCTTCAGTATTATTTCCCCGTCCTGATATGTAGCGATATCGATACCGCAGAAAAAGACTTCTATTGTCTCGTCTTTAAACTGTGAACCCGATAAGCACCATAGTACCTTAGTCTTGAGCATTTCCTTTCCCATATCTCGCAGGAACGCTCTAGCTTTGTCCCCGGGAAAATTATGCGGATACATTACTTCCTTTATTTTTACGTCCCTCTCTCCGCTGTCGGGGTAGATAAAAAAGTGTTCCCCCTGACCCCAAGGCTTCCTGAGATACAGGTTAATCACTGTATCGTGCTGTCCGTCTTTGCTTTGCATGAGGATCGAACTGAAAAACGGCGCCTCAATACCGGAACTAAACGTCATATCACGCTTCTCTTTAAGCGTGTATTTATATTCACCGGTGGCCGGATTAAACTGTATATATCCTCTTGCAGCGTGAAGGCCGCCGGCATCGTAGCTATACGAATCACAATTATATGCAAACAGATCAAGGTAGAACGGATTGCCTTTGAACAATTCGGGATCATTCCATTCTCTGTTCCCCCCGTCATAATAAACATCCGTTTGCGTAAACTCCTTTTTTGAGCGAAGCGCATCCATAGCGCTCTCCATCGAGTATTTGGGCATGTACCTCAGGTAAACAAAACAAAGCGCGGCTGTTATAACGAGCGCAATCGAGGCTTTGGTTATACTTCGCCAGTTTAAGGGAGGGCGTTCTTTCATGCTCAGCGCTGCCGCCGCGCTGCCCGCTATAGCCAGCGCTGTAAGGGGAAGCACATTCTGCATACGAAAGGTGTAGTAACCTGAGATGAAAAACATTACTGCCACGAACGCAAGGCAAATTAATATGGCCAGAATGCACACAGCGCGGTAACACCGCAGGAAAGTTTTTTCGCGCCCCGAAACCTCAGGCTTAAGCGGCTCTCTGTTAATGTTCCGGGCAGCCGCAATAATCGTTATCACAGAAAAAAGAATGAGCGCTAAAACAGGGCTCGAGTCGGCGTATTCCGACCTTTTGAGTGAAAGGAGTATAGTCCCGGCGATAGCTGCCACACCGGCAATAATGAATAAAACACATATCAACTTTCTTTTCATATCTGACCTCGTTAAATAAAGTTTAAGCATTATTATGATGTATTATAGCATATGCTGCCAGTAATGTCATTACTATAAAATCGACGGGGGAGGAGGGCGGCGCCCGCTCTGCGGGGAAGGGAGTTCCGGCGGCAGTAAGTTTGTGGTATAATATACCTGCGATGCCGAGGCTTGGCCTTTACTACCTCAACAGCAGGTATTATAATCCAAGCTGGGGAAGGTTTATCAACGCGGACAGTTTTGGGGGAGTTGTGGGCGGTTTACTGAGCCATAATATATTTGCGTATTGCGCGAATGATTCGGTGATGATGAGCGACCCGAGCGGACACTTCTGGTATTATGGAGATGAACAACAAACAAACTCAAGAAGTTTTAAATAGCCCAAGCGCTTGATTATTTTGATTCTAGATAACTAATTAAAGTTATCAATAGATTATCTATGAGGTATTTTAAATGAAAGGTGTAAATGAGAGAGCAATAGCCGCAGCTATTTTAAGTTTATTTGTTATTGTATCTGGTATAATCGTTTTTATTTTCTATATAAATATAATTACATTCACAATATGGGTTATTATTTCCTGCATTCTTTTTATTATTATATTAAAAGTTTTTTCAAACGATATAGAAGCAAGATATTATCACAACAAGAAGATTAAGAAAGAAACTAAAAATAAGAAATCAATTGTTAAATTAGATCTGCAATATAATCAGTATAAAGGAGTTGAAAAAAGATATACACGAAACTATCCTGGATATCTTTATACCATAATAGTATTATGTATTGCTGCGATAGTCTATTTTATATTAATTCCTGAAAAAAATATTCACATCTATTTTATTATAATAGGCTTAGCACTCTTGCTTTTTTATCAGTTCTACTTATTGATTTTTGAAACAGTAACTATAGGGCCAAATGGAATCGGATGTAAGCACTGGTTAAATTCATATCATCTTAATTGGGGCGATATTAAGACAGTAGGTTTTACGGTGGGTTTTAATGGAAGCCCAGAAATACCATTTGGCAATATTTATGTAACAGAAAAACTAATAAAAGAAGATATTATTGGAATCACTAAAAAGGATATAAAAAGAGGTATTGTTTTTTTTGCATATCGCCCGAGAATTGTTCATCATTTTTTAGCTTATTATAATGGAGAAATTAAAAACTTGGTTTTGGTTAATTCGTGGATAAGATATTTAAATAGGCTAAATAACGTGCAAAACAAAAAGATAAACTAAGACCTTCTAAAAGATAAATAAAATATATTTTTGTAATCACACTGTGCAGAACGCCAAGTACCGCTGAGGCCGGCCTTTACTGCCCGTCTGTCTTAACCCTCCGTTATATGGTTGTGTATCTGTTTGCAGTATTCCGAGTAGTTTACACCGGTGTATTTCTTGAAGCAGCGCCCGAAGTAATTGGGGTCGGGTATGCCCACCGCGGCGGCCGCCGCGAACATCTTCTCGTTCTTTTTAGCGTATGTTATTGCCTTTTTCATACGGCATTCGGTAAGGTGCTCTATGAACGAGCTGCCCGTTTCGGACTTGAAGCGGCGGCTCAAATAGCTCGCGTTGAATCCGAAAGTCTGCGCAGTGGAAGTAAGGTTTATGCTCGAGTCGGTATAATTCTCTTCTATGTATTTCTCTATCCGCTTTATCATCGAAGGCTCTATCTCTAGGTAATCTTCGGCTTCGTTTTCCTGCGTTTTGAGGGATTTTCTTATCTCCTTGAGTTTGTCGTATATCTCGGTGCGCACAATGGGCTTTAATATATAGCCGCATATGGGCATGCCTACGCACTGCCTCGCGTACTCGAACTCGTCGAAGGCCGTGAGTATTATTATCTTTAAGTCCGGATAGCGGTTGGTGGCTATCTTCGAGAACTCTATGCCGCCCATAAAAGGCATGCTTATGTCCACGAACGCCACGTGCGGGCGCACCTCGTCAATCATGTTGATGGCTTCTATGCCGCTGCCCGCCTCTCCGGCTACTTCCATGTCGAGCGTTTTCCAGTCGATAGATTCCTTGAGCAGCAGGCGCGCGGGCTCTTCGTCGTCTATTATCATCACTCTGAACATATCCGCATCCTCACTTCTGTTTAGGTATTATGAGCTCTATCTCAGTATATTCGCCTATAGCGCTTCTTATCTTTACCACGTCGCGGCAGTTGCAGTAATACCTGATGCGCTCTATGGTGCCTGAGAGGCCGAAGCCCGAAAGCGCGTCCTCGTAGCCCTCCGCGCCCAAGAGTATCTGGTCTATCTGCTCCTGCTCCATACCGACTCCGGTATCGTATACCGTTATGTGCACAGCTTCGTCTTTCTCATACGCGCTTATGCGTATTATCCCTTTTTCGCCCTTCAGACGCACTCCGTGGTAAAGGCTGTTTTCCACCAGCGGCTGCAAAATGAGCTTCGGCAGCATGATATCCATCACATTTTCGTCTATGTTGTATTCGTCTTCGAACGCGTCGCCGTAGCGGAGCTTCTGCAGCGCGAGGTAGTCTTTTACTATGAGTATTTCACTGCGCAGCGGGATATCTCTGCTGCCCTTGCTCAAAAAGTTGCGGTAAAAGCTTCCGAGCGTTTCGAGCGCGTCGTGCACTTTTGGCGCGCCGCCCTGCAGCGCCATACAACTTATGGATTCGAGCGAATTGTAAAGGAAATGCGGTTTTATCTGTTCCTGCAGCGTCCTCATCTCGGCCTTGCGGACGCTCTTTTCCTTTTCTATGAGCTCTGTTATCAGCCTGTTGATATGCGCTATCATGTTGTTGTAGCTGTCGGCGAGCCGGCGTATCTCGTTGTTGGGCAGGGCAAGTTTTATTTCGTGCAGTTCGCCGTTCGATTTCGTGCTGTCTATGGCCCCGGTGAGCATGTCTATCGGCTTCGCTATGTTCATCGACACGAAAGCGCCGCTGCCGAATACCGACAGCACGACTGCCGCGAGAAGTATTATGGCTATCCATATGGCCTCCCACGACCCGAGGCCTGTAATGACAACATCGCTTATGCTGAGCTGCACTATGGGCAGGCCGCCGGCGCTGTACGCGGAAAGTATCTGTTTTCTTGTCCCGACAGTCAGTTCTTTCGATACGAAACCCTTGCCGATATAATCACCGCTGAACGAATCCTTTAGGCTCTTATCGCCCCAAAGCACGTTTCCTTCCGTGTCAAAAAAGCATATCAGCCTGCCGCTTTCCCCTATATCTTTTGTCGCCGTATCGAGTATGCCTGTCGAAAGGTTCACCACCAAAATGCCTTCGGGCTTAAGGGTATCGATATCGTAAATATACCGGGCTATGGTTATTACCGGCACGGCGGTCTTCCTTTTGAAAGCGCCTGCGCCGTTTATCGATATTATGGCGGCTCCTTTGGCTTCCTCCAGAGGCCCGTACCATTCGGGAGTCTCTATCAATGCCCTGTCCACTATGGTTATCCCGCCCCCGGTGTCTATATATTCCCCGTCGGCGCGGAATATGTATACCGTATCCACATGGGTGTATATATGAGTGATGCTTATAATGCCGCTCCGTGCTTTAGACGCGTTATAAACCATATTGCTGCCCGACCCGTGAAGAAAATCCACCACGTCGCTGTTTATCATGATAAGGCGCGACATCTCCGTGTACCGCGTCAATATAGACGAAATGTTTTTATTGATGCCCGTCATTGCTATCCTGCTGCCCGACACCTCGTTGTCTACAGCCGCCCTGAAGACTGTGACTGTATACGACGTTATCAGCACGACGAAAAATATAGAAAGTACGGCGAGAAAGAAATGCCATGTCTTTCGTTTCAGGGAATGCGGGTTTTCTGAACGCCTTGCTGACTTTTTCATCGTACCACCCCGAGTATAATGCGAAGGAGCCTGTTTTCTTTATTATACTACATAAGCGCTTTTTAGTTGATGTCTTCTTGGCTTCCCCTTGAGGGGAAGCTG
>CAZDZY010000117.1:0-8869 GCA_964510055.1 uncultured Christensenellaceae bacterium
TTCTTCTTTGGCTTCAAGAACAGTTTCCTTTTTTACCGCTTCAGCTTTTTTCTGAGCTTCAGCCAAAAGCTTTTTGACGGAATCTTCTGCTCTGCCTACCTTTGCTTCTGCAACGCTTCTTCTATATACGTATCCGCCAAAAAAGGCGATACCTGCTGCAGCAAGAGGTAGTACTATGTATAAGATATCCACTTAGTACGATTTACCTCCTTATTAAATTTTTCATATATACGCCTAAGAAAACGCATATAAATATGTTTATGCCTTAAAGCTAATAAAAAAAGGCTACTTCAAGGCATATGAGATTTGCTAATTATGAAAAATCTACATAATGAAAATAATAATAAATCCTCATATTAGAAACCCTATTAATTCTATTATCAGCTAAACAATTTGTCAAGTCAGCTTATATTTGCATTCGAACTTTCTTTCGCCCGGCGTTTTGATGATCTGTATGAAACCGCAGCAAGTATAAAGCAGATTATCGAGATTATAGGATAATAGATCCTGAATCCGGTAACAAGCGGCCAGAGCATTATGACGATGCCGCATATAATGTAACCCTTTATCTTTGTCTTGCCGAGCGCAGCGTTCCTTGCGTCTTCCAGAGTAACGGCGGTTTCGCTCATTTCTTTTAAAGCATTTGCCCGGGCTTCTTCCTCATCAGGCAGCATCCCTGCTTTTTCCGCCATTTCAAGTATCTTTTTTCCGTCTATGATAATTATTTTATTCAGCACGGCGCACATTTTTACTGCGTCAGCGCTGAATTCCGATAATGAAACTATAGTTATATTTTTCGCGTCTCCTAGTTCTCTGTATATCCTCAAAACTTCCGACACACCGCATTCGCTGCTCGGGTGATTATGGAAAACATAAATGATATCATTATCAAGTTTGCCCGTAAAACCTTCGGCAGTTGTTTCAATATCGCTTATTCTGCCTTCAAAAAGAGAGCTTATATATTCCGTATAATCTTTTTTATTCATTAATGTAAGCTTCTCAAGAAGGCATTTTTGTTTCAACTTCTTTAAGTCGCTTAAAATGAACTTTTCGATCCTCTTTCTATTAAATACGAGTAAAATCAAACTTATCGCAGTCGTAAGAAATACTGAGATAAGCATGGCAACTACAGTTGAGAGGCTTAAATATAAAATTATAATGAATATAAAGAAAAGAAGGAATATCCTGAGCATGATATAATCGGAAACCCTTGCGGCCAGCGACCTTCCCCCATATAATTTCTTCTTATAATATCTTAACAATTTAGTATTCGTATTGATCACCCCTTTATCTATTATTTACATTTAATTAATTTGTATACTTTCAACAACTTGTTGTAACTTCACCGGCGTTGTATAATAATATATATAAGAAAGGCGGTTTCATGCAGTATTTTACCGAGTTCTCAAGAATAGAAACGGAGAGTGCGCTTTTAAAGCAAAACAGGGTCGGTATACTGGGCGGCACGTTTAATCCCGTTCATAATGGGCACACGGCTATTGCAAAGATCGCACTATATGAATTCACGCTGGGAAAAGTGATATTTCTGCCCCTCGGCCTTCCACCTCACAAGAAAAACGAATATATCGCGCCTCCGGAAGCAAGGCTAGACATGATAAAATTATCCATTGAAGATGAGAAACGTTTTTCGGTAAACACCATGGAGCTTTACCGCGAAGGCTATACTTATACTGTGGATACGCTTGAAATTCTGACAAGAGAGAATAAAAAAACAGATTATTACTATATCATAGGAGCAGACACCCTTTTTGAACTTAAAACATGGAAGAACTATGAGCGGGTATTTTGCCTCACAAATTTTATATGCGTCCTTCGCCCCGGCCAGGATGATAAAGAAGTCGGGGAATATGCGAAAAAACTGAACGAGCAATACGGTTATAAGTTTTTTATAGCAAAGGATAAAGGCCCTGATATATCTTCATCCTGTATCAGGGAGTTGGCGGCAGCCAGAAAACTAAAAAGCAACCTGCTGCCTGAAAAAGTTTTAAGGTATATAGAGAAAAAGCGTTTATATATATATCAGGATTAATTAATGAGGGCATGATGACAGTTAGCGAAGAAGAAATGATTTCATACGTTAATAACAAAATCGGTTGGAAACGTTTAGAGCACTCAATAAACACTGCCAAAGAAGCAGTATCGCTTGCAAAAAGATATAACGCCGATGAAACCAAAGCTTATATTGCGGGGCTTTTACATGATGTAGCAAAAGGGCTGCCGAAGGAAGCGCTGGAGGCTGCGGCAGCGCAAAACAATATTGAGCTTGATATATATGAAAAATCAAATCCCGTTCTTATACATGGCAAGATAGGCGCGGTAATGGTGGAAAAGGATCTCGATATTAAAGATGAAGAAATACTGTCGGCTATCAAATGGCATACGACAGGTTATAAAAACATGACGCTTCTTGAAAAAATAATTTACCTTGCGGATATAATAGAACCCGGAAGGAGTTTTAAAGAGACGGATGAACTGAGAGAGATCGCATATAAGGACATCGATGAAGCGATGATATTCGGCCTTTGCCATGTAATGAATTTTATTAAAGACAGGGGGCTTACGTTGCACCCCAACAGCATTGAAGCGTATGAAAGCCTGATTTCCAAATCCCAAAAGGCCTATTAGTTTTCGGAGCAAAATAAGGGGCTCAAAAAGCCCAGCGGTTTTTGGAGTAATAATAAACAGGAGGTAGAAAATTTGGAGTTTGATAAAAGCATCATAGATGCAGCGCGGCAGCTGCTTGCGAAAAAAGCGGAAGACGTATGCGTAATAAATGTGTCGGATATGACCATAGTTGCTGATTACTTTATACTTGCGAGCGGCCGATCGGATGTTCACGTGAAATCGCTTTGTGATGAAGTCCAGAAATTTATGTTTGGAGCAGGGAAAAAGCAGTTGAGGCTGGAAGGATATCGTGAAGGCAGATGGATAGTCATAGACTACGGTGAAATTCTGATCCACATCTTCCATAAACGCGAAAGAGAATTCTACGGGCTGGAGCGCCTCTGGACGAACGGGAATAACTTCATCAACGTGACCGACAACGCGCCGGGTTAAAGGCGATAAATTATTTTATAATTAAGGATTTGAATTTACGAAAAACGGGATGTTACGTTTATTAGGCAAAAGTAAGTTCAAGACTTTTATAGATAGAAAAATCTTTACTGCTGAAGCAGACAAAATATACTTTTTGAAGCTCATGATACTTATTAATCATTTTCTTTACTGCGCTGCATGCGATAACTGCTGCTTTTTCAATAGGATAACCGTAAATTCCCGTACTAATACACGGGAACGCGATGGTCTTTGCACCGCAGCCCAAAGCTGCTTCTATTGATTTAATATAACACGATTCGAGGAGGCCTTCCTCCCCATGATTCCCGTCTCTCCAAACAGGCCCGACTGTATGAACAACGATATTACATGGAAGATCATACGCTTTTGTTACCTTTGCCTCTCCCGTTTTGCAGCCTCCTAGCATCCTGCACTCCATAAGAAGGCCGGGGCCGGCAGCCCTGTGGATAGCGCCATCCACTCCCCCGCCGCCCAGCAGAGAGCTGTTTGCGGCGTTAACTATCGCGTCAGCTTTTAATTTTGTTATATCGCCCTGCAATATTTCCACCTTACTGCTCACATCATTCATATACTTTTCTCCGTTTGGTATCAAATGCGAATTCAGCCCCAAAAAGTCTCACGGCTTTTTGAGGATCCCAATTAAAAAGGCTTCCGTGTAGAAACGAAAACCTTTTAACTTACTAAAAATTCATCGGCTGAGGGTAAGTATATATATCGCCCTTATAGTTGTGCATCACTACTTCTTTATCGTCGATCGAAATGATATATTCAGGGTTCATAGGCACCTTGCCGCCGCCGTGCGGAGCGTCTATCACGAACTTAGGGATAGCGTAACCTGATATCGCGCCGGTAAGGTTATGAACGATCTCAATGCCTTTCTCTACTCTCGTGCGGAAATGCCCAAGCCCCTGGCTTAGATCGCATTGGTATAGGTAATACGGCCTTACCCTTGCCTTTACGAGCTTTAAGAGCAGTTCTTTCATCGTATCCGTATCATCGTTTATGCCCCTTAATAGTACGCTTTGGTTTCCAAGAGGAATACCGGAATCAACGATATCGCCGCATGCCTTAACAGACTCGGGAGTTATCTCTTTCGGGTGGTTAAAGTGCGTATTTATCCAGATCGGCTGGTATTTTTTCAGCATTGCCAGCAGTTCCGGCGTTATGCGCATGGGCAAAACGACCGGGACGCGCGTACCTATACGTATTATCTCCACATGATCGATACTGCGAAGGCGGGAGATGATGTTCTCGAGTGCGGAATCGCTCATCGTCAACGGGTCGCCGCCGGAGATAAGCACGTCGCGAATCTGCGGTGTTTTTGCGATATAGTTAACAGCAGCTTCAACCTCGAGCTTTGTTATAAAGTGGTCTTCTTCACCTACTACTCTTCTGCGCGTGCAGTGCCTGCAATACATAGCGCAGGTATGAGTAACGAGAAAAAGCACCCTGTCGGGATAACGGTGAACGATATTCGGCACAGGGCTGTCCCCCTCTTCATCGAGAGGATCTGCCATTTCACACGGCAGCACGTGCGTTTCGCCGATGGTTGGAACAGCCTGCATCCTTATTGGGCATTTTGGGTCAGTTGGGCTCATTAAAGACGCGTAATAAGGCGTAATAGCCATACGGAAGATGTTAAGACAATAAGAGATTTCCTGTTTTTCTTTTTCGCTTAAGCGGACAACTTTTTCGAGAGTATCTACGTTAGTTATCCTGTTTTTAAGCTGCCATTTCCAGTCATACCATTCTGCGTTTGGAGCGCTGGGAGGCTCCGGGGCTTTTAACCTATAAGTATTGAGATTCATTTTTATTACCTCTATTTAAAATATTTTTAAGACCATACCTTTTTAGTGCGCTTTCCAGGACCGCGCGCACTAAAGTTTTATAATCCATTCCGCTGAATTCCGCTATCATCGGATAATCACTGTAACCGGGGGCAAGGCCCGGCAGCGGATTGATCTCTATAAAATACGGCTTTCCGTCTTCGGAAAGGCGAAAATCGATTCTTGAAAAATCCCTGCATTGAAGGATATCGTATATTTTTCTTGCCATATCAGTCATTTCTTTTTCAATGCGCTTATCTATCTTCGCAGGGCATTCATATTTAATAAGCCTTTTGTAGTCTTTTTTTACATTGAAACTGTAGATGTTGAACTTATTCTCCTTATTGAGATAAATTATCTCCATCGGCGGGAAAACGCGTATATCGCTGCCATTACCAAGTATGCCGACGGTAAATTCACGGCCGTGTATATATTCTTCAACAAGCAAATCCTGGCCATAAAGTTTAAAATTATGATCAAGCAGGCTGCGCAGTTCATTTCTTTCGGAGACGATGGCAACGTCAGAAATGCCTTTGCTTGAGCCCTCGGCATTAGGTTTAACTATAGCGGGAAACTTAATATTGCCGCTGAGTCTTCTATGATCTTTTGAAACAACGAAATATTTAGGCGTTCTTATGCGGTAAGACGCAAGCAAACGCTTAGTAAGCGCTTTATCGAGCGCTATACATAGTGTGGTTTCATCAGAACCTGTAAAAGGGATCCTATAGAAATTCAGAATGGCGGGAACTTCGGCTTCGCGCCCTCTCCCCTGTATTCCCTCGGCGATGTTAAAAACTATATCTACCGTATGCTGTGCGAGTAATGATGGTAAACCCTCGTTTGCCTCCATAAGCTGCGGTTTGTATCCTGCGGACTCCAACGCATCTTTTATTGCTAAAACCGTATCGATATTGTCGTATTCAGCTTCGCTGTCAGGCGCCGCGGAGATAACATTCTTTTTAAGATTGTAAGTCAATCCTACTCGCGGAGGGTTGGGAGGTTGGGAATTTTCCTCCATAATTTACACCATCCTCATAAAATAAATTTATTGTATTTTCGTTGCAAGTTTATGCTTAATCTTTATAAATGTCAATATATTTTTTTAAAAAATTTATCATTTTTTGTTAACATATTTTGATGGAAAACACTACATATAGCGGAAGCTAAATGATGACAACACTATTTTAACAAATCCTGATAATTGATTCTATTTTCGCATGCATCATTTTTATTATTGCCAGACTTATGCGAAACTGACTTAAACCATGATATATCTGTTAGACTTATGCATTTGAGAATAAATAAAAATATAGAATAAAGCGCTGTGATCAGCAGTATCTTTATTATAATTCCCGAAAGGCCCGAAATGATGATCAGCCTGAAAAACAGCTTTGTGATTAGACCCGCAGCTAATACTGAGAGAGCGGGCTTTATTACCCAGGCGGGGAAATCGATCTTTACGCTGCCGGCTATGAGCAGCCGCCTTATACTCAGAAAAGCATTCAATATTGTACTGAGATAGTATATGACAATATATGCGAAAAAACCGAACTTTGGGATCAATAGTAATACGAGGCTGATCCTGATAGTGTAATCCAGAGTATTTATTTTAAGAGTTTTCATCTGCTGATTTAAACCGTTAAGCATCGAATCGACAATGAAATCAAGATATATCAGCGGCACTAAAGGCGCCATTAGCATAATAAGCAGCCCCGCGTTATTGCTTTGATAGATCAATATTCCGAAATCACGCGCAAAACAAATAAAAATACCGCTGAATAGCAGCGATAATACGGTCGTAAACTTAAATACCCTGGAAAAAATGTTCTTGATCTTCTCCATATCGTTTATTGATTTTGCCGCTGATATCTCGGGAAGGAGAACGGCCGAGATAGCAGTGAGGAATGAGGAGGGGAATAACAGCACGGGCATTGCCATGCCGATAAGGCCGAACTCCGACAGAGCTTCACTTTTTGAGGCTCCGTAACCGCGCAGCCCCTTAGGTATGAGTACGTTTTCGGCGGTACGAAGCCCCGAGCGCAAGTAAGAGCTTGCAGCGACCGGCGCCGATATCCGCAATATCTGGCGGTTTATATTGCCTTCACTTACGATCGCAACTTTTGATCTGTTTTTATGGATCATATAAAGGATAAAAGTATAACCGAACGATATCGCCTCAGTAGCGGCGGCGGATATAGCGATAGCAAGGCACGCAGACTCAAGGCCTTTTGGAAGAAAGGAATTAATTATTGAAAGAAGTATGATAAGCTGTACCGCCTGCTCAAAGAGCATTTCGCTTGCCGGATACAGCGCTTTTCGCATGCCGATAAAATAGCCCTTTAAACATGACGTTATTGCCATAAACGGAAGGCCTAAGGAAAGCGTTTTAAGGGATATGACCGACCTGCTGTCGCTTAATATATCCGTCCCTATAAATCCTGCCGACAGAAACAATACTGCCGCAGCGAAAGTACCCAACAAAAAGCTTAAAACCGCAGCCCTATTTACAACGTTTGATATCGATTTATAACCGCTTCTGCTAAGAGATTCTGCGGAGAGCCTAGATACTGCGACACTGATACCGGAAGTGGCAAGAGTAGTGGCAAGGAAGTATACGGAGAAAATAAGCTGGTAAAGACCTATGCCCTCAGTACCTATTTTATCCGACAGAAAGGCTATATAGTAAAGTCCGATTATCCGCAGCAACTGTGTGGTAACAGTCAAGACTACCGTGTTTGTAAAAAAAGCCTTTTTCATTTTTAATAGTACCCCGGCTAAATAACAGGCGGCAGATTTCTCCGGTAAAAATCATACTCCGCATAAAATGAAGCGTTCTCCTCCAGAAAGTCCAGAAAAACGGATATGCACCCAAGAGTCTCTTTGCTTATCGTATGTTCTACCTTCTCCGTTTCCTCGAGTATATGCGGATCCGTAACGCCTAATGCCCTTAAGAATTTCTCTATTATATTGTGCCTTAAGAGCAGAGAAGACCCCGCCTGTTTGCCAGATTCACTGAGCTCCAGTATCCCGTATTTTTGATAGTTGATGAGTTTCATCTCAGCGAGTTTCTGTACCATACGCGTAGCGGCGGAAGGCTGTACGTTAAGCGCCCCTGAAAGCTCGTGTATCCGCGTATAGCCCTTTATATTGGACAGCCGGTACAACATCTCGAGATAATCTTCCATCGAAGCTGTGAGGCGTTTATCGACTCTGCTCATGTATTCTCTGAACGTATAAAAGTTTTGTTCCAATATTATCGACCTCGCTTACTCACTATTTATATTTTTTGATAGAGGTAAAAATTCTTAATCGGCAGCAAAAAATAAGGGCTGTAAAACAGCAAATAGTGTTCCCCCGGCTGTGCCGGGGGAACACTAAACAAAAAGAGCAGGTAAAAATTCTTAATCGGCAGCAAAAAATAAGGGCTGTAAAACGGCAAATAGTGCTCCCCCGGCTGCGCCGGGGGAACACTATAAATCGAGCAGGTGAAAATTCTTAATCAACAGCAAAAAGCACGGGCTGTAAAACAGCTAAATACAATTGCACCGGCGTCGGTAGAGCCGTATACAGCAAGTTGGTAAAAATTCTTGAATGTTTTTGACAGGCAAATATCAAAGGAAAACAAAAAAGCCCCAAACGAGGCTTTTTAGAATTTCTTGGTGCCGAAGACCGGACTTGAACCGGTACGGAGTTTAACCTCCGCGGGATTTTAAGTCCCGTGCGTCTGCCGATTCCGCCACTTCGGCATTGTTTTTACGTTGTCCCCAAAAAGCAGTCAAACTTTTTGGGGTGAATGGAGGCGCCACCCAGATTTGAACTGGGGCATAAGGGTTTTGCAGACCCTTGCCTTACCACTTGGCTATGGCGCCATTTCCTTTATATAAATCTTCGGCATATAGGTATCTATATGCCGAAGACTCACACAAAGACTACGGTTGGAGCGGAAG